>CAZQOM010000068.1:0-6354 GCA_964595145.1 uncultured Anaeroplasmataceae bacterium | reverse complement strand
CAAGGGTAATTTTATAAATGCAATAGTAAAAAAAGTAGACATAAATTAGAAAAAGAGTGTGGATGTTTTTTTTGTACGGTGCGAAGAAGTATCAAAATAGACCATCTTTGCAATATATAATTAACCATCCTGCAATTAAAAGCTGGGTGGTTTTCTTTTACTTTGTAAGGGTATGCATTATTAAACGATATGCCATAGGGGGTATGCAACTATTAAACGATTTATACTAAAGAGTATGCAGTTATTAAACGATTATATTAGTATTGTATTTTTTGTAAAGCGTTTTGCCATTTAAAAACATCGGTTTGATACGTTTAGTGTCAGACCTTTTTTTTCCTTTTTTTACAAGATATAAAGTTTATGAAAATAAAATAGATAAATATAATAAAAAAACACTAAAGCTTTTAATTTTAGTGTTTTTTATTATAGAAATTTAGATAAAGAGAAATATCACTTTTACATTATTATTAGCTATTGAGTAATCTTTTTTTAATTTTTTTATAGAGGTTAGCAATTAATATTTATATATTATTTCATCAAAATATATAAAGCTTAGAAAATCTAATAATTGTGATTCCCAAGTTTTTTCACAGTGAATTCCTTTTTCACTAACAACTAATCTTACATTACCATTTTTTGATTTGATTAATTTATATAAATCTAAACTTGTATTATAATATATATCATTATTAGAACCATCAGAAGATTCTTTTTTTCCGACATATAAAAATAATTTAATTGATTTTTTAAAATTATTGTTTATAAAATCATTAACAGCATCTTGGCAAATAAATGTTGCTGTTGAAAAAGCTGCGATACCTTTAAATTTATTATATTTATATCCTAAATATATAGCAGTCATTGCAGCTAAAGAAGAACCATAAATATATCTATTTTTAGTTGTATTATAATTAGCATCAATATAAGGAATTATTGTTTTTATTAAATCATCACAAAAATTATGACAAATAGAAGTATCATTGAAAGACCACTGACTAAATTCTTTATTAGTAATCTTAAATGGCGTGTATTCATTTATTCTACCCATTTCTGTTGGAGTATTATAGATTCCTATGCCAATTATATTTTGATTTGTAACATTTGAAATATAATCGAAATGTTTAGTAGCACGAATAGACCTTTTAAATGTTGCATTTTTATCTAAAAATGCATTTTGTCCGTCTAAAAGGTATATGGTATCACATTTCATATTTCTATTATAATTTTTAGGTAGTGATATTTCAATTCTAATTTCTTTATTACTTATTGGTAAGTATAAATTAATATATTTAATCATTTTTAAAACACCTCATATTTTATTATATATTAAATATAGTTATTTTTCATTAAAATATTTTTATTTTATTAATTTTAATGTATAATTAAAAAAAAGGAGGATTATTATGGTAGAAGCAATTGTTTATTATTCAAAATGTGGTCATAGTTTAGTTTATGCTAAGGAATTATCAAATAAATTAAATTTACCACTTTATACTATAAAAAAAGCAAAAAAGGTTTTGCCTAAGAAAAGTAGTATTATTTTTATTAGTTGGCTTAAGGAAGATAAAATAATGAAATACGATTCTGTTTTAAGATTTAAAATAGATAGTGTATGTGCTGTTGGTATTATGGCAAATGATGAAGAAAAGTATATTAATGTTAAACAAAAAAATCAATTATATTCAAAATTATTTTGTTTATCTGGCGGTATAAATAAGAAACAATTAGGTTTTAAAAATAAAATTTCTTTAAAGTCAATTGAAAATGAATTATCGTTTAAATTACTTGATAGTGGTTTAAAGAAGAGCGAAGCTAGAGCTTTAGATGCCATACTTCATAATCTTGATTATGTTGATTTAAATGAATTAAATCAAATTATTAATTTATATAAAGAATATAATAACTTTTCTTGATATTAATAATTTTTTTTGTTAAAATGAAAATAGAATAGGAGTTGATATTTTGTTAAAATCATTATGGTTAAAAATTAAAGAAGCATTAATATCAGTTCTTCCTGTTACATTAATTGTATTAATATTATATTTCACACCACTGGTTAATTTAACTAATTATGAATTATTAGTATTTATAGTATCAGCCATATTACTTATTTTAGGTATCGGATTATTTAATTTAGGTGCGGATATGGCGATGCAACCAATGGGAGAACAGGTTGGAGCTTCATTAATGAAATCTAAAAAGATTAAAATCATTGTTATAGTTTGTTTTATGATGGGGCTTTTAATTACTATCGCTGAACCGGATTTATCTGTACTTGCATCTCAGGTATCAGCTGTTATAAATCCAACATTATTAACTGTTTCAGTCGGTGTTGGAGTAGGTTTGTTTTTAGTATTAGCTGTTTTGAAAATTATATTTAAAAAAGATTTATCTTTTATGCTTATGTTTTTTTATATGCTAATGTTTGCTTTTGCATCACTTGTTATATTAAGTGGTAACGGTGATTTTTTATCTTTATCATTTGATTCAGGTGGGGTGACAACAGGACCTATAACTGTTCCATTTATTATGGCGCTTGGTGTAGGTGTTGCCTCAACAATTGGTGGTAGAAATGCTAGTGAAAATAGTTTTGGTTTAATAGCTTTATGTTCTATTGGTCCTATTTTAGCGGTATTAATTTTAGGAGCTACTATGAAAGGTGATATACCTTATGCAGATCCTTCTTATAGTGTAAACCTAGATTTTTTTAATACATTTTTTAAAACATTAGGTTCAGTTTCAAAAGAAGTATTGTTAGCTTTAGGATTAATTGTAATATTTTTTATGATTATTGAATTAATATTCATAAAGCTTCCAAGAAAGAAACTTATTCAAATAGGAATTGGGATTCTTTATACATTTGCTGGACTTGTTATATTTTTAACTGCTGTTAATATAGGATTTTTACCTATTGGATATATAATGGGTAAAAGTATTGCAAACTTTAATCCTATATATATAATATGTTTTGGATTTATTTTAGGATTTGTTGTTGTATTAGCTGAACCAGCAGTTCATGTATTAAATAAGCAGGTAGAAGAAGTTACAAATGGTGGTGTATCAAAAAAAGCTATGCTTATTGCTCTTGCTATAGGTGTGGGTATATCTATAGGTCTTTCAATGATTAGAATAGTATTTGATTTTTCAATTTTATATTATATAATTCCAGGATATTTTATATCTTTAGGATTATCATTTTTTGTACCTAAAATGTATACAGCAATAGCATTTGACTCTGGTGGTGTTGCCTCAGGTCCTTTGACATCTAGCTTTATCTTACCTTTTGCAATAGGTGCTTGTGTTTCTATATATGGTAATGCTGATAAAGTTTTAAGTGATTCGTTTGGTATCGTTGCAATGGTTGCTATGACTCCACTTATTACAATACAACTTTTAGGATTTAAGGCTGTGTTTGTAAAACGTATGAAAGAAAAGACAAGAATGAAAAAGATTGTTAGTGCTGATGATGAACAAATCATTCATTTTATGTGAGGTTTAATATGGCAGAAGAAAAAATAGTAAAAAAAAGGCAAAGAAAAACTACTGTTGTAAAAAAAGATGATGGTTTGACTGCTCCTAAAAAACTAAATATTTTAGTTACTATCGTTGATAGATCAAAGGCTGATTTTTATTTAGATACTTTAGAAGGATATGAGGTTAATTTACAAACAGTTATATTTGGAAAAGGAACAGCTCCTTCAGAAATACAACAATATTTAGGTCTTTCACAAATGGGAAAGGCAATAATATTTAGTATTGTTAAAGAAGAAAATGTAAAAAAAATATTAGCTGATTATGAGGATAAATATTTTAAAACAAAAAATGGTAAGGGAATTGCTTTTACTATTCCGATATCTTCAATGATTGGTGTATTAATTTATCAATTTTTATGTAATAATTATGAAAATAAAGGAGTGATTTAAATGGGACAATACGAGGTTATTTTTTGTATTGTTGATGCAGGTTTTTCAGATAGTGTTATGTCAGCAGCAAGAGAATGTGGTGCTGGTGGTGGTACTGTTTTAAATGCTCGTGGAACAGCTAAAGAAGAAGCAGAAAAATTATTTAATATTTCAATTCAACCGGAAAAAGAAATTGTATTAATATTAATCGATAGTTCTATTAAGGATAATATCTTACATGCTTTATATAAAGAGGTTGGATTAAATACCGAAGCTCAGGGAATAGTATTTAGTGTTCCTGTTAATAATGTTGTAGGACTTTCAAAAAAAAGTAGTTTAGAAGAATAATTTATATTAAAATAGGAATAAAACTTTGTATTCCATATAATAATGCATGAGCTAGCTTATATTGATAATCTTCAGTCAATAATAAAGCTAGCTCTTCTTTATTTGACATGAATCCACATTCTATAATACAACAGGGAATAATAACCTTGTTTAAAAGGTATATATTATTTCTATAAACAATTTCTCTATTTGTGTTTTTTAATGTATATTCAATATTTTTCTTTAAACTAGAAGCTAATATTTTATTATGTTCGTTAACGTTACTATAAAATATTTGAGCACCTCTATATTTTTCTATACTAAATTTATTTAAATGAATAGAAATTGCTAAGATAGCATTAGAATTATTTATTTTATTAATTCTGTAAAGCATATCTTTTTTTTTATTAAAAGGTATACCACCAAAATCACAGTCTATTGTTCTGGTTAAAATAACTTTGATTTTATTTTCTTCAAATACTTCCTTTATTTTTAATACAATATCTAAAGTGATATTAGATTCTTTTATATTATTAATTACTGCTCCACCATCAATTCCACCATGGCCTGCGTCAATATATATTGTTATTTTGTTAGATGTATTAACAGCTTTTACAGAAAATAAAAAAATAAAATAAGTTAAAATAAGAATAAGTATATATATTTTTTTCATAATAATAATTCACCTCATAAAATTTTATGTTGATAACAAAAATTAATACTACTATTTATATAATTTTATGATAAAATAAATTTATATTATTTTTATACTGAGGAGTGGTTTTTGATGAGTTTTGTAACATTTGATAAGGTTGTAAAAAAATATTATGCTGGAAGTCAAGAAATATTAGCTAATGATGAGGTTTCATTTACTATAAATGAAAAAGAATTTTGTGTAATTGTTGGTCCTTCAGGTGCAGGTAAAACCACTATTTTAAATTTATTAGGCGGAATGGAACAAAATGATTTAGGAAATATTATAGTTGATAATGATATTGTTAGTAAAATGAAT
Source organism: uncultured Anaeroplasmataceae bacterium (assembly GCA_964595145.1). Classification (GTDB taxonomy): domain Bacteria; phylum Bacillota_I; class Bacilli_A; order Acholeplasmatales; family Anaeroplasmataceae; genus Pelethenecus. The sequence continues at coordinate 1,113 of CAZQOM010000068.1, read as the reverse complement.
GAAAAACAATTAACTAATTATCGTAGATATGATGTGGGATTTGTTTTTCAATTTTATAATTTAATGCCTAATTTAACTGCCTTAGAAAATGTTGAAATAGCAGCTGAAATTTGCAAAAAACCTCTAGATGCAAAAGATGTTTTAAAACAGGTTGGACTAGAAGATAGAATGCATAATTTTCCTGCTCAATTATCAGGTGGTGAACAACAAAGAGTTTCTATTGCTAGAGCTATTGCTAAAAATCCTAAAATACTATTATGTGATGAACCAACAGGAGCATTAGATTATCAAACCGGAAAAAATATACTTAGACTTCTTTATGATACATGTAAAAATGGTGAAAAAACTGTTATTGTTATAACTCATAATAATGCCTTAACGCAAATGGCTGATCATATTATTAGAATCAAAAATGGTAAGGTTTTAGAAGATTATTATAATACTAATCCTTTACCTATTGAACAGATTGAATGGTGATATTATGAAAAAAACTTTTATAAAAACTATTTTAAGAGATTTTAAAAAAAATATTACAAGGTTAATCGCAATAGTTGCAATAGTAGCTTTAGGTGTAGGTTTTTTAGTAGGATTATTATCATCAACACCAGATTTAGAAGATTCAATGAATAATTATTATAATGAAACAAATACTCATGACATTTTAATTAAAAGCACAATAGGATTTTCAAAAAAAGATATAGAATCTTTAAAAAAAGATATTGATTTGATAGAATATATTGAAGGCTACAATCAAATGGATTATATATCATCATATCATAATGAAAAAATTAATATTAGAAGAATTATGCTTGATTTTTCATCACAATTAAATAAATTATCATTAATAAATGGTAACATACCTTTAAATGATGATGAATGCTTAGTTCAAAATTTTGGAATTTTTTCTAAATCAAATATGATAGGTGAAAAAATAGTAGTAGATGATAAGGAGTATAAAATTGTAGGCTTATGTAATAGTCCATTATATTATTATCATTTTCAAGAAGTAACAACAATAGGAGATGGTTCTTTAGATAGTATTATATATACGAAAATAAATGATACACAACAAATAACAGACATTTCGATTAGATTAGTTAATTCTAATAATTA
>CAZQOM010000067.1:0-6373 GCA_964595145.1 uncultured Anaeroplasmataceae bacterium | reverse complement strand
TCATATAGCTTTGCATCAGGATTCTTACGAGGGTCAGAATCATAAACACCCTCTGTCTTATTTTTAGCCATTAAAACAACCTCAGCACCAATTTCTGTAGCTCTTAAGACACAAGCAGTATCTGTTGAGAAATATGGAGAACCAATTCCACCAACAAAAATACAAACACGTCCTTTTTCAAGATGTCTAACTGCTCTTCTTCTAATATATGGCTCAGTTATTTCATTAATAGTTAAAGCTGAAAGAACACGTGTTGGAACACCTAATTGTTCTAATGCATCTTGAACAGCAAGACCATTCATTATAGTAGCTAACATCCCCATATAATCGGCTTGAGCACGTTCCATACCCAATTCAGATGCAGTTTTACCACGCCAAATATTTCCTCCTCCAACTACTATACCAATTTCAACACCTAAATCATGTGCAGATTTAATTTGTTTAGCAATTGATTGAACTGTTGAAGAATCAATTCCATAAGGAGTATCACCTTTAATAGCTTCTCCACTCATTTTTAATAAAACGCGTTTGTACATATTTATATCCTCCTTGTATATACAAAAATAAGGAAGGCCAGTAGCCTCCCTTAAAAATTACTTATTGAAAGCTGCTGATTGTGCTGCAACTTCAGCGGCGAAATCATTAACTTGTTTTTCAATACCTTCACCAACTTCAAGACGTGTAAATGAAACGACTTGAGATTTAGCACCTTTAACATATGCATCTACAGTTTGATCAGGATTTTTAACAAATGCTTGTGATAATAAGCAAATTTCTTTTAAATTCTTTTCTAAACGACCTGGTACAATACGTTCAGCAATAATATTTTCTGGTTTAGGTTTAGCTGATGTAGCATTTTCATTTAATGCTGCAGCTAAAATGATTTCTCTTTCCTTTTCGATAACATCAGCAGGAATATCAGCACTTGAAACATACTTAGGATTTAAAGCAGCAACATGCATAGCAATATCCTTAGCTACTACTTCATCAGTACCATTTAATACTGCAACTGTAATAATTCTACCTTTCATATGCTTATAAGCACCAAATACTTGGTCATCATTTTTTTCAATAACACTAACACGACGTAAAGTGATTTTTTCACCAATAACACCAGAAGCTTCTAATATTACTGTATTTAAATCTTTACCATCAACATTTAAAGCTAAAGCTTCTTCTGTATTTGTAGCATTAGAATTAGCAATGATTTCTCCAACATTATCTAAAAGATTTAAGAATTTTTCATTTTGAGCAACGAAGTCTGTTTGAGAATTTAATTCAAAAACAACACATTTATTACCAAAAATACGGTAAGAACATAATCCTTCAGCTGCAACAGCACTTTCTTTCTTAACTGCTTTTGCAATACCTTTTTCACGTAACCAAGTTACTGCCTCTTCCATATTTCCATTAGTAGCATCTAAAGCCTTTTTGCAATCAAGCATACCAGCTGATGTTTTTTCTCTTAATTCTTTTACCATTTGTGCAGTAATATTTGCCATTTTTATATCCTCCAATTATTCTGCTTGAGAAGCCTCAGCCTTAGCTGGCTTTCTAGCAGGTTTTCTTGATTTTTGATCCTTTGTGCTTGGTTTTTCTTTAGAAATTTCTTCATTCATATTAACTTCTTCAGGTTCATTGAATTTTTCAACTTCTCCACCATTAGCTTCGATTACAGCATTAGCCATAACCCATGTAACTAATTTAACAGCACGAATTGCATCATCATTTGCAGGAATAACATAATCAACATCATCAGGATCACAGTTTGTATCAACAATACCAAATACTGGGATATTTAATTTACGAGCCTCTAAAATAGCATTACGTTCCTTACGAGGATCAACGATAAATAATGCATCAGGAAGCTTTTGCATATCCTTAATACCGCCTAAGAACTTTTCTAATTTAGTTCTTTCAGCAACTAATTTAATTACTTCTTTTTTAGGAAGCTTATCAAAATCTCCATTTTCTTCCATTTTGTATAAATCTTGAAGCTTATTAATTCTTCTTTTAATAGTCTTGAAGTTAGTTAATGTTCCACCTAACCATCTTTGGTTAACATAGAATTGACCAGAACGAGCTGCTTCTTCCATAACTGCTTCTTGAGCTTGCTTCTTTGTTCCTACAAATAGAACTCTTCCTCCATTTTTTGCGATTTCAAGTAAAGCTGCATATGCACTTTCGATTTGATTTGCAGTTTTTTGTAAATCGATAATATAGATTCCATTTCTAGCAGTAAAAATATACTTTGCCATTTTTGGATTCCATCTGCGAGTAGCATGTCCAAAATGAACACCTGACTCTAATAATTGTTTCATTGAAACTACTGATTCAGACATTTTTTTCTTTCTCCTTTTTATTTTTGTTTTTGTCCTCTATCCTCTTCAACGTTTGCCTCCATCAATTTCTTGCACACGACGACAAACTCCAAGAATATGTGTATTTTGTGCCTTTGATATGATATCATATTTTAATTTAAATTTCAAGAAAAAAATCAAAATAAATGTAAATTCCGTTTAATGAAAGGAAAATATTACTATAATATATGTATGATAATAAAAAAAACTTAAGTTTTACCTTAAGTTTTTTTATTATTATTCTTGACTTGGAAGTAAACCACTATCAGTTAATGTTAATTGATAATTAAATAAATTGTTTGTATAATTAGCTACTTCAGACTCATATGTAAATGCATAATAAATAGGAACAAACATATAAACCTTTGTATAATCTTCTTTACCATCATTATATATACAATATGTAGGAACATATGCTACAACTAATTTAGTTTTATCATTATCTTTTACTGAATAATTTTCAGGTAAAACTACACTATATTTTAAAGATAAATTATTAAATAAAGTAGAACTCACTTTATCTTCTTTTTTAAATGAAATACCGACATTAGTTTCATTTAATCCGTAATCCTTATTATTTAATTCACCTAAAAAACCTTGTACATCAGTAGTTGGTACTTTACCTGTGAAAAATAAAGCATTAATATTAATTTGTTTAAAACGTTCATCTAAATATTGATCTAAATCAATTGTTTGATAAAATACAGATGAACTTATATCTTCAGAAACAAAAACATCATAATAAGCTTTTGATTTATCTAAATCCTTATTTAAACTTTTGCCACCTGAAATAGCTTCTAAATTTAATGCTTCTTTAATACTATTTTCTGGATTATCTCTTATAATCTCTCTTTTTTCCCCACTAGAACAGCTACATAACCCTATCACCATAAAAATGGATAAAACCATTAATAATTTTTTCATATAATCAGCTCCTTTTTTAACATATTGAATTATAACAAAAAACTAAAATTTATACAAGTAAAATATTATTTTCTATTTCTTTATATCTTTATTATTAGCTCTAGGATGACTTAATTCATAAGACTTTCTAATATTTTCAAAAGATACATGCGTATAAATTTGTGTTGTAGATAAATTTTCATGGCCCAATAATTCTTGTACACTTCTTAGATCAGCGCCATTATTTAATAACGCTGTTGCAAAACTATGTCTAAGCATATGAGGCGATAAATGAAATGTTTCACCGCAATCAGATATTAATTTATTTAATATAACTCTTACACCTCTTGGAGTTAGGGTAGTACCATTTTTATTTAAAAAAACATATCTATTATTTTGTTCATTTGAATGATAAAGTAAATCAAGTCTATATGTAGAAATATATCGTTTTAAATCATTTGCCATATCCTCAAACATTATTGCAACCCTATCTTTACTTCCTTTACCATGAACTACAATAGTTTGTTCAATAAAATCAATATCTTTTATTTCAATATTACATAATTCACTTACACGTAATCCACACCCATATAATACTTCTAAAATACAATAATTTCTTAGACCTAAAGGTGTATTTTTATCACAAATATTAAAAAGCATCTCTATTTCAGATTCTTTAATCATTTTTGGAAGTCTTTTAGGTGCTTTAGGTGCATTAACTTCCTCAAAAAAATTATTCTTAACATAATTATTTTTTAATAAAAATTCATAAAAACTTCTTAAAGATGATAATTTTCTATTTATACTAGTAGATGCTAACTTTAAACTAGATAAATAAGAAATATAATTTTTACAAACTCTATCATTTCTTATTTGTAATAATCCTGCAGCCATTTTTTCACTTTTTATAAATTCTAAAAACTCCTCTATATCCTTATGGTAACTAACAACAGTATTACTAGAATAATTTTTAACATTAGCTAAATAATCCATATATTTAGCAATAACTTCTATATCATTCATACTTTTTTATTTCCTCTTCCATTACTTCTAATGCTCTTTTAGCATATAAAGATTTTCTTTCTTTTTTCTTGTGAGGAATATCTAAATCTTCCATAATACCAAAATTAGCATTCATAGGTTGAAATCCATCACTTGAAGCATTACATATATAAATTGACATACTTCCCATAACAGTTGTTTTTGGTAATATCATTAATTCTAAACCTTTTAAGTATCTATCCATATTTACTGCAGCATATATACCACTAGCTGCAGATTCTACATACCCTTCAACTCCACTTATTTGTCCGGCAAAAAATATATTCGGATATTTTTTAGTTTGAAATGTTGGATTTAATATTTTAGGAGCATTAATATAAGTATTTTTATGCATTCTACCATATTTAGCAAATCTAGCATTTTCTAAACCTGGAATCATTTGAAAAACACGCTTTTGTTCACCGAATTTTAAATGAGTTTGAAATCCAACTAAATTATACATTTCTTTTGCAGCATCATCTTGCCTTAATTGAACTACTGCATAAGGTTTATCACCATTTGGAGTTTTTAGTCCAACAGGCTTCATAGGTCCAAATGTTAAAGTTTGGGGGCCTCTTTTAGCCATTATTTCTATAGGCATACACCCTTCAAATACTTTTATTTCAAAATCTTTTACTTCTACTTCTTCAGCACTAATTAAAGCTTCATAAAATCTATCAAATTCTTCTTTTGTAAAAGGACAATTATAATAAGAAGCAACACCCTTATCATATCTAGATTTTAAATATACTTTATTATAATCTATTGAATCTGAATAGATAATAGGTGCTTGAGCATCAAAAAAATAAAAATCTTCTTCATTAAATAATCTTTTAATTTCTAAACATAAATCATCAGATGTTAAAGGACCGGTAGCTATTATAGTAGGTTTATTTGTATCTATAGAAGTTAATTCATCATAAATAATATTAACATTATTTAATGATTTAATTACATCAGTAACATATTTAGAATAACCTTCTCTGTCAACGGCTAAAGCTCCACCAGCTTCAACACTATGGCTTCTTGCAGCTTTAATTATTAAAGAATCCCACATTTCCATTTCTTTTTTTAAAATACCGCAGGCATTTTCTAAAGAATCACTACGTAGTGAATTAGAACAAACAAGCTCAGCAAATTTATCTGTATTATGAGCTGGTGTCATTTTCTTAGGACGCATTTCATATAAATTAATATTATATCCTTTTTTAGCTAAATAATATGTTGCCTCACATCCAGCAAGACCTGCACCTATTATATTAATTTCCATTCTAATCACTCCTCATATGATTAATTATACCACAAATATTTAATATTAAGAAAGAAAAAAATTAAGGTGGTGTAAATTAAATAACACCACCTTAATATATTACATATTTGATATTATCATGTTAGAATAATCAATTGTTTTATAATCATCTGCTACAAATGAATTTTTTAAATTTTCATTAAATCCATAATATCTAGATTTCCATGAACCTAAAAAATTCTTTTCTTGGAATCCAACTAATCTATAATCACTTAAGAAATAATTCTTTTGTGTTGTAGTACAGTGGAATTTCTTTGTTGAAGCAGTTTGAGCATCACTCATATTAAATGAATATTCATCAACATTTGAACCTTCTAATTGATTTGGTAAATAAATATCAATTAAATTACTACAGTCACTAAATGTATTTTCACCTATATATATAATACTACTATTAAATACTATTGTAACTATATCTTTATTACCTTTAAATGGAGAAGTTATAGCTTCATTTTCAGTAATTTGTTTAATCTTCTTAATAGATACCCACATAGAATTTAAGAATATATATTCTGGTAAAATAACTGTCTTAAGTTTATAACTAGAATCATATCCAGAAATAATTGCATAATCATTTTCCATTTCATAAGTGAAATAAGAAGTTTTAGTTGCAATATATGCTTTTAACGTCATAGAACTATCAACTGTTTTTAAATCAGTAAATGAATAGTAATTGTCAAATTCATCTACCCAAGCATTAACCGCAAATGAATCATAACTATAATTTGGTAATAATAAAGAAATATCAGTAGTACCATTA
>CAZQOM010000066.1:0-6545 GCA_964595145.1 uncultured Anaeroplasmataceae bacterium | reverse complement strand
AAACAGTTGCAGAAGAATTAATTGATTTTTTTAAAAAAAATTTTTTAGTAAATATTTATCATTTAGGTTTTGATAGATATGCTATATTATTTATTGATAGTAATGATAAAAGAACAATAAATAATCATTTATATGATGCTTTTGATACGATTTCAAAAAATATTAATATAAAAAGCAGTAGAGTTAAATTATATTTTAATTGTGGTGTTTATAGATTATCAAAAAATACTAATATAGATAATGCTAATAAATTATTAGATTATGCTTATCAAGCATTAAGTGATGCTAAAGAAATCAATACTTTAGAACATCATATAAGCCATTATGATAGTGAAGCTGCTAAAATTAAATTTAATGAAAATCAACTTGTTACCCACATAAGTGAAGCAATAGATCATAATCGCTTAGGAATAGTATATAAACAACTTATTGACATAAGAAAAAAAGAAATATATGCCTATATTGCTCAAATTTCTTTAGATAATTATGATGTTGATAAATCTTTTATGAATAAAGTTATAAAAAGAAGAAATTTAGAAGAAATAATTGATAAATATATAATTAGTAATTGCTCAAAAGAATTAAAAATGTTAAATGATACATATAAATCATATATACCAATATTAGTCACTTTAAATGAAAAAACATTAAATTCTAATATTGAGGCATTTATAGATTCTCAACAAAGATTTTTCAAAACAACAAAGCATATTATTTTTTATTATGAAAAAGGAGATAAAAAAGAATTATATAATATAAAAAAATTAGGTTATAAGACAGCATCTAGTAACTTAATTGATGTTTATAAAAATCAAATAGATTATTTCATTTATGATATTTCTATGCTAGATAAAACCTCTATTATAGATATAAATAATTTATGTAAAACAAAAAATATTATTTTTATATTAAATGGAATCACTTCTAAAGATGAAATTTCATTTTTAGAAGAATTAAATATAAATTATGTATATGGAAATTATTGGAAAAAATCATTTAGAATGAATAAATTATTAGAAAAATTAGCATAATTTATTCATTATATTCATATATTTTAATATAGGAGAGGAATAGTATATGAAAAAGAAATTAAGATTGCCAATATTACTTTTAGCTGTAGTTGTTATGATGTCTATATTTTATATTCATGAAGCTAATAAAACAACTGAACCAACTGGTTCTCCAAGTTTAGATAAAACTACAACTAATCCTGATTATGCTGAAGCTAGAATTAAAAGTATTGAACAAACAAATAAATTAATAGAAGAATCTGAAGCTAAAATAGCTTCAGGTAAACTTACTGTAAGTGAAGTTGAACAAGAAAATAATAAAATAGAATCTTTAAAACAAACAAAAATAAATGAAATAGCCTTAGAAGAAATGATAATGGCAGCTTTATCATTCGATGATGTATTAGTTTTATTAGAAGATGAAACAATAGTAATAGATGTTTTTACTGAAGATGAATTAACTAAAGCAAATTTTATAAGTATTAGTAGATTAGCAAAAGAAAAATTTGATTCTAATTATATTATAAAATTATCAGCAACCTCAAATAATAATTAAAAAAAATGGGTTTTGACCCATTTTTATTTTTCTTCAGTATTTTCATTTTCAGAATAAATTCTATTTAAAAATAATATTCTTTTACTAATATTGATAAAAGAAGCAGCAGTTACTGCTAAATTTACAGCTAAATCAGTTAAAGCAGTTAAATCATTATTTTCAATATTTTCAAGTGATGATTTAGTTAATGATGCAGCCTCTTTATTTTTTTCATTAACTAAATTTTTAAAATTATTAAATGTTTCACTCACTGAATTTTCTTCTTTATTATAACGTTCATTTATTATCTGTTTAACTTCTGATAGAGGTAAAACTTGTTTTAATGTACAAACTTCTTGAATTAAAGCTAAATGCTGTCTATTATATTTTTTTGATATAGGTGGAATTACTACATCATTTTTTACATAATTATTAATCATTGAAGATGTAATTTGTTTATCTAAAGAAGATGTTTGAAAAATTGCTAATTGTTTTTCTAAAAATGTGATTAATTGATCCATATATAAATCTATATCAGGTAAATTATCATAATCTTTAAAAGAAAAATTTTCTAATTCGTTAAGCCATTGTTGTAAATAATTGTTAATTGAATTCATTATTTCACCCCACTATTTGTATTCTATCATAAAATATTCAAAATTACAACATTTTTTATTTAAAACTCTTGACAAGATATTAAAATTGAAGTAAACTAGTGTCGTAAACTAGATGAAAGGATGATTGAAATTATGACAAAAAACATTGCTATTATCGGAGGTAGTTTATTTCAAGAAATGAAATTTGAAAATAATTGTTTTATTCCTACTTCAATTAATATTATTGCAAATTTATCTAAAGAATATAATATAGATAATTATTCTACAAATAAAATGACAAGTTTTAAAGCTTTAGATTTAGTTGATAAATTAATAGTTAATAATAACTATGGTCAGTGTATATTAGCCATAGGTGAAAATGATTTTGATGATGCTAATTCATTTAAAAATAATTTAAAATATATTATAAATAAACTACAATCTAATAATATAAGAGTTATATTAGTAAGTCTTCCTAAAGAATTTATTTATAATCCTAAATTAATATTGATTCAAGAAATATTAGATAATATTGCAATAGAAAATAATATAGATTATATATATAATGGAAAAAACGATAAAATAGTTTCATATACAATTTTTAATGAAAGTGATTTTAAAAAAGCTATTATTAATTTATGTTAATAAATAACTTGTTAAAACATGTCAAATAATGTATAATTAACGTAGTTTTAAAAAAGGTGGATGTTTTATGATTATAACTCTTATTGTTGATTCATATGCTCAAGCATCAAACGGAACAACTATGACTACAAGAAGATTTGCAGAAGTTTTAATGGCTCATGGTCATACAGTTAAAATTGCTGCATCTACAGTTGATAATATTGATCCAAAAAATGCTTTTGAATTAGGAATTAGTAGAATACCTATTTTATATGAAGTATCAAAATCTCAAGGATTTATTTTTGCAAAAAAAAATAAAAAAGTTTTAGAAGAAGCAATTAAAGGTAGTGATGTTGTTCATTTTCTTTTACCATTTGGCTGTCAAAGACTTGGGAAAAAGTTATGTGATAAATATGGAATTGCTACAACTGCTGCATTTCATCTTCAACCTGAAAATATAACATCAACATTACATTTAAATAAACTACAAACATTAAATGATTATATTTACCGTAAATTTAGAAAATTTTATAATAAATTTAGTCATGTACACTGTCCTTCAAATATGATTGCAAATCAATTAAAAGAACATGGTTATACTGCCAATTTACATGTGATATCAAATGGTGTAAGTCCTTCTTTTGTTAAAAAAAATGTATTAAAGCCTTTAGAATTAAAAGATAAATATGTCATTTTAATGATTGGTAGATATTCAGTGGAAAAAAGACAAGACTTAATTATTGATGCAGTATTAAATAGTAAATATGAAAAAGATATTCAAATTATTTTAGCTGGAAAAGGTCCTTGGAAAAAACATTTAGAAACTTTAGGTGAAAAGCTTACAAATCCAATTATATTTGGTTTTTATAATGAAGAAGAATTAATAAATGTAATTAATTATTCTGATTTATATATTAATTCATCTGATTCATAAATAGAGGCAATAATATGTATGTAGTCATTCAATTGTGGTGTAGTACCAATAATATCTGATAGTGAACTTTCAGCTACTAATCAATTTGCTTTAGATGAATATAATTTATTTGAACATGGTAATTATAAATCATTACAAGAAAAAATTGAATTTTATATTGAAAATAAAGAATTTAAAGAAAAAAGAAGTAAAGAATATATTGAATATGCTAAAAAATATTCAATAGATGGTTGCGTTAGCGAATTAGAAAAGGTTTTTGAACTAGTAATTAAAGAAAATAAAAATAAATAAGATTTTATATACCTTAGGTTGTTTTATTTCACCTTAAGGTATTTTTTTATTATTTAAACATCAAAATATTTATATTTTTTTAAAATTATGATATACTAAATAAGTAGAGGTTAAGTAAAAATGAAAGTATTATCAATAACATCAAGAACAATTACATTAGAATTAGATAACAACACTCCATATTATAACGATTCTTCATTTGATATTTTTCTTAATTCTATTTTTTTAAAAAAAGAAAAAACAAATGTATTTTCAATATATAATTTAAAACCTAATACTAAATATTTAATAGAAGTATTAAATGAAAAATTAGAAATTACAACTAAAGATGAAAGTATTTGTTTAAATGTATTTGATTTTAATGCTATAGGTGATGGTATTAGTGATGATACAGTGAAAATTCAAGCAGCAATATATTGTTGTCCTGATAATGGTTGTATATATTTTCCAAAAGGTACTTATTTAATTACTACATTATTTTTAAAATCAAATATTACTTTATATTTAGATAAAGAAGCTAAAATTATCGCTAAATATGATAGAAATAGTTTTCCAGTTTTACCTAAAGAACAAAATGGATATTCATTTGGAACATGGGAAGGAAGTTTAGTTGATTGTTTTGCTTCTAGTATTACTGCAATAAACTGTGAAAATGTAATTATTGCAGGAGAAGGTGAAATTGATGAACAAGCTCATTTAGGAGATTGGTATATCGATCATCATACTAAAAGAATTGCATGGCGAGGATTTGGTATGTATTTAAAAGATTGTGAAAATATCGAAGTTATAGGTATTTATATTCATAATAGTCCATCTTGGAATGTTCATCCATTTTTTTCAAATAATTTAAAGTTTTTAAATATGAGAATTGAAAATCCTCCATCAATGCCTACAACAGATGGACTTGATATTGATTGTTCAACTAATTGTTTAGTTGCAGGATGTTATTTTAGTGTTGGTGATGATTGTATAGCATTAAAATCTGGTACTTATGAACTAGCAAAAAGATATGAAAAATCATCTGAAAATATTTTTATTAGAAATAATTATATGGAAAAAGGTCATGGTGGAGTTGTTTTTGGAAGTGAATCATCTGGAGGAATTAAAAATATAATAGTAGAAAAATGTATATTTGAAAATACTGATAGAGGTCTTCGTATTAAAACAAGAAGAGGTAGAGGTAATATAGGTTCTATTGATAATGTTACTTTTAATAATATATATATGAATAATGTTTCAACACCATTTGTTATTAATATGTATTATAATATGGGACCAAAAGGTGGACATGAAGAATATGTATGGACTAAAAAGAAGTTACCTTTTAATTATTTAACACCTGTGCTTGGAAATTTTAAATTTACTAATATGAAATGTGTTAATGTAGGATATGCTGCAGGTGTATTTTTAGGCTTACCAGAATCTTTAATTAAAAAAATTGAATTTGAAAATATACATTTTGAATATAATAATGATATAATAGAGGGCTATCCAGTAATGATAGAACATAATTTTAAGTTAAAAAATGCTGGATTATATTGCTTGAATGTTGAAAAAATAATTACTAATAATGTTACTTTTAAAGGAATTATTGGTAATGAAATTATAGAAGAAGAGGTTTAAAAAAATGGATAATTTATTATTTACTTTAAATGCAATTTTACCAATCATAATACCTATTTTATTAGGATATTTTTTAAAAAGAATACATTTCTTTAATGATAAATTTTTAGCAGAAGCTAATAAATTGGTTTTTAAAATTTTAATTCCAATTCTATTATTTAGTAATCTTTATTTAGCAGATTTATCAAAAATAGATTGGCTTTTTGTAGGATTTATTGCTGCAGCGATACTTGTTTTATTCGGAATAGGACTTATATTAGTTTTGTTTATTCCAAATAAAAAACAAAAAGGAGTTATTTTACAATCTACTTTTCGTTCTAATTATGCAATAATTGGTATTCCTTTAGCTATAATGCTTGCAGGAAATGAAGCAGGTGTTGAAGCTTCTGTTATTGCTGCTGTAAGTGTTCCTTTGTTTAATATTTTAGCAGTTATAGCATTAAGTATATTTGACCATGATGATAATACTAAAATATCAGTTAAAGATATATTATATAAGATTATAACTAATCCTTTAATTATTGGTGTAGCATCAGGGTTATGTGTATGTTTAATTAATATGGGTATTGATGCTTTAGGAGGAGATGTTAATTCTTTTTTAAATAATACATTTAAATTTATTCCTAAAACTATTACAAATATTGCTAATCTTGCAACCCCACTTGCTTTAATTATATTAGGTGGTAGATTTGAATTTAAGGCTGTTAAATCATTATGGAAACAGTTAACTTTATCTGTTACAATGCGTTTAATTATTACTCCAACAATTTTTTTAGTAATTGCATATTTTCTTGGTTTTAATAGTCCAACAAAATTTGCAATATTAATAGCATTATTTGCAACACCTATTGCTGTTTCAAGTGCTCCTATGGCTGCTCAAATGGGACAAGACGAAGAACTTGCAGGGCAAATAGTTGTTTGGACTAGTGCTT
>CAZQOM010000065.1:0-6752 GCA_964595145.1 uncultured Anaeroplasmataceae bacterium | reverse complement strand
ACTAAATTAATGAATGAATTAGGTTGGAAACCTAAATATACATTTGAAACAGGTATTGGACCTACAATTAAGTGGAATTTAGATAACCAAGAATGGATTAATCATATATTATCTGGTGAATATATGAGATTTATGGAGAAAAATTATGCAAATAAGTAAAAATGAAAAAAAAGTAATTGCATTTTATCTTCCTCAATTTCACTCAATTCCAGAAAATGACAAGTGGTGGGGGAAAGGATTTACTGAATGGACAAATGTTAAGAAAGCAGAACCCTTATTTAAAAATCATAATCAACCGAGAGTTCCATTAAATAACAATTATTATAATTTATTGGATGATAATGTTATAGAAGAACAATCAAATTTAGCACAAGAAAATGGTGTATTTGGTTTTTGTTATTATCATTATTACTTTAAAAATGGCAAAAAATTACTTGAAAAGCCTTTAGAAATGATGCTTAAAAATAAAAAAATAACTATACCATATTGTTTTTGTTGGGCTAATGAAAATTGGTCAAGAAATTGGGATGGAGGAAATAGAGAAGTTATTTGTGAACAAGATTATGGTGATAAAGATGAGTGGGAACGTCATTTTGTATATTTACTACAATTTTTCAAAGATGATAGATATATTTTAGTTGATAATAAGCCTATGTTTATAATATATAAACCAGAACTAATAGCTAAATTATCTAAAATGATCAATTATTTTAATAAAAGAGCTATTGAAGAAGGATTTGATGGCATATATTTAGGTTATCAATACCCTAGATTTTTCAAAACGCCAAAATATAGAAGAAAAAAATTTGATTTTGGGATTTATTTTGAACCTATTTATACAATAGATGAGATTGGTTATAAAAATAAATCTTTAATAAAAAAAGCATTAGTTAAAATTAAATATAGTTTTGGACACAAATTTTATGAAAAAGTGGATAAGTTGGCCTTGATTAAACGAAAGAAAAAAAATCTTACTTTAATGGATTATAATCAAGTTTGGGAAAATATTTTAAATAGAAAGGTAAAACCAAATGTTTTTGCTGGTGCTTTTGTAGATTGGGATAATACACCAAGAAATAAAAATGGATTATGTTTTTATAATGTATCTGCTGAAAATTTTGATAATTATTTTTGTAAATTAAATGCAAAAATTGAATCGAGTAAAAACAAATTAATTTTCATCAATGCATGGAATGAATGGGGCGAGGGAGCTTATTTAGAGCCGGATGAGAAAAATAAATATGCATATTTAGATACTATAAAGAAATGTTGTAAATAATATAATAGAAAAATACACGTAATGTTTTTTATATTATATTATTGTACTCATAAAAAAGGAAGGAGGAAGTGTGATTATTAAATACTAATTAATTATGCTGATTATTTTATGGAAAAAGAAAATTATATAGAAAAAATAGAAGAAGATAAAACTTCAAAAAATTATAATTCTTTAGCGAAAAACAGCTTTTTTTATTTGATATATAATGTTTTAAATATGATATTTCCTTTTGTTAGTGGGATATATGTTGCTAGAGTTTTATTACCAGAAACAGTTGGTAAAGTCGCTGCTGCTCAAAATATTGTTCAGTATTTTGTTATCTTAGCATTTCTAGGACTTCCAACCTATGGGTTAAGAGAAATATCAAAAGTAAGAAATGATAAAGAAAAATTAAGTAAACTATGCTCGGAGTTATTTAGTATAAATTTGATTTCAACAATCATTTTTTCTTTATTATATTTTTCTTTGGTATTAATTGTACCTTCATATAGGTCTAATATTACATTATATTTTATAGCAGGATGTTCTATAGTTTTTAATATGTTAAATATTTCATGGCTTTATGAAGGTTTAGAAAAGTTTGGTTTTATTGCAATAAGAAGTTTAATAATTAAAATCATTAGTTTTATGTGTTTAATACTTTTTGTAAAAAACGATTCTGACTATTTAATATATACTTGTATAAACGTAGTCGGAAGCGCTGGGAATGATTTTTTAAATGTTTGTTTTTCAAAAAAATATATCAAATTTAATTTTAAAAATTTAAATTTAAAAAGACATATGAAAAGTGTAATGTATTTAGTTATGGTTAATTTAGCCATAGAAATTTATACATTGGTTGATGTTACAATGCTAGATATATTTTCAAATAAAGAAAAAGTTGCTTATTATACATATGGTTCAAAAATTAATAAAATATTACTTCAAATTGTAAATACTTTTACAATGGTACTTGTTCCTAGAATATCATTAATGTATAAAGAAGGAAGAAAAGAAGAATATAATAATTTAATTACAAAAACATTTAAAATAATTATATTAATTGCAATTCCTATGATTGTTGGTATTCAATTTGTATCTAAATTTCTTGTATGTGAAATTTATGGTGAGGTATATTTAAACTCTTCATATGTGTTAAATATATTATCATTATGTTTAATAATTTCACCAATAGGGTATTTGTTAGGATCGAGAATGTTACTTGTATCAGGCAATGAAAATAAAATGATTATTGCAGTTGGAGCTGGAGCCATAGTTAATTTTGTTGGTAATTTAATTTTGATTCCTTATTTTAATGAATTTGGCGCCGCTATTGCTTCTGTAATTAGTGAATTAGTTGTTGCAACAATTTATGTTTTCTTAGGAAAAAGATATTTTAAATTAATAGATTGGAAAAAAGACGTTCTTAAAATTTTATTATCTACTATTTCAATGACTTTAATTTTATTTGTTATAAAAATATTTATTAATAATTTATTGTTAGAATGTATTTTACAAATAGTTTGTGCTGTGTCGGTTTATGGAATAATATTGATTTTGTTAAAAGAAGATTTAATTTTTGAGGTGTTAGGAAATGTTAAAAAAAGAATGCATAGATGAATTAACTTTACAAGAAATTCAAGAAGATAGTTTTCAAGTTTTATTGAAGTTAAAAGAGATTTTTGAAGAACATAATTGGAAATTTTATTTAGCTTATGGTACATTGATAGGAGCAGCAAGACATAAAGGTTTTATTCCATGGGATGATGATATAGATGTATGGGTACCTAGAAAAGATTATAATGAATTTATTGAATATTATTTAAACAATAAAGATGAGTTTGATTTTTATCAATTACATCACGCTAGAACTAATAAAAAATATCCTTATGGAATTGCAAGGTTTTCTGATTCAAGATATAAAATCGATTATCAAGGTATAAAGGATTATGGACTCGGCTTATTTGTTGATTTGTATCCTTTAGATGAAATTGATATTAATGATCAAAGATATAAAAATAAACAATTAAAAGAACTTAAAAGAATAAGAAAATATAAATTGATATCGAAAAAAAAATGGAAACAAATAATTAAAACTGCTATTAAAAATTTATTACTTTTTTCTAAGTTTAAAACTTTTAATTCATACATTTTAACTTCAGATAAATTTGCACAAAAATTTAACGGCTCTAATCAACCTTATGTTTCTGTAACTGCTTGGTTTGAAATAGAATCTAATCCTGTTTTAAAAAGTGATATTTATGGAGAAGATAAATTTTTAGAGTTTAATGGTGTTGAATTTAGAGTACCTTCAAACTATGATAAATTATTGAGACAAGAATATGGTGATTATATGAAATTGCCACCTGAAGAAGAAAGAATTGGTCATCACTATTATAAAGCATATAAAATTAAAAAATAAATCAAAAATCTTTATAAGTGATAATATAGAAGTGTAGTTTATTGGCCTTCAGAAATGTAGGTTAATAATACTACACTTTTCTTTTGTTATGTTATACTAAAATCATTATTATTGATGGAGGTATAACACATGAGAAAAGACATAAAAGAAAGGATGATACTTATGAAACAAGATAGCGTTAAGCCAAACTATGTAGAATTAGCAAAACAATATGGTTGCGATTATAGAACTATAAAAAAGTACTTTGAATCATCAGCCGTGGAATTAAAACCAAAGCCACAAAAACCGTCTATTTTAGACCCTTACAAGTCGATTATTGAGGATAAGCTTAATATTCCATGTAGTGCAACAGCGATTTACAAATTTATGTTAATAGTAAAATAAGAGTAACCAAAAGGGAGTGAGGATAAAAACTTAGACCTAAAAGAAAGGATAAATTATGTACGATATAAAGATTATTAAGAGAGCACTTAAACTTTTAAAACAATATGATTATTCATTTATAAAAGTATCTAGGAAATTAGGAATTAAAGTGCCTACTCTAAGAAAATGGCGAAATAAAGAAATAAATAATGAACCACTTCTATTACATACTAGGAACAAATCAAGTAAGTGGTCTGAATCATTTAAAAGCGAATATAACAAGCCTATTATTAATTCGACATTCTATGAATTCTCTAAGGATATGGGATTTGAAACAATATTATGCAGAGCGTTTCGACCTCAAACAAAGGGCAAAGTTGAAAATTTAGCTAAAGTAATGGATCGATTAGATGCCTATAACAATGAATTTGAAACACTTGATGAACTTGATGAAATCGTTAGAGAACTAAATATGGATTTAAATAATGAAATATCTCAAGCAACTCAAGAAAGTCCTATAGAGCGTTTTGAAAAAGAAAAAGAATATTTGAATAAGTTACCGCGCATTGATATCCTAGAAGGCTTTATAACAAAGCCAATAACCCGCAAAGTTAGTAAAGATTCAATGATTACGTTTAACAAATCCAAATATTCTGTTCATCCAAAGTATATTGAAAAACTATTAACACTTGAGGTTAAAGCTAATACTTTGTACATCTATTATACCAAAGAATTAGTTAAAATGTACAAGATTTCAAAAGAGTATTTGAATTATACAAAAGATGATGTGGTTGAAAACCTTAAAACTGATGCATTTAAACATAATGATGACAAATATATCGAAGATTTTATTGATAAAAATATGGCAATATATGATAAATTAGGAGGGTAATTATGAGCTCATATGTACAATTAATTAATAATTTAGAACAATTAAAATTAACTAAGATTAAGGAATATATCCCTAATTACCTTGATAACAATATCAAAAATAATTTATCTATTGTTGATATATTAAAGGAACTAACTGAAAAAGAAATTGAATTTAGAGAGGAAAGAGCAGCTCAGATAAATTTAACTATCTCAAACTTTCCATATCATAAAACTATAAATGATTTTGATTTTAATTATCAACCTAATATAAGTAAAAATCAAATACTTGATTTATGCAGTCTTCGTTTTATAGAGACAAATTCTAATATCCTATTTATTGGTTCGAGTGGTGTTCGTAAAACACATTTAGCTACATCAATAGGTATGGAAGCTTCTAGTAAAAGAATTAGTACTTATTTCATTCATTTTAATAATTTAATGACTAAAATAAAGAAAGCGTACCAAGAAAATAGACAAGAAACTATAATTAAGCATTATTCGAAATATAAACTATTAATAATTGATGAGATTGGTTATCTACCAATTGAAAAAGAATATTCAAACTTAGTCTTTCAGCTTATAGCTGCAAGATATGAAAAGAAACCAACCATTATCAAAATGGGATGGAGTGTTTAATGATAATACAATCGCTACAGCTATAATTGACAGATTAGTTCATCATTCATCAATTATTAAAATAACAGGTAGGTCTTATAGAATTAAAGATATTCTTATTGAAGATGATGACAATAAAGAAGCTTAATAACCTACATTTTTAAAGACCATAAAACAACATTTTTTGTTAACATTTAAAACTTTTAAAACCTATATTTGGTTTTACACTGTTTATTAGTTGCTAAAAAATGTTCATTTCGAACATTATTTTGTTTTTTTTGAACATTAGTATTGATATGTCTTTAACTTTGTGGTAAAATGATATCGTTATTGGAGGAATGAAATATATGAAAAAAATTATAAATTTAACCTTGATATTTATTTTAATAATAAATAGTTTATGTTTAATTTCTTGTGGAACTGGAAAAGAAACAATTTTAATTTATGCATCTGCTGAAGAAGAAAGAATTGCTTACGTTCAGGAGGAATTGAATAAAGAGTTTCCAAATTATGATATTGTTATACAATATCTTAGCACTGGTAATTTAGTTTCTAAATTACAAGGAGAAGGTGTTGGAACTGATTGTGACATAATTTTTGAACTTGAGGCAAATAATATGGAATTACTACTTAGTGAAAATCCTGATTTTTTTACAGATTTAACAAATTATGATTTCTCACAATTTACCGAAGCAGCATTAAGTTACAATCATAAAAAATATGCACCAACTGCAATGACATATGGTACTGTAA
The DNA here is from genome assembly GCA_964595145.1 of uncultured Anaeroplasmataceae bacterium. GTDB lineage: Bacteria > Bacillota_I > Bacilli_A > Acholeplasmatales > Anaeroplasmataceae > Pelethenecus. The sequence goes on along the minus strand of CAZQOM010000065.1, from coordinate 468 downwards.
TTATTAATGAAAAAGTTTTGAAAGATAATAATTTAGATATTCCACAAACTTATAATGATTTATTAGATCCTAAATATAAGAATATGATTTCTATGCCAAACCCAAAAAATTCAGGTACAGGTTATTTATTTTATAATGGTTTAGTAAGCACTATGGGTGAACAAGAAGCACTTAATTATTTTAATTCATTAAATTCAAATATAAAAGAATTTACATCATCAGGTTCTGCACCATTAAAAGCTGTTAATAGAGGAGAAATTGGAATTGGATTAGGAATGTTATGGCAAGCAGTTTTATATTCTCATGACAATCCAGATTTAACATACACTTTCTTAGATTATGGTGCACCATCAAATTTATATTCAATGGCAATTATTAATAATCATGAAAAAAAAGCAGGAGTAAGTGAGGTCTTTGAATATATCTTTAATGATTTAAATAAAAGAGAAGTTGAAAAATTTGTTCCAG
>CAZQOM010000064.1:0-6802 GCA_964595145.1 uncultured Anaeroplasmataceae bacterium | reverse complement strand
TTTATTTAATATTAGTTATGATAAAATAGAAGCTATATATCATCCTGAGAGTATAGTTCATTCTTTAGTTGAATTTAATGATGGTTCAATTAAAGCTCAAGTAGGTATATCTGATATGAGAATTCCTATTTCTTATGCTTTAGCATATCCTAATCATGTGAATTTAAATTTAAATAAATTAAATTTAAAAGGAATTAATCTTCATTTTGATGAATTATCATATAAAAGATATCCGTGCTTAAAATATGCTTATGATTCAGCATTTAAAGGTGGTTTATATTTAGCTGTTTTAAATTCAGCAAATGAAGCTGCAGTTCATTTATTTTTAAATAAAAAAATAAGTTTTCTAGAAATAGAAAAAATTATTTCTAAAGAAATATATAGTGATAAATATGAAAGAAGTTATATACCTTCATTAGAAGAACGTATTGAGGTTGGGAAAGAAGTTTATAAAAATATATTAAAAGAATATGGAGAGATTTTATGATTTTAGCACTTACAGGAGTTCCATTAATAATAGTTAGCATTTTAGCTTTTATTATTATTTTAGGTATTATAATAATTGTTCATGAAGGAGGACATTTCTTCTTTGCTAAAAGAGCTGGCATTTTATGCCATGAATTTTCTATTGGTATGGGACCAGCTATATATAAAAAACAATTTGGAGAAACAACCTTTTGTATAAGAGCTATACCTATTGGTGGTTATGTATCAATGGCTGGTGAAGAAATTTCAAGTGAACTAGTTAAAGTTGAACAAACTATTGGTTTAAATATAATAGATGGTAAAATAAGTGAAATTATTATAACTGAAGATGTTGAAGCTATGGTTAGAGGAGAAGTTGTTGACCTTGATTTATATGGTGAAAATGGTAATCCTTTATTTATTACAATTAATGATGGTTTCCAAGATCAATATTATGAAGTATTAGAAGATGCTTTTTATGTATTAAAAAAAGATGAAAAAATGCAAATTACACCATATAATAGAAGTTTTGAATCTAAGAGTTTATTACAAAGATTTTTAACTTTAGTAGCTGGACCTGTGATGAATTTCATTTTAGCTATTTTAATCTATTTAATTGTGAGCTTTGCAACTGGTGTTCCTAATTATAATTCAAATGTTATAGGTGAAGTTTCTACATCTAATTCAAGTATGGTAGTAGAAGATGGTACTATACTTAAAAAAGGTGATAAAATAGAAAAAGTAAATGGTAACATAATCAATTCATGGGATGACTTAAGTGATGTTTTAGATAAAAATCTATTAAATGGTGATACAACTTTAAATATAGAAGTTTTAAGAAATAATGAACAATTATCATTTGATATTGATTGTTATACTTATATTGTTTCATTAGGTATATCAAATATAGGATATGATAAAAATAAAGAATTTCCTGAAGGAATATCAAATGGTGTTAGATTAGGATCTATCGGATTAAGATATCTAGATTCTGGGAAAAAAGGTAATTTCCCTATTGCAAGTGGGGATATTTTAACAAAAGTTCGTTTAGATAAAGTTGTTTCTGATAAAGAAGTTATAACAGGTGATGTTATAGATATTACATCTTGGGGTCAATTAATTAAATTATTTAGCGAAGCTGATATAGTAAATGTATATTTTGAATATTATTCTTATCAAAAAAATGGTATAGTAAAAATAGAGGATTGTGCGGCTTTACAGACATATGGTAATGCTGTATTAGAAAATCAAAGAATTGATAAAATACAAGTCAAATTAGGAATATCTCCTACAATGACATTTGATTTCGTTAAATGTATTGGTAATGCTTTTGTTGATTTTTGGAATGATTTTACTTTAATATTTAGAACACTAGGTATTTTAATTTCTCCAGGTGATGCTGCTATAAGACAAGTTGGAGTAAATGATTTATCAAGCTTTGTTGGTATTTTTGATTTAATTAAAACTTATGTAGGTTCAGGTTTACTTTCACTTTTAGCTTTTATGGCTATGCTATCAGTAAATATTGGTGTTATGAACCTATTACCTATTCCAGCACTTGATGGTGGAAGAATTGTATTCTTAGGATATGAATTAATTACTCGTAAAAAACCTAGTAAAAAGGTTGAAAATATAATTAATAATGTATTTTTTATACTACTTATGATTTTGTTTGTTTATGTGACCTATAATGACATTATAAGAATGATTAGGAGGTAATCATTATGAAATATAATAATCCAATTTTATTTCAAGATTTTTCTGATCCTGATGTAATTAGAAGAAATGATAATTTTTATATGATATCTTCAAGTTTTAATCATACACCAGGAATTCCTGTATTAAAAAGTAAAAATCTAGTTGATTGGAAATATATTGGTTATGTATTTGAAGAATTACCAGATAAAAACTATGATAATGTTAGACATGGTGATGGAGCTTGGGCTCCTTCATTAAGATATCATAATGGACTATATTATGCATCTATTCCATTTCCTGATGAAGGAATATATGTAAGTTACTGTACAGATATTGAAAAAGGTGATTGGTGTAAACCATATTGTTTAATTGAAGGTAAAGGGCTTGAAGATCCTTGTCCTATTTGGATTGATGATAAATGCTATATGGTATTAGCGTTTGCTAAAAGTAGAGCTGGTTTTAATTCCTGTTTAGGTATTTATGAGGTTAGTTGTGATTTAAAAACTAAAATATCTGATACTTACAAAATAATATATGATGGTCATAATATGAATCCGACAATAGAAGGACCTAAATTTAATACTAGAAATGGTTATATTTACATAATGGCTCCTGCCGGAAGTGTTAAAACTGGTTGGCAAGTATGTTTAAGAAGTAAAAACATTTATGGACCATATGAGGCTAAAATAGTTTTAATGCAGGGGGATTCTATAACAAATGGTCCACATCAAGGTGCTTTAATTGAATTAAAAAATGATAATTGGGCATTTATTCATTTTCAAGATATGAAATGCTATGGTAGAATTACTCACCTACAACCAGTTAAATGGATTAATGATTGGCCTATATGTGGAAGAATCGGTGATGAATTACTTGCTGGTACACCAGTAATTAATCATGATTATTTAGTTGATAAAAAATCGAATTTTAAAATAAACACATCTGATTTATTTATAACTAATAAATTAGATTATATGTGGCAAACTCCTGCAAATATTAAAAATGATTGGTATAAATTTGATGATGGTTTAGTTTTAAATTGTTATAATCATTCTATTAAAGCATATAATGCTTTAAATTTAACTCCAAATTTATTTTTAACTAAATTAGCTTACCCATCTTTTAAGGTTAATTCATTATGCTCTATTAATTTATTAAATGATGGAGATGAACTTGGTTTTTGTTATATGGGAAGAGAATATAATTACATTTGTATTAGACGTATAAATGGTAAAAATCACCTGCAAGTAAGATTTGGTGCTTTTAATCAAGATGAGGATGTAGTTTTATTTGATTCAATATATGAAAATAATGAAATAGAATTTATGATGAAATTTATATATCCAGGCTATTATCAACTTGGTTTTAATTCATCTATATTAAAAGATAAATATGAAGCTTTACCAGGTCGCTGGATTGGTGGTAAAATAGGTATTTATGCTAGAAGTAATAATAATTCAAATGGTTTTGCAAGATTTAAATATTTTAAAGTAAAGGCTGTGAAATAAATGAATGAAAAAGATAATTTTATTTTAGATATTAAACGTTTAGGAATAAATGGTGAAGGAATTGGTTTTTATAACAAAACTGCAGTTTTTGTTAAAAATGCTATTCCTGGCGAAGGACATAATATTGAAATAACAAAAAAAGATAATAAAATGGCTTTTGGTAAAACTATTGAAATTAAAAGAATTTCAAAAGATAGAATTGTTCCTGAGTGTCAATATTTTGAAGAATGTGGTGGTTGTAATGTTTCTCATATTTCTTATAAACGTATGTTAGAATTTAAAAAAGAATCTATAATAGAAGCATTAAATAGATATACTTCTTTAAACCCAAGATCATTTGAAATTAAAGATACAGTTCCATCTGATGATATATTTTATTATCGTAATAGAAGTCAATTAAATGTTAAAAGCGTTGATTCTAAATATAGTGTTTGTATGCTTAAGCCTAATACTAATCATATAGTACCTATTAATAATTGTTTAGTACAAAAGAAAAAAATAAATGAAATAAATAATGAGGTTGTAAAACTAGCAGAAGAAATGGGGATTTCTTGTTATATAGCTAAATATCAAAGAGGCGTATTAAGATATTTAATAACTCGTGTTAATGAACAAAATGAAGCATTAGTTTGTTTTGTTTGTGGTGAAAAAAATAGTAAAATAAAAGAATTAGCTAAAAAAGTAATTCAAATTGAAGGTGTTAAAGGTGTATATGAAGCTTTTAATTCTTCAAAAAAAGAAATAGGTTTTTTTAGTGAAGAACCAGTATTATTAGAAGGACAACCATATATAATCGAGAAATTAGGTAAGATTTCTTATAAAATATATCCTAATACATTCTTTCAATTAAATACTAAACAAGCAGAAAAAATGATGGAAATCGTTCTTAAAAACTCTAAACTATCATTGAAAGAAAGAGTATTAGATGCTTATTGTGGAGTAGGTGCTATAGGATTATATTTAGCTAAAATGGCTAAAGAAGTTGTAGGCATTGAATATAATAAAGATGCAGTTATTGCAGCTAATGAAAATGCAAAACTTAATAAAATAAAAAATGCTAAATTCTTACAAGCAGACGCAACATTATTACTTCCACAATTATTAAAAGAAGAATCATTTGATGTTTTAGTAGTAGATCCACCTAGAACAGGATTAACTAACGAATTTATCAATGAAGTAAATAATGCTAAAATTAATAGATTAATATATGTGTCTTGTAATCCATCAACTTTAGCTAAGGATTTAGAAAAATTATCTAATGTATATAAAATTAATTCAATAACTCCTATTGATATGTTTCCACAAACTGCTTTAACAGAAGCAGTAGTTACACTTACTTTAAAAAAATAAAATTGTATTTTAATTATAAAAAAAGATTTATGTATTTTCATTTTACATAAATCTTTTTTTATAAATAATATAAACTTTCTTTTCATATTTAGCATATCAAAACCATATATTTATTATAGGTTGGTGATATTATTTATATAGAAATTAATGATTTATCAATTAATTATGAAAAAACAGGTAAAGGTAAAGCTATTATATTATTACATGGGTGGGGGGCTTCATTATTAACATTTAAAAAACTAACAGAAACACTAAGTAATAATTTTGAAGTATATTTAATTGATTTACCAGCTTTTGGCAAATCATCTATAGGAATTCCTTTAGGTGTAGAAGAAATGGCTGATATAATCCACTTGTTTTGTTTAAAACTAAATATAATAAATCCAATATTATTAGGTCATTCCTATGGTGGTAGAATAGCAATAATATATGCTTCTAAATATGACGTTTATAAACTTGTTTTAGTTTCATCAGCTGGAATTAAACAAAAATTAAAATTATCTAAGAAATTCAAAGTAAAAATTTATAAATTATTAAAAAAATCTCATATTAATGTAAAAATGGGTTCAAGTGATTATCAAAATGCTGATAATGTAAAAAGAATAATGCTTGTTAAAGCAGTAAATTTAGATTTAGGGAAATATTTAGAGAAAATTAAAACACCAACTTTACTTATTTATGGTAAAAATGATGAAGTTACACCTTTAAAATTAGGATATGAAATAAAAAATAAAATAATTAATTCAAGTTTAATAGAAATGGAAGAATGTAGTCATTTTCCTTATTTAGAAAGACCTAATATTTTTTCACTTATATTAATGAGCTTTTTAGTAGGTGAAAATAATGATAATTAGTTTTTTTATATATGGTCTTTTAAAATTATATTTAATATTAAATATCTATCAACAGTCACATTATCAATTTAAATTATATTTAAAACATTTCTTTATTAATTTAATTTTTTATGATTTATTTCCTTTAATTATATTTATACTTTCTTTATTTAATAAGAGTAATATTATAATAATTATTTGTGGCATTTATTTATGTTTATATAGTTTATTTTATTTGATTTCTAGAATAAAAATAAAAATAACAAAAAGAATAATAAGAATTATAATAGCATCAATATTTTATTTAAACATTGTTTTTATTCCTTATATTGGTTGTTTTTTAATATTATTTTTAGAATTTAGTATAATTCCTATTTTCATAATAGAAAGAATATTATCAAATATAATAAACAAAAAATATATAATAAAAACAAAAAAAATATTAAATAATTATCAAGGAAATATAATTGGTATAACAGGTTCATTTGGCAAAACATCTACTAAAAAGTTATTGGATCAAGCATTAAATATATTTACATCTTCTAACTCTACACCAAAAAGTTATAATACAAAATTAGGAATTTCAAAGTTCATTAACAATATAGTAGATATAAATATTTATAATAATTTAATATTAGAATTTGGAGCAAGTTACAAAAAAGATATATATAAGCTTAAGAAAATATTTAAACCTAATATATGTTTTGTTACTGGTATAGGGTATATGCATATAGATACTTTTGGAAATATCAATAATGTTATAAATGAAAAAATGAGTATAATTAAAGGTTGTAATATTGCAGTACTTAATTATGAATGTAAGTTTATAAGAGAGTATAGTATTAATGAAAATTGTCATATAATCAGTTACGGATTTAATTATGGAACTTATCAAGCTAAAAATGTAAGTGCTGGTGAATTTGATTTATATTATAAAGATATTTTATT
>CAZQOM010000063.1:0-6987 GCA_964595145.1 uncultured Anaeroplasmataceae bacterium | reverse complement strand
TATGATATTTTTTTATTTTATCACATACATACATTGCTTCAGCTTTTCCACTAGCTGCTTGATAATAAAATGGAAGTTTACCTTCTTTTTTTTGAGTAAACATTACTTTTTTTATTTGATTAGGATTATTTTTAATAACCTCATTAGCTAAATTTAAAATAGGTGTTGTGGAACGATAATTTTCTTCTAATAAAATAAGTTTATGCTCCTTAAAGTCATTCCTAAATTTATCTATATTTTCTATTTTAGCTCCTCTAAAAGAATAAATAGATTGAAAATCATCACCAACAACAAATAAATTATGATATCTTGCTGATAACATAAACATTAATTTATATTGAAGTTCATTAGTATCTTGAAATTCATCAACTAATATATATTGAAATTTATCTTGATATTTTTCTAATACTGACGGATTATTTTTTAATAATTCTAAAGTTTTAAGCATTAAATCATCAAAATCAAGTAAATTATTATCTTCTAAATATTTATTATAATTGTCATTAACCTTATTGAAAATAGATCTAATAAATTGATCACTTATAGTATAATTTGGAAGATTTTTATTTTTTGATATAAGTGATTGAATTTTTTTAGGTTTTATATCTTCTATTAAATATTCTTTACAAATATTTTTTATTATTTTTAAAGAATCATCTTCATCAATAATTGTAAAATTTTTTTTAAATGGGGGTAATAAATCTATTTCTAATCTTAAAAATCTAGAACAAAAACTATGAAATGTTGAAATCCACATATATCTTGTATCAACATCAATAATTTCTTTGATTCTATTTTTCATTTCATTTGCAGCCTTATTCGTAAACGTTACTGCAAGAATTTGATAAGGAGAAATACCCTGAGAAATTATATATGCGATTCTTTCAGTTAATACTCTTGTCTTTCCACTTCCAGCACCTGCCATAACCATTACTGGACCTTCAGTTGTTGTTACTGCTTCAAGCTGTTGTTGATTAAGATTATCTAGCATATTTCTCCCTCCTTTTTTTATTTTAAATCTTTACTATCTAAGAATTCTTCATATGTAGTAAGTTTATCAATAATTGTACCATCTTTTTCAAATGATATTATTCTATTTGCTACAGTTTCAAGTAATTCAGCATCATGACTTGAAAATAAAATATTACCTTTAAAGTTTTTCATACCTTCATTTAAAGCTGTTATAGATTCCAAATCTAAATGGTTAGTTGGATCTTCTAATACTAAAATATTAGGTGATTCAAGCATTAATTTTGCAAACATACATCTAACCTTTTCCCCACCTGATAAAACATTACATTTCTTTAAAGATTCTTCACCACTAAATAACATTCTACCTAACCAACCTCTAATAAAACTTTCAGTTTGATCTTCTTTAGAATATTGTCTTAACCAATCTACTAATGATAAATCTTTATTAAAATATTCTTTATTTTCTTGTGGTAAAAATCCAGTAGATGTTGTTATACCCCATTTAAATTTACCAGTATAATCAGTATCCTTTCCTGATAAAATATTAAATAATGTTGTAATTATAACTGAATTTTCAGCAAGGAATGCTATTTTATCATTTTTATTAACAGTAAATGTCAAATTTTCAAAAATACCAGGTTTACTTAAATTTTCTACAAAAAGAATGTCATTACCTACTTCTCTAAGTGGTTTAAAGCCAATATATGGATATCTTCTTGAAGAAGGTTCAATGTCTTCAATTTTAATTTTGTCTAATAATTTCTTACGAGATGTTGCTTGTCTTGATTTAGATTTATTAGCTGAAAATCTTGCAATAAATTCTTGTAATTCCTTAACTTTTTGTTCACTTTTTTTATTTTGGTCTTTTGCTTGTTGTAAGGCTAATTGACTAGATTCATACCAAAATTCATAATTTCCTACATATAATTTAATTTTACCAAAATCAACATCACAAATATGTGTACAAACATTATTTAAAAAATGTCTATCATGAGATACAATTAAAACAGTATTTTCAAAATTAAGTAAGAAATTTTCTAACCATCTTGTTGATTTATAATCTAAATTATTAGTAGGCTCATCTAAAAGTAAAATATCGGGATTTCCAAATAATGCTTGTGCTAATAAAACTTTAATTTTAAGTTTAGCATCTAAATCTGACATAAGAGTATAATGATACATGCTATCAACACCAATACCATTTAAAAGTGTTTCAGCATCAGTTTCAGCTTCCCATCCACCTAGTTCAGCAAATTCACCTTCAAGTTCTGCAGCTAATATACCATCTTCTTCACTAAAATCTTCTTTAGAATATAATGCTTCCTTTTGTTCTTTTATCTCAATTAATCTCGGATGTCCTAATAAAACTGTATCTAATACTGTTTTATCATTATAAGCATTTTGATCTTGTTTTAAAACTGACATTCTTTCATTTTTATCTAAGATGACTTCTCCAGTTGTTGATTCTATTTCACCAGATAATAATTTTAAAAATGTTGATTTACCTGCACCATTAGCTCCAATGATTCCATAACAATTACCTTTAGTAAAAGTAATATCAACATGTTCAAATAATTTTCTTGAACCATATTGTAAACCTAAATTTATTGTCTTTAACATACTATTCTCCTTCTTAAAAATGGGGGCTACTATTGTAGTCCCTATTATTTTATTATAATTTAAATGATGATTTAAGACTAACTGTACAGTTAAATATTAAATTATCACTTGTACTTTCTTTATCTGTTGTATAATAACCATTTCTAACAAATTGAAAATGATCTAATGGTTTAGTATCTTTTAAAGATGATTCAACATAGCCATTAACAACAGTTAATGAATTTGGATTTAATCTTTCGATAAAATCTAAATCCTTATTTTCTTCTGTTTCTGGTAAGAATAAATCTTCAAATAAATTAAATGTAGCTTTAATTGCAGTTGTTTTTTCGACGAAATGGATATTACCATTTGGCTTACGCTCATTAAATCCAGAACCAGATTTTGTAAGTGGATCATATGTAGCATGAATTAATGTAATATTACCTTCTTCATCCTTTTCTACACTAGTAGCAGTAATAAAATAAGCATGCATTAATCTTACTTCAACACCTAAAGCTAATCTCTTCCATTTCTTGTTAGGCTTTTGTTCGATAAAGTCATCTCTTTCAATATATACATATTTACTAAATGCAATTTTTCTTGAACCTAATTGTTCATTTTCTGTATTATTAGGACAATCTAAATATTCTATTTGTCCTGAAGGATAATTATCAATTTGAACAAGTACAGGATTGATAATTGCTGAAGGTCTTAAAGCCTTCATCTTTAAATCATCTCTTAAAGCTTCTTCTAACGCACTATATTCAACTGTAGAATTAACTCTTGATAATCCTGTTGAAATAATAAAATTCTTAATAGCCTTTGGTGTAAATCCTCTTCTTTTCAAGCCAACTAATGTAGGCATTCTAGGATCATCATAACCACTAACCTTTTTAGTATCAACTAATGTTCTTAAGTAACGCTTAGACATAACCATACCTGTTATATTTAAACGACCAAATTCATATTGATGAGAAATATGTTCTACTTCTGTATTTGCTAAAACCCAATCATATAATACTCTATGATTATCAAATTCTAGTGAACAACAAGAATGAGTGATTCCTTCAAAACTATCTTGTAAAGGATGAGCAAAATCATACATAGGATAAATACACCATTTATCAGCCTGTCTATGATGATGAATATGAATTATACGATATAAAATAGGATCACGCATATTTATATTAGGACTAGCCATATCGATTTTAGCACGTAATGTTTTTTCGCCATCTTTAAATTCACCAGCACGCATTCTTGCAAATAAATCTAAGTTTTCTTCAACACTTCTATCTCTATATGGTGAATTCTTACCTGGTTCAAATAATGTACCTCTATATAAAGATGCCTCTTCTTGAGATAAATCATCAACATAAGCTAATCCTTTTTTTATTAATAATACTGCTTTCTCATATGTTTTTTCAAAATAATCACTACCAAAGAAAATATTATTTGGTGTATATCCTAACCATTTTAAATCTTCTTTTATAGCTTCAACATACTCACTATCTTCTTTTGTTGGATTAGTGTCATCAAATCTAAGATTTGTCTTACCTCCAAAAGCTTTTGCAGATTCAAAATTTGTTATAATCGCACGAGCATGTCCAATATGTAAATAAGCATTAGGTTCAGGAGGAAAACGAGTGATAATTTCATTTACTCTACCTTCTTTTAAATCTTCTGCCATTAATGTTTTAATATAATTATTTACTTCTTCCATAATACCCCTCCAATCAAAGTATATAAATAGATAGATAATGCTATTATACCCTATTTATCAAAAAAAAGGTAGTAAATAAAAGCATTTTCTTAAAAGAAATACTAACTATTTACCTTTAATATCTCATAATAATCTAAAATACATTTGAAATTCATTTTTTTATACATATTAACTACTGTATCATTTAAATCAACTTCTAAATATACTTCTATTTTGTTATTTTCAATTGCATATTTCATACATCTATCCATTAAATTAGAAGCCATTCCTTTATGCCTATAATTTTCTTTAACAAATAAATCAAATATTAAAATACTATTATAATATTCATACATTCTAACACTTGCAATAATAAAGCCATTATCCTCAATAGTAAAAATCTTTTCCTTGCCATTTACAATATTATTATAACTATATTCACAATATTTAGATGAATAACTACTACCAAATTCTAAATTACGATTATAAATATAATTCTTATAATCGGTTAATTTATTATCATATATTTTATATTTATTATGACTAATTGATTTATATCTATAAGCATTTACATGCATTAAAGAAAGCTTATCTATTTCAAAAGATTTAAATAAATTATAATCAATCCAGTTAGAAATAAATAAAATATAATCATTATAAATAAAATTGGCTAGTGAATCTATTTTATAATCAAAAATATCATAATAATTTAAAGCATATCTTTCTTTAAAATCATTACTATATTTTATACCAGTTTTTTTAGAAAATAAAATAGCTTCTAAATTGATTATATCTTTTTTATCATCATAAAGTTTTTGCATAACTATTGCATTTTCATTATTAGAATAATAATTTTTTCTTACTCTTATTTCTTTAAAATTTAATTTCTTATATAAATTTATAGCCTTAACATTAGATTCTCTAACTTCTAATGAAACATTTTCAGGCATTATTTCATCTAAAACATAAGTTATTAATTTTATACCATAGCCTTTAGACTGATAATGTTTATCTATAACTATATTTAATATTTCTAAAGAAAAACCATCATATATTGATGATATAAAACCAATAATATAATTATTTTCTTCAATAACATAATGATAAGCAAAAGGATTATTAAGATCAATTAAATAATATGATTCCTCTAAAGAAGATAAAAGATTATCATGTTCTAATTCAACTATTCTTTTAATATCCTCTTTATTATATCTTCTTATCACTTCAAATTCCTTTCCGCTTCTGTATCACGTAAATAATTAGGTATAAGTGTTCTAGGCTCTACCACTTTCTTAGCATATTTAATTACTCTTAAAGGATTTACCTTAAATGAATCTTCTGTTGATTTAAATTCAAAAGTATTAGCTTCAATAACACTTCTTTCAATTAAAACCTCATTAAAACTATATTCATTAGTAACTGGATTATATATTGCCCCAAAACAATTTCCTCTTCTTGCATCTATACTTGCATATACATATCCATCATAGCCACTAGAAATTAATTTCAATGTAGAAATCTCATATAAATCTATTTTATCTTCTAATGTGGCAATCATTTTACCAACAGCAACAGCCATTCTAACTCCTGTATATGACCCTGGCCCAACACCTACTATAACATTATTAATTTCTATTAAATCTATTTCAGCCTTATCTAAAGCTTTTTCAACTTCTACTAATATGACACTAGCATGATCTTTTTTACCAGGAACATAAGATTCATAAATAACTTTTTCATCAATAACTAATGCTGTATATAATATATTTGTTGCAGAATCAATAATTAATGTTTTCATAATTTCTCTAACACCCCTTCATAATAGGATCCTATTGCTTCTATATTAATTAATCTTTTATTATTTTCCTTTAATTCTATATTAATAAGTAAATATTCATCTGGTAATATTTCTTTAACTTGGTAAGGCCATTCAATTACACACACACCATCACCATTTATATATTCTTCTAAATCGAAATCACTATTAAGTCCATCAAGACGATATAAATCTAAATGATAAAGTTTACACTTTCCCTTATATTCTTTAACAATAGTAAAAGTTGGTGAATTAATTATTTTAGTTACTCCTAAACCTAAACCAATCCCTTTAGTCAAAGTTGTTTTTCCTGCAGATAAATCACCAATTAAAAGAACAACATCACCTGCATTTAACAAGTTACCTATTTTATTTCCAAGTTCTATTGTTTGATTTTGATTGTCTATATTAAATTGTTTTTGCATAAAATCACCTACTTAAATCAAAATAAAGAAAAAGCCCACCTACGAGCAATTTCTATTTAAAAAGATAAGACTATATCTTTTTCTTTAGGAAGATGAGAAACTTTTTTAGCTTCTAAGATAACAACTTCATCTTCTGCAACATTAGAATATTCATGACAAATAATACATTCTAAGAATATGCATTCTCCTATAGAAACTAATTCATTAACATTTTTAACTTCATAACCTAAAAATTGAATATCATTTTCACAACATGTCATAACATTTCTACCAACAACAATTGTATCTTCTAAAATATCTCTGACAAATGTTTTAAATTTAATAGTTTTACCAATATATTTTTCATAATTATCAAAAACATCAATATACCATGTTGGATAATCATTATCCTCTAATATAATTGTATCCTTTGTAATATCGTATGGTAAATCCTCATCAAGCATTGATGTTAATTGTCCATTTTTTCCTTCAAAGCC
>CAZQOM010000062.1:0-6991 GCA_964595145.1 uncultured Anaeroplasmataceae bacterium | reverse complement strand
TCTTCATAGATAATACCTCTTCAAATTCCGATTTATCAAATGATTGTGCTTATTTGGTAGTACAGTAGAGACCGACACCGCCAAGGACAGCATCAATCAGATGCTCCGCGATTCAGGGATGCGTGGCTTCAGCCTGCAACCCAAGCGCGGGGTCGATAATGTATATGAAGTGCGCCGCCCGGACGACACGATTGCCGATAATCTGAGCGAGGGTGAAAAGAACTTCATCGCCTTTCTGTATTTTTACCATCTGGTTCATGGTAGTAATTCCGCCGATGGTGAGACCAGAGAAAAAATCGTGGTCATTGATGATCCTGTTTCCAGTATGGACAGCAGTTCGCTATTCATTGTCAGTACGCTTGTCCGGCAGATGATTGAAATATGCCGAAACAACGCTGACAACCGCAATCCTGTTGCGAAGGGGAACTTCATCAAACAGATTTTTATACTGACCCATAACGCTTACTTCCATCGTGAGGTTTCGTACAGTTATATAACAAAGTACGACTACGCATCGTTCTATTTGATTCGGAAAATAGGTACTAAATCCACTATTAAGCTATTCGATGACGTAGACCCGAACGAGCCGACCCAAAGAGTGAATATCAACCCGGTCAAAAATTCGTATGCCGCCCTCTGGGATGAGTACCGAGAGGTGCAATCGGCAGTGCCTCTGATGAATGTCATTCGCCGCATTCTGGAGTATTATTTCCTCCAACTTTGCGGGTATGAAGGTTCTGTACTGCGGAAAGTGATCCTGGTTCAGGGTAAAGAGAATGGATACTACAAAGATGCCGATGGGAACGATGACGAAGAGAAATTCCAACTGGCCTCTGCAATGTTGGCGTATATAAATGCAAGCAGCATCGGAATGAGCGATGGCATGGATTTTGTCGAAGATTGCCTCAATGCAGACGAGTGCAGAAAAATCTTCGAAATGATATTTGAACTCATGGATCAAAAACAGCACTATGATATGATGCTAAGAAAGTAATTGGGAGGATTTTAAAGATGCGTATCAGCTACAACAAGCTGTGGAAGATGCTTATCGACAAAAACATGAAAAAGAGCGACCTCAAGGAAAAAGCAGGAATCAGTTCCGCTTCTCTTGCAAAGCTGGGCAAAGGAGACAATATCACCACAGATACTCTTTTGCGGATATGCGAGTCTCTGGATTGCCATCTGGAAGATATTATGGAGACAGTCGATGAGTAAGGAGGCTTGTGCAATGTGGATGGATCTTGTTTATGATGCTTTGCACAGCAACAGCATATCAAATAATTTTAGACCCTACAACAGAGAATTAACTTTAGCAGTGCAGCGATCCTTAGCTGAATTCTGCCCTATAGATAGTTTGTCTTATGAAAATAATCCGATCCAGTTAATTGATTTCTTTTCTGGCGCGGGTGGAACATCCCTGGGTTTTGCTGCTCTCAACAGCATATTCCCCGCCTTTAAAATGATGGGAGGGTGCGATATTAATGAGGTGTCTGCAACAACATATAGCCACAACTTTGGAACCCCGCTCATCCATGAAGACATTACCCGACTGGCTTTTGGTGACGGAGAACTTGATGCATTTCTGAAAAAAATCGGATATGATAGCGGCAAGCCTACTGTCATGATTGGTTGCGCACCCTGCCAGGGATTTTCTTCCCACAGAAAAAAGCACTGGAATGAAGAGGATGATGTACGCAACAGCCTGATTATGGCTTTTGCAGAAATCGTGAAGAGAGTCCAACCAGAAGTGATTATTATGGAAAATGTCCCTGAGTTTTTATCTGCGCGGTACTGGAGGTACTTTTCAGCTGCAAAAAAGTGCTATGAGGAAAATGGCTATGTGGTAAAAGAGACCATTTATAACGCAGCCGCCTTTGGGGTTCCTCAAGAACGCTTCCGTTCAATTGTGATTGGAATGAAAAAAGAGTTCGTGTTGCCGAAAGGTTATTTACAGCCATCGGAATATAGAACGGTTCGAGATGCCATTGCTCATTTGCCCGCCGTTAGAGCAGGGGTTGCGACCCCAGATGATGCAATGCATAAGAGCGCTTCACATAAGCAAAGCACTATCGATGTTATAAAGCAGGTTCCACATGATGGTGGTAATAGACCCGCTGGAGTGGGGCCGAAGTGTCTGGATAAGACTAAAGGTTTCTCTGATGTATATGGTCGGCTTTTTTGGGACAAACCATCAATTACGATTACGCACTATGCCAGAAACCCTGCCAGTGGAAGATACACCCATCCTGAACAGGATCGTGGACTCACTGCGCGTGAAGCGGCGCTCCTCCAAAGTTTTCCTAATGGTTTTGAATTCTGTGGAAAATCGGATGATATATACAGACAAATTGGAGAAGCTGTTCCTCCTATGTTGTCCTCGGCTATTGCTGCGAATGTTTTAATTGAGATGCTGTCTGTTCCCCCAACAGAAGCAGAGTTGGAAGCCAGCCCTAAATCAATTAATGAACCTGTGAGTAGTTCATATTCCAGTGTTATTGCCGGAATAAAAACGCGCGGGAGGACAAAAGAATGATGAAATATACTTGTATCGATAGTTTTTGCGGTGCCGGCGGTCTGGGGCTTGGACTCCAGCGCGCAGGATTTGATATTCTGCTAAGTTTTGACATAGACCAGCTTTGCATAGATACAATCAATCAAAATCAGAAGTATTTTAATCACCCTGCCGTAACTGCGGACATTGCGGATATGCTCAACGGAGAGTTGCTTAAGCGTTGTAATTTAAAGCGTGGAGAGTTATTCCTTCTGGCAGGAGGACCACCGTGCCAGGGCTTTTCAGTTCAAAGAAGAGGGAGCGATACTGATTCACGAAATGAACTGGTTCTACTGTACGGCAGATTGATTGATGAATTGTATCCCAAATACTTTGTTATGGAAAATGTTTCCGGTATTGCTGGGAAAAGAGGAAAAACAATTCTGCAACAGCTTATTGAGGATGTTGAAGGAATTGGATATCACGTTCATGTTGAACTGCTGGATGCACAGGATTTTGGTGTTCCTCAAAGACGCAAAAGATATATAATTATTGGTGAAAGAGCAGATATGGGAAACCATTATAAGTATCCTTCACCGACAGATGAAAGACGTACTGTCCGAGATGTAATAGGCAATCTCCCGGAACCGCCTCAGAACGGAACTGACCACCCGGAGTTTCCTCTCCATCGGCGAGATCGCTTGTCTGAACGTAATTTGCAGAGAATTCGCGCAATTAAGGAAGGACAGGGGCGGGATGATCTCCCAGAAGAATTATTGGCCGAGTGCCATAAAATCGATAGTTCTGTTATTGGTTTTCGAAGTGTCTACGGACGAATGGCTTGGGACGATGTCGCTCCAACAATTACTGCAAGGTTTGACAGTTTTACCAGGGGAAAGTTTGGACACCCGACACAGGATCGTAGTATTTCTTTACGAGAAGGCGCTTTGTTACAGACATTCCCTGTTGATTTTGAGTTTGTCGGAAACAAAGTTGACGTTGCCAGACAAATAGGTAATGCTGTTCCTCCAATGATGGCAGAACAGATTGGCAAAAGTATTATAGAGTGTTACGAAAAGAAGGTGGGTGAGGATAATGCCGTTTGATGCCAATGTAAAAAGCTATTTGCGGGCATATCAAAGAGAATATAATGCGGCAGCGAGAGGTGGTCAGCATACGGCAGAACTTTCATTTCGTGTGCCTATGCATACACTGTTTACCAACATTGCGCGAGATTTGAATCCAGGTGGAAACTTTGACATCATCCTGGAACCCAGAAATCAAGGTCGTATGGGAAGGCCCGACTGGAGAATCCAAGATGCGGTATCTTTGGGCGTATATGGATACATTGAGGGAAAGGGACCTTCTGCCGAGCCGTTTGACATTGCTCCGTATCAGAATCAGATTAACAGATATCTGACATTAGGCCATAAACTGATTATCACCGATGGTATAGATTTTGTGTTCTGCTTTGCTGATACTCCATTTGTTGTTTCAATTATTGATAAAGGGAGAATAACGGCTGCCGATTGGTCACGCTTGCCAGTAAATCCTCTGTTTCGTTTTTATATGGAGCAGTTCTTTTCCAATCCTGCTCCACAAAGAGTAGATGAAGAGAAACTGGTTGAGTTGGTAGCTGTTCGTACCCGAAACCTTGCCGACGATATTTTGGCGCAGGCAGACTTAACGGCTGAAGAAGCATTGAATGATGACGAACGTCAGGTTATTGCTTTGCTTGACGGCTTAAAGGCATTGGTTTACAACCATAACGACCCTGCACTCCGCACCGGAGCGATCTTTTCTGATTTCACAGCACAGGTCATTATGTTCTGCTTGCTTTATGCACACCGCGTGCTTTGTGCAAGCGGCGACTCTCCGGCTGAAAAGGCAGAAAAAATCAGAGCGTATGCATTTAACGATATCGTTGATGGGGAGGCATTGCTTCCTTTCCGCAACCTCATGGTATATTTGCGTGATAACGCAGGGGACGGCACCTTCATTGGACAGTGGGTAGATGAGTGTATCTCTTTCCTCTCCTTTGTGCAAATGACAGATCATCAGCTTATGAATCCAGACTACCATCGTCTCTTTGAAATGTTCCTGACAAAATTTGATGAACAGTCAAGATTTGACTACGGTGCTTTCTATACGCCGAAAGTCCTTGCTGATTTTATTGTGAGACTGACAAATCAGGTTGTTCACGATAAGTTTGATGGTGCCACAATCTATGACGATGGTAACACCATTGTTGATCCATGTTGTGGAACGGGATCGTTCTTGGAGCGGATTATTGCACATGATGACGGAGATGGTGCATATAACCTGTGTGGTTTTGAAATTCTGCCTGCACCGTATATGCTTGCCAACTACCGCATGGCGATTGTTGAGCGTCAATATGGCAGAAGAAATTTGGAAACCAGCGTTCTTTTGGCCAATACTTTGAGCAATTGTCTTCTTGGAGAAGATGCGAACCCTGCTTCTATAGAGGGACGTGAACTTATCCGTGCCAATGAACTGTCATCGCGACCAATAAAGCTGATTATTGGTAACCCTCCTTGCTCAGACTCTATCCGGAATAATGTTTCTGGCGATTTTTCACGCATTTTGGAACTGATGGATGATTTTCGCCCACCAGTAGAGAATCGACGCAATCGACAGAATATTCAAAAGCAAATTAACAACCCATTTATGCAGTTCGTGCGTTGGAGTTGCGAAAAACTGCTGAACTCGGAATGCCATTCGGTTTTGGCATTTGTCGTACCTCTATCTTTTTTAGAGGCTGAATCGTATAAATATGCCAGAAAGTATTTAGTGGAGCATTTTTCTCATATATGGACCGTAGCCATTGATACTGATGCGAGAACTGGAATTCGTGGAGATAGTTTGTTTTACACTATGCAGGGGCGTGCAGTAATTCTGCTTACGCGGAAGTATGGGGAGGACGCGACTGTACATGAAATCAATTATGTTGATTTGTCAAGAGGCCGTCGAACCGAAAAGATTGCTACTCTCGAAGCCGATATTCAGACCATTATGAATTCCTTTGAAACATTTCCTGTTTCGGATACGATGTATTCGTTTATGCCATCGCGACCTTTTAATCAGGATTTGTATGCTCGTTTTTGGCCTATCAGCAATGATAATGGCAGTGCGGTATTTCTCAATCAATGTTCTGGATCAAAAATGGCACCTACAGCACTTTTGACGCACATCAAGCAGCCTATGCTTAAAAGGCGTAGCCGTGAAATTGCGGTTGGAGGCATAGAAAAGGCACAGGAATGGATTGGGCGACAGGACAAGCCTGTTGTTGATTCAAAAATAACAGCTTTCCAATCTGCCCTAAATACCTGTGAAAACCGCCAGGAACTGGATGCTGTATTGACAGAAAACATTCGTCCGTGTTCTTTCCGACCATTTGTCAATTCAAATGCATTTTTATGGGATACCGTATTTGAATATCAAGCTGGTGTTGGTGGAGGTGGTGCAAGAATTCGGCCAGAAATTAAGGCTGTTTATGATCGTGAGGACACTATTGGTTTTTCCCTTGCACACGCACCTAAGGATTTGGACGAATCCTTGGGGCAGTTTAGTTCGTTTTGCTGGTATTTTCCAGATAACGATCTTAGCCGTAGAGGTAATGGACATATTTATCTAAATCAGTACATTCCAAATACCAGAACTAACGAGGTAGTAAATAATGTGCATCGTACAATTCTCGATCATTTGACTGCTTGTACTGGTCTGTCCGAAGCCGAGTGTGCTCGTAAAATGGTATTTTACGCATATGCTGTGTTCTGCTCGCAAGTATATTTGGAGGAGTTCTATGGCGCTCTATTTGTTGTAAATCAGTCTGAAAGTCGAGCACGAATCCCCATTGTCGCAGATGGAGATGTATTTCTGGCTCTTTCAACTCTTGGTGAACAACTTGCTAACCTTGAGAAAAACGGTATTGCGGTCGATAATATCTTGGGGATTGACTATGATGCAGTTATCAGCCAGTTGCCTGCTGGATATCACTTGGAGCATAGCAGATCTGCTTCCCGTAATCCATATGACGGGGAAACAGAAGAGTTCATTGTAAGAGCAGAAAACACGGATGCAGAAATCCGTGTATATTGTCCGCTGGCAATCCAAAAATTCACTATTGCAGGATATAATGTTGTTAAAGACTGCTGGCTCAAATTTCACTCATATAGGTTTACGCACTGTGAGTTCTCCAGAGAGGATTTTAGAGAGCTTCTGGATCTGTTTAATAAAATTGCCACCCAAATGCAGATTGTTGCACAGATCGATGATATTATTCATTCCATTGTCGATGGAGAGTCTCTTTTGCTAAATTTCGATGAGCAATAATTGTATACTGGGAATAATCGAGTAATTCAAACAATGCCGGACTGACATTTTACAGGTGTCAGCCCGGCATTTTTATTTAGCTATCGACCTCATCTCTGGCATCCGCAATGGGCATACCTGCAAGGGCAGCGGCACTAATCTTAGTCT
>CAZQOM010000061.1:0-7192 GCA_964595145.1 uncultured Anaeroplasmataceae bacterium | reverse complement strand
CTTTTGCCCAAGAGTAATATGAATCTGATGATGTAACTAAATCAACAAGACTAATTCGAGTGTCCGTGAGGAATTTCATCAAATCACGGAACTCGTTATTACTAGTACCTATTTGAATGTGACTGCCAAAAAATCAGCAAATCGATTAACTTCACAAGGTCTTATGGATACTTCCCAACTATCAATAATTTGAATAGGCATAACTTTCCCAAGCACGCCGATTACATCGTTGTGTATGGAAAGTCTAACTGCATAATTATCAGAAAGATCAAGAGAGGTGAACGCAATTACTCTATCAAATTTGCTAGCTTTATCATTGGCTACTGTAAATGTTACTTCGTAGAAAATATGATGCTTTACAAAAAGAGGTTTGATTTTCTGTATGTACGCACGATCATTGTAAGAATTATGTGTTGCATAACGACTCGGCTTAACAATACGAACAGCAATTTGTTTATAGTACTCCATCAAATGGTCATCTAAGTTTAATGGAAAATCATTAATATTTTTAAGAACATCCATTTTATACTTTTCTTTGAGAAATACCTTAATTCTAAGAAGATACTCATAATACTTAAGCATCAATCTTTCGGAACCACCCTCATCAAATGTATAGTGTGATACAGATTTTTGAAGAAGATTATGAAATTTGCTTAAAACCGCAGTTCTCCCTTGGTTTTCACGAATTCCCAAGCAGCTTTTTTATCCTGATAATCGTTGGGATCGGTATCAACACCATTTGAATAAACCTTTTGGACGATATACTCGACAAAATTTCTAAGCTGAGCCAAAATATTTTGCGATAATAAGCCTCGATCGGAGGCATCAAACACATAAATATTTCGGCATATTACTTTGTTTGTATCATAAATAGCACCATCAACTTTTAGCATTTGATAACCACCTTTTTATAGTCTAACAATTAGCAAACCGGTTCATTATGTTCCCGTATAAATGCAAGTCGTTTTTGATGTAATGTTTCAATTTCTCCGATTTTGGCAACATATGCATAAATTCTTATGGATTGCCAACCGGTTACTCGGCATCCCCATTCATTAAGAGTGATTTTTTCGCCATTGAAATCAACATATTTTCCATCAATTAATGTTGCAACGGATTCATCCGGTTTTAGGGTCAGATAAATCTTATCACCTTTTTTAATAAGCCCAAACTCAATTAACTTGTCCATTTTAGGTAGGTAAGCTTCAAGTTTTTTATTGTTAGTTTTTATCTGTGAAATATCTATATCTGGTGTTGGTAAACAATTGTCAACGATATTATTTATTAAATTTTTGCCTCTTTCGACGATGTCATTGTATGTATTAAAATTATCATATTCCGGTAAATCAATAGCCGCGTTTTGTCTGCCAGAGTTTTTGTCTTTGTAATAGATCCTTAAGTTACCTATCTGGTTTAAGATTTTGCGTGTGAAAGTATCATAATCCATACCTGTAATGATCTCGCTTGGGAAATCGTGACCATCTTTTAATACTAAGGAATCAGATGCATCTTTATAATATTTGAATTCATTAGAATCTTTATCCGGTGTTTGGACGAGTAAATGATCAAGGCTAAATGCAGAACTAAACGAATTTAACAACATATATGCTTGGTCATATGATATTTTTGTTTTACCGAATTCGTCTTTTGATGTTGAATCATATAGCGCAAGCAACGAAATTGTGAGTTTTTTATTTTGCTCATAAGCGTCCATCGATGCCAAATCAGATTTCAGTTTATCTGCTGTGACACCTTGTTTCACAAGTTCGGCAGCAATAGTATTGATAATTAAATCTTTTGAAACTTTGTTAGTAGTATATATGTCGTTCATAATACTAGAAAATAATGTAATTGCATCTTTACTATCACGACTGCTGATAGTGAGAAATTTCATCATAAAACTTATTGTTTCGGAAACGATATCTACTACTGCTTCTTTATTTATATTTCCTTGTTTGTATTCAACCAATGTGCGCAAAAAGAGAGCTTTAGGATGTTTATATGAGATTTCTGTAAAAATCTTATAATAATATCTGAATTTATTGTTCTTAACCAAAGTGTTTGCTTGTTCAGCAGATGATAGCATTTTGTAAAAGTCAACTTTGTCATACATATCATCCAGCAGCTTTTTAAGAGCTTCTGCTTCATTGTTTCCATTAAAGTATTGTAACAATCGGCTTTGGCAAATTGACTTAAAATTATTGATGTTTATATTTTGCCTGTAAAAGCATAAAAATGCTTTGATGTAGTTATATAGATAATCATAAAGGTTATCTTCTGTTTTAATGATTAATTGCCCCCATTTATCAAGATAGGTGTCGTATGAAGCTTCATCTAATTTTGAAAAAATGTAAGTCTTTATTAGGTCGATTTCTTCGAGTTTTTTACCTTTACTGTTTATAGATTCAAACATCGTGAAAACCTTGTTTGCCTTGCAGTTTGCTTCAATCACAATAAACTGAATATACTGCAAGATATAGTCAGCAAAGTCAAGTATTTTTCCTTGGTCATCTGCAGATATTTCTTTTTGGAGAGCAGTATATATATACTCATAATTAGAAATTACTAGTTCTTCAAAAGCGGAAGCACAATGATAATTATCACAAAAATCAATTACGGTTTTTGGGTTATCAAAACAATGATTGTATAAATCGGAAAAACATTTTTTCTCGATGCTATTGAGAGTGACTGCTGTATATTCTTTATGATATGTTCTATTTACATATTTCCAAAGAGCTTCTTTGATGTTGTTAAGCGTCTTATCAGTTTCACTAACCCCCATAGTTAATGACAATGTGTACAATGCCATTAATATAAGTGTAAATGTTGTAATTCTTTGCTGACCATCAATTATATCGTATTTTGTAATTAATCCGTTAATCTTATCATTTTTGTCATAAACAATGATATTGCCGGTATAATATCCTTCGTCCTTGCTATTAGATTGATATGCTTCTATAATATCACTCAGCAAAACTTCAACTTGCTCCTTATCCCAAGAATAAGGACGTTGATAAACTGGAACATCGTACATACATTTAAATAGATTTTCTAAGTTCCACAAATGTGGATCAAGTGCTTTTCCTGACATGTTTTTCTGCATTTCATCATCGTTTTGAATTGTTTATTAAAGTTTTCCAACCAATTTCTTTCTGAATAATTTAAAATACATTTAATTCGTTTCAAGCATTAGAATACTCATATTATGATTGTTTTTAAAAATTTTTGTTTGTAAAAATGTGTTTGCTTGAATTATGACATATTTTTATGAACAATATGCGATTTATAAGCATAGGCTATTTCACAAAAAATAGTTGCTATATGTTAATAGTAATTTCATCATTGCATCTAAGCGTTTGGAAAGAGTCCTCATAACTTAAAAAACCACTTTTTACCCTTTCAGCAAATAATAGAAGATTTTTCGAATTTATAACTCCGCCATCATAATTGGTCCTATTTTTGATATATTGGATATTATCTCTATAATGTCCTCTAAATTCAGATGAAATAAAAAGATAACTAAATGAAGATACATTTTCTCCAAAAAGCTCCCACCACTGGTTAGGATTTAAATCTCCTCTATTTTTATTTTCTTCAATATATCTAATCATCTCATCAGCTTGGGTAATAGGAAGATTATAACCATTGGAATAAGCCTTTGTGTCTACAATTACACCGTTAGTATCTTTATAGAATATACCATCTGGTCTCCTTGAACCACCAAGATGCAAACCTTGATAATTTAGTTCATCTGTAAATAAAGACATTGTTTCCAACTCAAATTCTCTATTAGAGCTGTTATCATACGACAAGTCAAGTAAAACAAGATATCTGTGATTAACATTGCGAAGTTGTTCCCTAACTTCGTCTTTTATGACTGATATATCCGTTCTTTGTGTGACAGTATCAATATCATTCGGAATACTTAAGTTGGAAATTTCATCTTTAATTAAGAATCCATTTGCAGTTATATCTATTTGAAGTCCGATTGAAATTAAGCTGTTTATATCATCAACTATCGTTGCTTCATTTAACTCATATTCATTTTGATATAAGTAAGACTTAATTTCTTCAATGGTCCTTCGCGTTGATTTTATCGATTGAATAATATAGTATCTTCGATTTCTTAAATAATTGGCATCTGGAGCAGCTGTTGCAAGCATATTCCAAAAGACTCGTTTTGTTGATCTTCTGCGTCTTGTCCTTCCCATAACTCTATTGAGATATGATTGTCCTCTTTGGGTTATCATGTAACTTTGCCCAATAGTAGTTGTATGTGGAGTACCCAAATAGTTTTCTGTTACTTCTTTTGGAACTTTTGCAACCCAACCAATTTGGCATAGCCATCCAGCAATCATACGTGCATATTTATCACTGCTACCCTCAAAGTTTTGTCTTATTTCAGTTCTTTCTGTAGGAAGTGTTGCAGTGTCAATTCCGCCGACATATAGTGATTGTGAAACTGATGTAAATCCAGCTTCGCCGATAAAGCCTAATTGTCTTCCTATTTCAAACTTTGTTAAATGGCCTTGTTCGGAAAGTAACTGAAGGATTCGACAAGCAGGGGGATAAGACAACATGGCTTCGCCAAATAAACTTTTTTCCTCATCACTTCCATTATCTGATTTTGCAAATTGTTGACCTAAATCAGAAACTTTGCATGTGTCACTTTCAGAGTTGTACTCTATAAAACCAAGAGAGACCGCCCATCGAATAAAGCATTCTGCTTGCCAATCCCCTTGATAAGGTTTGTTTTGTCCATTTGGTAATCTTTTCTGTGCTGGAGTTGCTATTTGTGCAATTCCTGAACAAGCAGCATTTCCACGACCGCCTTTTGAAACAATCGTTCTTGCTTGGTCAACACTGTATCCAAACATATTGACATTTTCTTCCACTGTTAGTTGTTTTCCACTTCCAAATCCTTTGAACAAATCATATGGTACACTATTGCAGTTTTCTCCAGTAATAACATCTATGAGTTCATGTTTATTAAATCTATCTGGGACAAAGTTGGGAATAAGTTCCTCTCGCAATCTTTGATTCAATCTTGATTCTGGGACAATCGAAAGTATAACTCTCTTTAAATTATCAAAAGATCCTCCATCTTGAATCCAACCAAAAGTTCTACTCATTTGTAATTAACACCTCTCTTGTTTCTGATTCTGTGTTTATTAAATGATAACTGCTATTATTATAATTACATTCTAAATTATGAACAGTGTACTTTTTTGACCATTCTGTCAGTACAACATTTGTTTTACCTTTATGTATTAATACATTTGACATAGCAAATTTAATTCCTTTAGCAGACAAATCATCTAATAAATTGATTAAATCAATATCATCCTGAAAGCACCACCCTTTAAAGCCTCTTTTTCCGTCATTGTACGAACCGGTGCTTATACTGTAAGGAGGGTCACAATATACTAAATCTCCTCTTTGGAGTGTTGAGTAATCAAAATCCATAAAGTCCACACTGGAAAAATTATAGTTATTAATTGTTTCCATAAAAGATGATAGCCTTTTTCTTATTGAATCATTAAAACTACTTCTATTCTTCCCAAAAGGGTTATTGAATTCGTGGCTTGAATTGAATCTCAATTGATAGTTAAAGCTATAATTCATAAGAAGATATAAGTCGAGTGGATCTTTATCAGAATTGTTGTAATAATCTCTGAAATTTAAATATCCTTCCGAATTTGTTTTGCTTAATCCAAACTTCAAAATTTTTGAGTCAAGTATAGTTATTAGCAAGTCGTAGTATATTTTTTGAAAAGATTTATATATATCAATTAGATGACAGTTTACATCATTGCAGTAAACTGTATTACAGTTTGTTGGGCTATAATTAATAGCAACATCAAGTCCACCAGAAAACAAATCTACAAAACAATTCGATTTGGGTAAAAGTGGTATTATTTGATCAAGCAATCGGTATTTGTTACCTATGTAATTCATTGGACTTTTCAAATAAGCCATATTGCTACTCCTCCAAATTTATAAAATAGATTTGTTCCTTTAGCCCGATTTTATTGTTAGGAATTTTACTTTTATATCTTCTGTCTGGATATTCATACAGCTTTACAGTTCCAAAATGATTAAAAAGAGATATCATATCTCTTGTGTCTAGTAAACCTTCATTATTGTAACTGACTATCGCATATTTTGATTGAAGGTTGTGAAATAAAGACTCAAAAGCTTGTTTTACGGAAGACTTTGAGCAGAATGCTGATTTTTTATACGGCCGCATTCCTGTAACACCATTAATAGGTGGCTTATCATATTTTGCTATTGTTTCGAGAATATGATAGTTTGCAGAATATTCCCTTTGATTATATGGGGTATCAATATATACCAAATCAAACTTTTGAGATTTGCATAGTTCTATTGCATCCATATTGTAAGATTCACAAGTTTTGTTACTATTGATTATTTCTATGGGATTGATTTGAAGCTGATTATAAGTTCTTTTATCCCAATGTTTCAAATAGGCAGCATACACACCTGTTATATTCGCAACATATGGAACAGCAGATATTAAGCAAGCAAGCAAATAATAATATTCGCTTTTAGTTATTTTTTTGTTTTGCAACCATTTTTCGATTTGTTGCCTAACGGCATCTATTTTTAAAGCATTGTTTGGCTGAAAATACATTCTATCACATAAATCATTAGGTGTATAATTCTTGTAAATAAAAGCCGTACTTCTATATATTTCGGTTGAAATGTTGTTTAGATATTCAAAGACATCAATTCCAGCTAAACCGTCGAAATTTGGAGTAGTATTTAACTCAGTCATCCCTCTAACAAGAGCATAGCTCATATACATGATATCGTTAGAAATTACCTTTTTCCCTTGCTTTTTAAAATGTTGAGATACCACACCAGAACCACAAAATAAATCACCAACAATAGAAATATCATCATCTATATTTTCGCTTATAACGCTGTCAATTTGATTTAGCATTAAACTCTTTCCGCCAATAAATCGCATACATATCTCCTATTTTAATTATTCCGTCTTAAAGGTTGTATAAATTCGTTATAGTCACTATATTTACTGTACTGCTATATTACACCAATACTTCCCATTTGCCGTAGCGTTTGCCGCTTTCTCGGCGGATATAGTTTTTATCCTGCAGCGATTTCATAATTCGCTTGACGGTTGCGATAGATTTTCCCGTGATTTCCA
>CAZQOM010000060.1:0-7375 GCA_964595145.1 uncultured Anaeroplasmataceae bacterium | reverse complement strand
GCATTACAAGCTTCAATAAACAATTTATTTTGAATACTTGAATGATTTAAAACTAAATCTAAAATAATTTTTATATCACGTTTATGGCATTCGCTTATTAATTCTTCTAAATCAGCCATTGTACCAAAAGATTCATCAATTGAATAATAATCTTTAACATCATATTTATGATATGAAGGAGATGTATTTATAGGCATAAGCCATATACCGTTAAATCCTAAATCTTTTATATAATCTAATTTAGAAGTTACACCTTTTAAATCTCCAACTTTATCACCATTTGAATCGCAAAATGAACCAACATATATTTCATACCAATTACGGTAATTATCCTCTATAACATTTAAATCAGATAAATTTTCGTCAATACGATAACCATAAGGCCCAATTTTTTCACTACAGCTCATACATAATCCTAAAATAATTAAGCAAAATAATGTTAGACATCTTTTAATTGTCTTCATAATTTTATCCCTTAACTGCTCCACCAGTTACTCCTTCTACATAATAACTTTGTAGACAGAAGAATAAAATCATAATTGGAATTGATACAATTACTGCCGCAGCACAGAAAATTGGGAAATAGGCTGTTCCTGATTCTTTACCTAACATTTGTTGTAAACCTACCGCAACGTTAAATAATTTAGTATCTCCACCAGCCATTACTGAAGCAAACATATAATCACCCCAAGGTGCTGTGAAAGCTAATAATATTGTATAAACTACTATAGGCTTAGAAAGTGGCATTATTACTTTCCAAAATATTGTATTTTTATTAGCTCCATCAATCATTGCAGCTTCATCTAAAGATGTAGATATTGTATCAAAATATCCTTTTGCAACATAATAATTACATACACATCCAGATATATAAACTAATATAAGACCAAATAAAGCAGATGTTCCTTGAGTTAAATTAACTTGTTTTAAAATATAATAAGTAATAATCATACCTAAGAAACCAGGAAACATACCAATTATTAATATTAATCTCATATAACCCTTACGGCCTTTAAATTTTAATCTAGAGAATGCATAAGCACTAACTAATGTTAAAACTGTATTTAAAACAGAAACTATTAAAGCTATACAAAATGTATTTAAATACCAACGCCAGAATGGATATGTTTTAGCAACTGTTATTTCTTTACCACCAATTAATTGCGAAAATTTAGTATCAAACAAAGCACGATAATTATTAATTGTCCACTGATTTGGAATAATTAAAGATGCTTCATAAGTCTTTGCGAAAGATTGAACAACTAAATAAATGAATGGTGCAATCCAAATGATAGATAAAATAACTAATATAATATAAATTATAGTTTTACTAGTAAATTCTCTAACCTTTTTACCACCAGTCATCTTTGGATCAGTGAACAAACTAAATTTTTGATTTGGTTGCATCATTGGAAATCACCTTCATTCTTAACAGCATTTGTACGACCATATACGATAGATGATACAGAAGCAAGAACAATAAATATAACTATTCCTATTACGGAAGCTACACCATAATCCTTAGTATTAGAAGTCATAACCATCTTATATAGCCAAGTGATAAGTAAGTCTGTTTGACCAGCACTATATACCTTTGATGAATCAATCAAGTTACCATTAATATTAGTAAACATTGGATTACCACCTGATAACAGATAAATAACGTTAAAGTTATTAATATTACCAACAAAGTTAGAAATTAGGTAAGGTCCAGTTACGAATAACATATATGGTAAAGTAATTTTAGCATACATTTTAACAGGGCTAGCACCGTCAATTCTTGCTGATTCATATAAATCTGCAGGAATATTCATTAAAAGTCCTGAACACATAAGCATTGTATAAGGTATACCAATCCACATATTTACAACAATTATTGTTATTTTAGCAGTTAATGCATCATCTAAAAATCCAATTGGTTTACTAATCCAACCCCATTTAATTAACAATGTATTAATACCACCAGTTTCAGATAAAAGTTTAGATAAGAATAATAGTGTAATAAATTGTGGTACAGCTATTGTTGTAATTAAAATTGTTCTCCATACCTTTTTAAAGCGAATTCCTTTTTTATTTATTATCATCGCAACGATCATACCCATAAAATAGTTAGTAAATGTTGCAAAAATCGCCCAAATTAATGTCCAAATCAGTATTTGACCAAATACATATACGAATGCTTCTCCACCATCACCTGCTAAACCAAATAAACGTTGGAAATTATATACACCTACCCAGTCAAATAAATGTTTAGGATTTAGATATGTAGATGAATAATTAGTAAAAGCTACTGCAATAGATACAAAAAGTGGCATAATTGTAAAAATTACAAGTCCAAAAGTTGGAAATGATAATAAAACCTTATGGAAATTTCTACCCACTAAACTTTTTAAAGTATCTTTGTCAGAAACTCTTTTACCGATTTTATTTAAATTTTCTAATTCGTTATTTTCCCTAGTTTGAATTGTCCATAAGAAAATAAATATGCCAATAAATATAAATGATATTACTAAGTTCATTAATATTAGTAAACTATCATCACCTATTTGAGTTGTTATTGTTACATAAGAATCAATATCAGCATCATAATATGTTGCAGTTTTACTAACATATCCAAAAGTACCTATCTTCGAAAAGGCATTAACACCAGTTGTTGCCATAAAATATATGAATATAATTTCATATAATAAATAAAGGAAACCCTTTATATATTGTTTTCTAAAAATATGCCCAAAGCCCATCACAAAAAATGATGTTCTTGTTTTCCAGTCACCACTAGCAAATATCTCTCCAGTTCTAATAAAGAAATTAGCAATTCCTTTACCAATTTTTTTAAAGAAATTTAATACTGTTACTGAAAGAAAATTCCAAATACCTTTTGGTATTGCACATAAAAAACTTAATAATTTATAAATAAGTCTTTTATATAAAGGAAGGGCAAGATACTCAATTGTAGTCATAGTCCACCTCTTTCTTTTATAAAGAGTAATACACAGGGTAACTACCCTGTGCTTATACCCTTATTTTTTTATTATTTTGAAGCTTTTACACTATTATTAAATACTTTAATTGCCTCTAATAATTGAGCATCAGATGAAGCAGTTCCATCACCAATTGCAGTTGTTAAAGTTGCTGGAGCACTCCAGAAATCATTTGGAACAGAAGTTTGTTCATGAGCATATTTAGCATGTTCAACTAAAACTTTAGCATTTTCATTGCTTGTAACTTTGCTATTTTTTGCAGCTTTTAAATTACAAGGAACGATAGCAGCATGTTCAAATCTTGCTAATTGGCAATCTTCATTTGATAAGAATTGAGCTAATAAATGAGCAGCAGCTAATCTATCAGTATCACTACCAGAAACGTTTGGATTAACACCAAATAATTTACCACCTAAGAATGCACCTAAATTCTTAGTTTCGCCATCAATTGTAACAGTTGGCATAACAGCACATCCATAGTCATCACCTAAAGCTTCTTTATATGCTGAGATATCCCAAGTACCAGCGATACATCCAATAAATTTATTATCAGGAGTTGGAGCAGCCATTTCATTTGTCCAACATTCATGATCCATAATTTTCTTAATAGCTTTAGCAGCCTTTAAACCAGCATCTCCGTCGAAGTTAGCATTAATTGAACTTACAGAACCATCCTCATCAAAGCTCATTTCATAGTCAGCACCGAATGTAAACATTGCAGCACCACCCCAGAATGCTTCTTTTAAGTTATAACCAAATTTTAAACCTTGTTTAGCACAAGCAGCTAAAATACCTTCAACTGATTTTGCTTCTTCTTCAGTTAATTTTGACTTATCATATTGGAAATAATAAGTATTATCACCAGTATATGGATAAGCATAAGTTGAACCATTAAATGAAGCTAACTTATAACCTAATTCACTATTGTTCTTTTTAACTTCATTAGCTTGTTTAGTACCTAATTTAGCTAAAGCACCTTTTTGATATAAACCTGTAATTTTGTCTGATGCGAATTCAAATACATCTGGACCTTGACTCCAGTCTTGAATTTCACTATCTACCTTATCTGGGCCATGTTCAGAATAAGTAATAACATAAGTATTCTTATCTCCTGCTTCTTTTCTAGCCTCTTTAAATTTATCAAATAAAGTTTCATTGAAATCCTTATCTGATGCAGTTCCTGAATAAGTTAGGTTAATTGTTTTACCTTCCCCACCAGTTCCAGTATTTTCTTCACCGCAGCTTGCTAAACCAGCAACAAGTAATGCTGCAGCACCTAGAGCAAATAATTTTTTCATTTTTTTCTTCCTCCTATTTTATAATATTTGCTTTTTTTTATTAATAGAAACTTAAAGAAATATTTTTTCTTTAATCTCAATTATGTGTTCTATTAAATTATATATAAACAGGATTTTATCCTATTTTATAACTAATTATTCTTTGATATATTTTTTCATAATCAAAACCATCTAAATCTGGTTTTATAAATACATCAAATGTTAAATTTGATTTAATAAATATTGTTTTTAAGCCTAACTTTCTTGCAGGTAATATATCACAATTAATATCATTACCAATCATTATGCCAAAATCTATTCCAAATTTTTTCATAGCTTCTTTATAAAATACATCATTAGGTTTTTTAACTTGATATAAAGAAGATATTGCAATATTATCAAAATATTTTTTTATTTTAAGTTTTTCAAGTTCTGGCATTGTAAATGCTTCTTGAGCATTAGACAAGACATATAAATTAAATCCTTCTTTTTTTAATCTTTTTAAAAGTTTTTTAACACCTTTATAAAGCTTTATATATTCTGTTGAATATTTTCTAAACATTAAAGCAACTTTATTTGCTGTTAAATTATTAACACCATATAGTTCTTTAAACACTTCTATGATATCTATTTCTTCTATTTCTTTTTGTTTTTCTTCACACAACAATAAATATTTTTCCTTTAAATCTTTGCTTGAATATGATTTATATTTTTTAGTTTTTTTAGATAATTTATCCCAAAATATATCTTTTTGTTCATCTGTGTGAATATCTATTAGTGTTCCGTACAAATCAAAAATAATATTTTTCATAACAACCTCTTAATTGCATTCTAAAAAAGATGACTCTTTTTTGTATGTCTGCAACATACAAAAACCCGGGGTTTTTGTAATCCTTCAAGAATTTAAGATAAGGGGAGTTTAATCCCCTTATCTTAGAAGGAGAAAATAGCACTAATTTGCTCTGTTATATTTTATTACATATTTTTTGATTTGATTTGCAAGCTTATCTGATAATTGTTCTTTTGTAACTCTATAACTCCAGTTATTAGTAGATACTGTTGATGGTAAATTCATTCTAGAAGATCCATCTTGTGACAATAAATCTTGCATAGGAATAATACAAGTATTAGGAATAGATGCAAAAGCAAGTTCAACAACAGTTTGTGTAACAGCTTCATAATTTTCATTTTTCATTTCTACACCTAATTTATCACATTCATCCCTCAAATCATATAAGAATCTATCTAACGCATCTGGTGATAAATCTAATATATATTGATATAAAGGCATATTATCATGTGTACCTGTATAAACTAAATAATTTTCTGAGGAATTAGAAGGTTTATGTTCATTATCCTTTGAACCATCAAACGCAAATTCTAATATCTTCATACCTGGATAATTAGTTTGTTTTAACAATGTTCTTACATCATCATCAATAAAACCTAAATCTTCTGCAACAATTCTATAATCTAATTTATCTTTAAATAAATTGATTTTAGGACCATCTACCCACTCTCCAATTCTAGCATTTGGCATACCATATGGAATAGCGTAATATTGTGCAAATCCTCTAAAATGATCTATACGAAGAATGTCATATAAATCAAATGCTTTTTTAATTCTTTGGTTCCACCATTCATAATTAGTATTTTTCATATATTCCCAATTATATATTGGATTACCCCAAAGTTGTCCATCCTCACTAAAACAATCAGGTGGACATCCAGCTACAACAATAGGCTCTTTATTTTCCTTTAATGCAAATAATTCAGGGTGTTTCCAAACCTCAACACTATCATATGCAACATATAAAGGCATATCCCCCATTATTTCTATTTGTTTTGATTTAGCATAATTATGTAGATTATTCCATTCATCTAGGAATTCAAATTGTGTCCATACCCAGAATAAATAATCATCATTAAATTCTTTAATAACTTCTTTTTCTAATTCTAAAGAATATGTTTTATATTTTTCGTCCCATAAATTCCAAGGATTATATTCATGTTTAGATTTAATTGTCATGAATACTGCGAAATCTTTATATTCTCCTTTTTCAACGAATTCAATGAATTCAATATTCTTTCTATCGAACTTTTCAAATGCATATCTTAAAACCTTTGTTTTTTCATTAAATAATAAACTATAATTTACTTTAGTAGCATATTCAGAAAAAACTCTAGTTTCATAATCTTTTTTCTTTAACAATCCCTTTTTATGAAGAATATCAAAATCAATCAAATAATAATTCAACGCAGTTGATGAAACTGATTGATACGGAGAATCTCCATAATTTGTTGGTACAAGAGGTAAAACCTGCCATATTTTTAAACCAGCTTTTTCAAGCCAATCAACAAATTCATATGCAGAACTCCCAAGTGTTCCAACACCATGTGGGGAAGGTAAAGAGGTAATATGTAATAGCACTCCTGCATTACGATTAAAACTCATAACTTCTCCTCCTTTATTACCTGTATAAAATTTATAATACAATTAAATCTCATATTTTAATTATAAAGCGTTTTCGTTTTCTTTGCAAGCGTTTTTTCTTTATTACGAAAGTTTTCAATAATGAGAATATATTTTCGAAATAATTTCGAAATATTTACGAAATATTATTGACTTTTAAAATAGCATTGATATAATAAATATGGTGATATTATGAAAGTAAAAGAAATAGCTAAAGCATTACATTTATCTGAATCAACTGTATCTAAAGCTTTAAATGGTGCATTTGATGTTTCTAAAGAAACTAAACAGACTGTTTTAGCCTATGCTAAAGCACACGGCTATAAATTCAAGGACGAAAGATTAACTGTAAAAGGAGTTAGAAGATTATGTTTTATTTATGATAATGTAGACTCCATGAGTCAATCTAATATTATAATTCCTTTAGGATTAGCATTTTCAAGCTATGCTAGAAATAATAACTTCGAAGTTGTTCAAACGCCAATTAAAACTATTACTACGTCATATAATGATTTTATGAAAGAAAATAATTTTGATGGTGCTTTTATAGCTGGACTTAATTATAAAAGTCCTTTATTAAACGAATTAAAAGACACAGTTTATCCAACTGTGCTTTACGATAATGTTATGGTAGGAGATATGGT
>CAZQOM010000059.1:0-7408 GCA_964595145.1 uncultured Anaeroplasmataceae bacterium | reverse complement strand
ATAAAGATAGTCATTATCATCATCAATAGAAATATAATTATTTTTTTCTTCATTATATTTTTTTAAAAATTGTTTTTGATTTACATGATTTTCTCTTTGAAATTTAATTTCAATTTGCAGATTATCAAAAGTAATATACAACTCTTTAAATATCATATTATCATTTACAACAACATTAGTAGGCAATCCTTCTTTTTCAAATACATCAGATAAATAATCTTTAAGATTATGAATTACTGCTTCATTTCTAATCTCAAATTCTTTAAATATAGTTTTTTTAGCATTTTCATAATATATAAATATAATTGGTTTAAAATGTTTTTTATCATCTGTAAGATTAGAATCATAAAACTTTGAAATGTAACATGTATCATCACAATAATATGAATCTCTAAATTTATTTACAAAGAATAAATCTAATAGTCCCATATTTTTATATTTATTAAATTTTATATATTTTGATGAAAAAGTATCATAAGATTTTTCATTATAATTAAAATTAGCAATTACAACTTCTTGATTATTAAATGAATTTATAATATATTCTTCTTCATTGTTTATTAAATCAGATAAAAATTCAATAAATTTCAATATTTTTTTTAATTTTAAAGTATTAATAGAAGATTTTAATTCGCCTTCTATATTGTCATAAATAAACAAATTATATTTATTTACCATTTTAATATTATATTTTTTTAAGAAAGCAACATCATTACTAGTAAGAACTGATTGAGATTTAATCTCTATAGTTGTCTTAGTTTGATATGGAATATCAGATAAAAGGTCTGTTTCTAAAACCATACTATCTAAATAATAAATAATATTATCATCAAAATATAAATCAATTTTTGATATTTTATTTCTAATTAAAGTATCAAAAGTAACTAAAACTCTTGTCTTACCGTCTGATAAAAGTAATAAATTAGAATAACTAAATTTTTCAAAATAATTCTTCTTTTTAAATTCTTTCATATATTTTAATAAGTCATTGTAATAATCAATAAATTTCATAATTACTCCTCCATATTTTGATAAATGATAACTTTTTTTATCCCATATTTTTTTTCTTTAATTAACTTTATATTTGCTAATGATTTAGGATAAATAGATGTTTCTGATAGTTCAAATATAATTAATCCTTTTTTATTTAAACAATTAAGAACTGAATTTAAAATAAAATCAATATTATCCATTTTATATGGTGGATCTAAAAATATATAATCAAATTTAATATTATTATTATTTAAGAAATCTAAATAATCTTTATTAGAATAAATCACATTATTTATACCTAAATTTTGACAATTTTTTTTACATATAGATAATGCTTTATTTTCAATATCATTTAAATAAATTATATCTACGCCTCTAGAATAAGCTTCAATGCCCATAGCTCCACTTCCGGCAAATAAATCAAGGGCAGTACCACCATCAAAATAAGGACCGATCATGTTGAAAATAGCACCTCTTACCTTATCTTGTGTTTCTCTTGTTGTATCCAAATTTGTCATTTCAATATTTCTATGCCTTAATTTACCTGCAACTACACGCATAATAATACCTCCTATTTTTTAGGTAGTGAATTTACTTGTTTTATAATGATATTTTTACCTAAAATATTTTTATTTTTATAATTTTTTATAAATCTAATACCATTTGAATTTAGTTCAAAGAAAGTCATATCTTTATTAATAACAATTTTACCAAAATGTTCTCTATGAATACCTAATTGATCATGTAAGTAATTAACTAATTGATTAGGTTTAATTCTATCACTTGAACCTAAATTTATACTAAAATAAGCCCATGAAGACTGTTTTTTATTATCATTTGATGATTTTTTTGTTTTTACTGAATCTATAGGATTATAAACTCTTCCTGTATTTTCATTTAACAATTCTAAAAGTCTAATAATTATAGGTGTAGGATCTGAAGTTTTTTTAGCTAAAGCATTAATTAAATTATCATAATCATGATTTAATGATGCTTCATCTAAACCATTAATAATATCATCAGTTAATTTTTTTTGTAGTTTTAATTTTATTTCTTTAGCAGAAGGAATTTCTAATACAGTAAGCTTTGATTTAGTAAATTGTTCTAATTCATAAACGCTTCTTGCTTGCCTTGTTGTTGCAAGTGTTATTGCAAGACCAGTTTTGCCAGCTCTACCAGTTCTACCAATTCTATGAACATAAATTTCATTTTCTTGAGGAATATCATAATTAATAATAGCCTCTACATTATTTACATCAATACCACGAGCAGCAACATCTGTTGCAATCATGATTTCAATCGAACCTAATCTAAAAGCTTGCATAACTTTATCTCTACTTAATTGTTTTAAATCACCGTGAAGTCCATCTGCTTTAAAATGATTTTCTTGTAAAAATAAAACAAGTTCATCAACCATAGCTTTTGTATTTGCAAATATCATGACAGTTTTTAATTGGTAATAATCTAATAATCTAACAAGTAAATCCTTTTTTTGTTCCTTTTTTACATAATAAAGCACTTCTTTTATTTTATCTACAGTTAAAGTTTTCTTCTCTATTTTTACAGTAACAGGATCAATCATATATTTTTTACTTGTTTTTTTAATCCAAGAAGGTAAAGTTGCAGAAAATAATGATGTTTGGCGAGCTTCTGGTACTCCACTTAATATTTTCTCCATATCCTCTTCAAATCCCATTTTAAGCATTTCATCGGCTTCATCTAATACTAAATAACTAACAGTATTAAAATTAAGCGAACCTCTATTTAAATGATCAATAATTCTACCTGGTGTGCCAATAATAATTTGAGGTTTTTTTGCTAAAGCTCTAAACTGTTTTTCATAAGACTCTCCACCATAAATAGTAGTAGCTTTTATTTTAGTATTTATAGCAATTTTTTCGATTTCTCTACAAACTTGTAAAGATAATTCTCTTGTAGGACACATAATTAACGCTTGAACACATTTCTTATTTTCATCAATACGCTCAAGCATTGGAATAGAATAAGCAAATGTTTTACCAGTACCTGTTTGAGCTTGACCTATAACATCTTTACCAGCTAAAAGATAAGGAATAGCTTCTTCTTGTATTGGTGTTGGTTCTTCTATTTTATTTATAGCTAATGCTGATAAAATCACATTAGATATATTCATTTTTTCAAATTTATTCATCTTATTTCTCTCCATATCGATTTATTATAACAAAATTCGTATTAAAACACAATAAAAATGGTAGCATTAAGCTACCATTTATAACTTAAAATATGCTAGGAATGTCGAGAAGACTATTAATCTTCTACGTAATGAATTCGCTCTTAGTAACATTTAGGGTTCTAGTCATTAAAGATAAGAACACATCACCTGTTTCCTCTTGAATTCGCCTTCTATTTTTTTGAGCTTCAGGACCATGTTCCTAGCAATTTAAATATACCACAAATAAAGATAATTGTAAAGATTTAAAACAATAAATTTATATAAATATACTTATAAAAAACTTCTAATATTTTTATATTATAGAAGCTAAAGATTATTATTAATTAGAAGTAAGTCATAATTAAAGTTACAAATGATAATATAATTAAAGCTACTCCAACTCCAATCATCATTTTATCACCTTTATTTTCACCACTTAAATTAAGTTTTGAAAGCAAAGATAACATAATCGCAATAACACCAACTAAAAATAATATAACAAATATTGCAATATGTTTTGAAAAATAACTCATTTGTTCATTACCCATTTCTAAAAAATATATTATAGAACTTGTAATAACAAATATAAATGAAATAACTATAACAATTTTAAAAGCAATTAATAATCTATTTTTTTCATTTTTTTTATTCATTTTATCACTTCTCCATTTAAAAATTCTAATATTACATTAAATACATTATTATCTATTTCACCCATTTTATGATAATCAATACTTTTTTTATAAGCTAACTTTAAATCTTCATCTTTAATTTCATTAATTTTTTTCATACATTCCTTTGCATAAAGAATTGAAGAATCTTTATAATCAGGATTATGATTTTTACCATCTAATATATAATATGATACATTTTTATTATTTATTTTTTCTAATAAATAACTAGATTTATTATAAGGTATTACTAAATCATCTTTAGAATGTAGTATGAGTGTTTTAATATTTGTATTTTTGATACTTCTTTTACCATTGTATAAACTATATTTACCAAAATTAATATAGTCGAATAATAATAAAAATGGAATACAAATATATAAAAATTTAGGAATAAATATTTTTAAAATAGCTTTTACACTTATAAATGGCGACATAATTATGATTTTATTAATATCACTATGAATATTAGATATATTTAATGCTGCATATCCACCCCAAGAATGTCCCATAACATAAATATCTTCAGGATTATAATACATTTTAGTATATTTGATTGCTTCATCTAGCACAAATAAACTATTTCCTAAACCCTTAATTGCCTTGCCATCAGATAATTCAGTACCATAAGCATCTATTGCTAAAACATAATATCTATTTTTTGCAAGAATTTCTATTTCTTGTATATAAGCTCTATGTGAACCCCACATGCCATGAGAAAAAATAATTATACCTTTATAATTATCATATAGATAATAATATTTTTTACCTCTTAATAATCCCTTTTTAGTTTTAATAGATACATCATCACTTTTAAGGTTGTTATAATCATCTATAGAATAGTATTTAATTATACCATCAGGATCCCATCTTTTACCAAATGCTTTATAGTAAATAATTAATGAAATACTAAATAATAATAAAATAATACCAAATAAAATATGAATAATAATACATAAAATCATTTGTATCACCTATTTAATAAATATATTTTTAATAAACCATTTAATGTTAAATTATCAATATGTATTATTTCATTTTTACATAATGGAACAATTAAACTAGATAATCCACCTGTTGCATAAACTTTAAGATTATTTGAATTAACTTCTTCTTTAATTCTTTCAATCATACCATCTACCTGTGAAGCTCCACCATAAATAACACCAGATTGAATACAATTAACAGTTGAAGTTCCTATAACCTTTTTAGGACAAATTAATTCAACACTAGGAAGTAATGCGGCATTATCAACTAAAGCTTTCATAGATACACTTATTCCTGGAGCAATACTAACCCCTAAAAACATATTATTTTTTACATAAATATATTTTGTTGCAGTACCTAAATCAATTATTATAGCTTCTTTTTCATTTCCTACTACACCAGCAGCATCGCAAATAATATCAGCACCAACTGTTTTAGGATCATCAACTTTTAATTGAACACCTGTTTTAACACCTGGACCAATAATGATAGGTTCTTTATGACAATATTTTTTTATTGCCTTTTTAATTGCACTGGTAACAACAGGAACAACTGATGAAATAATTGCATCATCAATATTATATTGACTAAAAATAGGTTTTAAAACAACTATATATTCATCTGCTGTTTTATTAATATTAGTTTTAATACGATATGTATCAATTATATTTTCATTTTCAGCAAATCCTAAAACAATATTTGAATTGCCTATATCAACAAGTAAAACCATAAAATCACCTTATTATAAATTATTTATTTGACTTTTAAAATCATTAGAAAAACCTAAATCAAATTTAGAACCTAATACTTTAGCTAAATATACTAAAGATGGAGATAAAAATATCTCAACGCAAAACTCTATAATAAAATTTGTTAAAACAACAAAACCAGTAGCTGCACTAAATGCAACACCAAATCCACCAGTCGAAGGTACTAATACATTTCCATCAATACTTAATCCTTGAAACATTATAGCAGTACCTAAAATAAATATTAAAGTATTTATTATAGGAGCAAGTAAACAAGAAATTATAATTGCAACAGGGAATTTAAACTTCTTTAAAAATTCTAATCTAATAATACCTTTATAGGTAAATCCAACAACTAAACCAGCGATACCAGTTTTTAAAATACATAATAAAATAGTCGCCCATATATTAAATCCTAAAAATAAACTAGTTGATGGAGCAGTAATAATTAAAACACCCATTAAAGCACCAAGAAAAAATCCTATTCCTGGCCCATAAATAATAGCTCCCATAGCAAGCGGTATTAATGCTAGTGTTATTGAAACTGTACCAATTTGAATATAATTGGATATTAATTGCAAAATAACAACTAGTGAAGAAAGACTAGCAATACCAACTAATCTTTTAACATTGTTTTTCTTTTTCATATTAAAATTCCTTTCTTTTTAGGCTTATTTCTAAGTCCCATAAGCAAAATAATTATACTACTTAAATAATATCTTTTCAAGAAAAAGAAAAAACTGCCTAAGCAGTTTAATTGATATTAGCATTATCATTATCATTTATTTCATCAATCATTGGAATAATTAAATCATCTTCTGAAGGCATATCAAGTACATCATCTGAAACTTTTTCTTGTTCTTCTTTTTTAATTTCTCTATCTTTAGCAATTTCTTTACGATATCTATTATAGCTTGAACCACCCTCAACAATTAAGAATGCTGAACAGCATAATGCAATTATTGAAATTATCCATGCAATAGTT
Organism: uncultured Anaeroplasmataceae bacterium; assembly: GCA_964595145.1. Taxonomy (GTDB): domain Bacteria; phylum Bacillota_I; class Bacilli_A; order Acholeplasmatales; family Anaeroplasmataceae; genus Pelethenecus. Next base: position 832 of record CAZQOM010000059.1, on the reverse strand, counting down.
TTACCTTCAAATTGAATTGCACATAATATGCAAGTTATAGTTAATAAACCAATATGTACCCAAAATTTAATTTTATCTGTTTCTTCTTTACATAATACAGTACATATAAAATATGAAATAACTCTTGAATAAAAGAAAAATGCAATCACAAATCGATAATATTTATAAACAAAATCAGCAAAAACAGATTCATCATTACTAATCTTAGTTATAGCAGCAAAAACCATAGCAATTGATAATCCAACATGAATAATAATTTCTATTATACATGTTAATCTTCCAAGACCCGTTTTTAAAGTTCTAATAAGTGGAATTGTTCTAATTATAGCATATATTCCAGCAACTAAACCAGTAAACATTAAAACAATAAATGTAGCAAATTTTTCTCCTGTATTCACATCTATTAAAAGCCATATACCTAATGTAATAAGTAATGCTGCAGCAATTATTTTAGTCCAAAATGAATAAGATTTTATAGGATTTTTCATATTCTTTCCTCCCTTTTAATGTACACTAGATATTATACACCACATTTATTTTATAAACAAGAATTTTATTACTTAATTTGGTAATTTAAATATATTTAAAATATATAATTAAATTGCTATGTTTTATAAATATTAGGTTAAACTAAATTTAAAGGAAACCAATTATGAATAATAAACATGTGAGAACACAAACAGAAAAAATCATCAAAAAAATGTCTAGTATGCAATCAACCTCAATTTTTTTTGAATTAAAAGCCATTAATTATTTAAAAAAAACGGATAATCCGTTTTTTAAAATATATTTAAAGCTGAACATATCATAATAATTACAAATAAACTAAATG
>CAZQOM010000058.1:0-7459 GCA_964595145.1 uncultured Anaeroplasmataceae bacterium | reverse complement strand
TGTATCTTGTAAAAATTAATAACTTATTTAGTTACTTCGATTTTAATAGTCTGTACAACAGCTTTTACACCATCAATATCTAAAACTTCAACTTGAGTTCCTTTTTCAATAAAAGAGTTATCAAGTGTTTTAGCAGACCATACCTCATTTGCAATTTTAATTTGACCTACTCCAAAATCTGGGTTAATGTCTTGTGTAACTAAAGCTTTTTTACCAATGATAGAAAATGCATTAGTTACAACTTTTTTATCTTTTTTAGTGAACTTATCTACAAAAGGTTTAGTAAAAAAGATAAGCAAAGTTGAGGTTGAAACAAAAACTATTGCTTGTAGCCATATATTATCTGGACAAATAAGACTAACTAACATTGTAATTAAGGCTCCTAATCCGAACCAAAATATAAAGAAGCCAACAGTAATCATTTCTATAACGAAACAAATACCAGCTATAATTAGCCATATATACCACATAACAAAACCTCCTAAATATTTAATTAACAATATTATTATACTACAAAAAATGGTAAAAATAAAGAGATTTAAGTAAAAAATATAATGATGTAAATAAAATTTGGGAGTAATGTTAAAAGCGAGAGTAGTACTCTCGCTTTTGTTTAGTTCAAACTTCTTCTTACCAATTCTTCAATTTTACACACTTTCTTACCATACAAAGCTGTTTCTTCCCATGCTATATCTTTGCTATCCAAATCATGTGTATCTGGGATAATAGGAGGTCTTCCTATAATAAGAGCAAGAGAATCAAGGCTAAGAGTGCCAAATTCATGGTATTCTGCTGAAAGATGTTCAAGATTCTTTTCAAGAAGCTGAACTTCTTCAGGAGTTAAAATGTTGCTTTTTCTTTCAACTGTAATATTCATAATTTAATCTCCTTTTCTTTGAAAAATTATAAAGATATACTATATTATACTATAAATCAACATAAAAGTCAAAAAAATCAAAAATAACTTTAAAAAATAAATAAAATATGATAGAATAAGTTAAATTAAAATATTTTATGACTAATTTATTAGATAGAAAAGATAGATTAACTATGGGAGCTGGTTTAGAGGTAAGAGTACCTTTTTGTGATAAAGAATTAGTTAATTTCTTATATAATGTACCATTTAAATATAAATATAGAAGTAAAACTGAAAAAAAACTATTAAGAGATGCATATAAAGGTACTGTAATAGATGAAGTTATTAATAGAAAGAAAAGTCCGTATCCTAAAAGTAATTCAAACGAATATCATAAAATGATTATAAATTTATTAGAAAAATGTTTAGAAGATAAAAAATCTATATTATATGAAATATTTAATATAGATAAAATAAAAGAGATTATGTATAGTGATGATAAACTAGATTTTTGTTGGTATGGGCAATTAATGCGTAAAACAGCATTTCTAGCTTATCTTTATCAAATAGATTATTGGTTTAAAACTTATAAATTAAAATTGGAGATTGATTAATTTTGGAAAATTTAGATTTTATATCAAAAATATTAAATGAAAGAATTATGATAGGTAATAAAGAAGATATTACTGAAAATTTAAGTATTGTAGGAGTGTATAAGGTAAAAGTTAATTTCTTTAATGTAAATACAGATATAAAAAAAGGAAGTGGTGATGGTAGTAATGTGAATTTATCTATAATACCAATTTGTATATTACAAATAAAAAACGATAATATCTCTATTATCAAATTTGATGATTTAAAACCTAAAGAAGATTTTTTAGATATTATTCCTAATTTGATGTCTAATATAAATATTAATGATGTTTTAAAGGGATTAAAAATATAAAAGTCATAAGCAAATTTGCTTATGACTTTATTTTTGTTCCATGAGCCCAAACAAATATTATAATTTGACCAGGAATGCATATGATATATAAAAGCCAAGGATTATATCCAAAGGGTAAAAAAGATATGTGAATAGAGGCAGTAAAAGACCACATTAGTAAAGATATAATTAAATAATTTAATCTTTTATTAAACCATATAGAATTAAATACTAACCAAACAATTAATACTGATGGAACTGTATAAATATATAAAAGCCAAGTATTTCCTATTCTTTGAAGTCCTAATGATGTGAATACAAATATGATTGTATAAATAAATAAAACAAGTAAAGCACTTAAAATAGTTATAGTTATATGTAATCTATTGTTTGCCTTTTTAGGAGTAGGCGATTTGTGAGTTTCTTCAAGTAAATAATCAACAGAAACATTAAATAAATCTGCAATTTGTTTTAATATTGTTATATCAGGCATTGATTCCGCATGTTCCCATTTAGATATCGCTTTATCTGAATAATTTAACATATTTGCTAGTTCAAGCTGTGTTAATTTTCTTTCTTGACGCAAATCACTTATATTTTTGGCAATTATTTGTTTTAAATCTGTCATAAATAATTCCTCAATTCTTAATCTAGTAAAATTATATCATAAAAATGTTATATTTCAATAAAAAAAACACTTAATATTTTATAACTCTACAGTTAGTGGAGTTATAAAATATAAATTCTACTGATTAGAAAATAAGTTTATAGTTTAAAAAAATCATTTTAAATTGAAAAAAGATATTTTTTAAATTAAAATAAAATAAAATTAAAATGAAAGGATGTTATATATGGAAAAAACATTTCAAATATCTTGTGAATCTACAGTAGACATGCCCTATTCTTATATAAATAAAAGAGGAGCAAATGTTATTTTTTATACATATGTTATAGATGATAAGGAATATGTTGATGATATGCTAAGAGATGAGAAGGCATTATCTAATTTTTATTCATTAATAAAAAATGGTGCATTACCTAAAACATCACAAATTAATAAATACAAATATATGGATTATTTTGATGAATTACTTCAAAAAGGTGACGTATTACATTTCACATTTGGTACTGGTATGACTCCATCATATAAAAATGCAGTAGAAGCATGGGAGGAATTAAAAGAAAAATATCCAGAAAGGAAAATGGTTATTATAGATACAACTTGTAGTTCTAGTGGTTATGGACTATTAGTAGATGATGCCTTAGATTTAAAGGATAATGGTGCTACATTAGATGAAATAGCCAATTGGGCTTTAAGTGTTAGATATAATATTCATCATCAATTTTTTTCTACAGATATGAAAATGTTTAAAAGAAGTGGTAGAGTATCAGGTGCAACAGCAATGATTGCAACAATATTAGGTATTTGTCCACTTATGAGATTAAATTATGATGGTAAGATAATATCATATAGTAGAGCAACAGGTAAAAATAAAGCTATTTTAGCTACTGTAAAGGCTATGATTACTCACGCTATAGATAATGAATCATATAATAAGAAATGTTTTATATCTCACTCAAATTGTTTAAATGATGCTTTAGAACTTAAAAAACAAATTGAAGCAAGTTTTCCTAATATAAAAGAAATTAAAATATTTGATATAGGAACAATTATTGCTTCACATTGTGGAGAAGGGACTGTTGCAGCATTTTTCTATGGTGATGAAAGATTAAAATAATATTAGGTATTAAAAAAACTAGTATCAATTTAAGATGACACTAGTTTTTTTAATTAATATATTTCTTCTACATAATTTACATAATCAAGTTTTGCAAACATATCAAGATATTCTTGGTGATTTATTTTCTTTTTATTTTCTTCAACTTTCAAAGCAATTGTATAAACGCTTAAACCAGAAGAAGCATAAGCAGGATTACGTTCTATTGAAATAACTTGGATATTTATTTGTCTTACCATATTAACAAAGAATTTTAAATTTTCTCTTGTTTCAAATTCTATATGTATTTCAAAATATAATGATTTACGATTAAATGTTGCTTCTATTTTAGGCAGTATCGCAAGAACTATTGAAATTATTATAGTTCCAAAAATAGAAAGTGTATAAAATCCTATTCCAATAGATAATCCTAAGCATGCACAAGCCCATAATCCAGCTGCAGTAGTTAAACCTTTAATTTGATTTCTTGATGTTACAAGAATAGTTCCTGCACCTAAAAAACCAATTCCAGAGATTACTTGAGCACCTAATCTTGCTCCATCACCCATATTAGTAGCTCTTGATATAAATTCGTTTGTAATCATTGCAATAGAAGAGCCAAGACATACTAATATATAAGTTCTAAATCCAGCAGCTTGGTGTTTTTTAGCTCGCTCATATCCTAAAATACCACCACAAAATACTGCTAGTACTAACCTAAAAGCGACCGATAAAAAATTAATATCAGCCAAAATATTCCAATTAAATAATTTTATAATTGGATCAACAATTTCATATAAAAACATTATTACACCTCTTCAATTTTCTTTTTTTCTTCTTTTGTTAATGGAACAGGATCATATCCTGGTTTAAATAAAGGATTACATTTTAGCAATCTTTTCGTGGTTAATAAAGTAGCTTTTGCAAAATTAAATTTTTCATAACATTCTTTTGCATACTGACTACATGTTGGAGTGAATCTACATCTAGGTGGATTATTAACAGATATACCTTGTTGATATTTTTCAATTAGTTTTATCGGTAATTTATTCTTCATAAATTCTCTTTTTTAAATCCTCTAATGCTTCATTTCCTAGAAGTTTTCTAATAATTTCATATGCAAATAATATAGATGCTGCAGCACTTTTAGCAGTTATTAAATTACCATCAACAACTACCTTCTCATCGATATAAGTGCCACCAAAATCATCATTCATACTTGTAAAACAAGTGTATTTTTTATTTTTTAAATATCCTAAATCACCTATTATAGTAGGTGCAGCACATATTGCACAAACAACTTTATCATTATTTAAAAAATATTTAATAATTTCTAGTGCATAACCAAAATTTTTAATAAAATTGTAATGAGCACCACCAGGAATTAATAATGCATCATATTCTTTATAATTTATTTCATTTATTAAGGAAATATCTGTATAATGTAGGTGATGAGAACCTATTACGTCACATCTATTTGAAACTATTGTTAATTCAATTCCTGCTCGTCTAATAAGAGCAAAAGGAGCAGTAGCCTCTAATTCTTCAAAACCATCAAATATCATTGCTAAAACTTTCATAATGAATCCCACCTTGTATAATTGTATTATACACGTTTTAAAATCAATTATCTACACAAAAATATAAATATTTTAATAAAAATCTTAAAAAAATATTGACTATTTCAAAAAAATATTATATCATTACAATGTTGTAACATGCACCACTTAGAAAAGGTCTAAAATGATTAAAAATCTACCTTAATAGTGTGTCTTAAAAAATATAATTAGGAGGTAATACGACATGTATGCAATATTAGAAACAGGCGGAAAGCAAGTTCAAGTTGAAGTTGGTTCTACAATCTATGTAGAAAAATTAGAAATTGCTGAAGGAGAAACTTATACTTTTGATAAGGTTTTATATGTATCAGGAGAAAAGACTTTAGTAGGTGCTCCTTATGTAAAGGGTGCTACTGTTACTGCTAAATGTGAAAAACAAGGACGCGGTAAGAAAATTGTTATTTTCAAATATCGTCCAAAGAAACATTCAGCATCTAAACAAGGTCATCGTCAAGCTTATACAAAGTTAGTTGTTGAAGCAATCAACGCTTAATATGACATCTTATCATATTATACGTAAAGAAAAAGAAGCTACAATAGAAGTAAAAGGACATGCAAATTATTCAGTTTATGGAACTGATATTGTTTGTGCAAGTATTTCTACAGCTTTAATATTTACTGCAAACCTTATTGAAAAACTAAATTTAGGTTACAACATTATCGATTTGGTTTGTGAGGAAGGATATTTTCGCCTTCAGGTGAAGACTACTGATTTCACTACTAATGCAATATTCGAAAATTTAGAATATACATTAGAAGAAATCTCTAAGGAATATCCCAAAAATTTAAAATTAATCAATTAGGAGGAATTTCTTATATGCTAAAGTTTAATTTACAGTTATTCGCATCTAAAAAAGGTGTAGGTTCAACTAAGAACGGCCGTGATTCTGAAGCTAAACGTCTTGGAGCTAAAGCTAGTGATGGTGAATATGTAACTGCTGGTTCAATTTTATATCGTCAAAGAGGTACTAAAATATTCCCTGGTAATAATGTAGGTCGCGGTGGAGATGACACTTTATATACTAAGGTAGCTGGTATTGTTCGTTTTGAACGTAAAGGACGCGATAAAAAGCAAGTTTCTGTTTACCCAGTTGAAGAATAATTAATAAATGAGTGCCCTATTTGGGCACTTTTTAAACCTTTAAAGGAGGTATATTATGTTTGTTGATTTAGTCAAAATGGAACTAGAAGCAGGTAAAGGTGGCGACGGTATAGTTGCTTATAGAAGAGAATTAAAGGTCGAAAAAGGTGGTCCTTTTGGTGGTTCAGGAGGTAATGGAGGTTCAATTATCTTCGTTGGTGAAGAAGGGCTATCTACTTTACTTGATTTAAGATATAATAAATTAATAAAAGGAAATCCGGGTGAAAAAGGAGCTCATAAAGGTATGACAGGAGCAAATGCTTCAAATACCTATATAAAGGTTCCTATTGGAACAATTATATTTGATGAACAAACTGGAAGAGTTATTGGTGATATAACATCTCATAAACAAGAAGTATTAGTTTGTAAAGGTGGCAGAGGTGGTAGAGGTAATATGGCTTTTGCTACTGGTGTTTTGAAATGCCCTGATTTTTGTGAAAAAGGTGAACCTGGAGAAAAAAGAAGTATTCGTTGTGAACTTAAGGTTTTAGCCGATTGTGGTCTTGTTGGTTTTCCTAGTGTTGGTAAATCTACTTTAATATCTGCAGTATCTAAGGCTAGACCTAAAATTGCTGCATATCACTTTACAACACTTGTACCTAACCTTGGTATGGTTCAAGTAGATGATGGAAGAAGCTTTGTTATGGCTGATTTACCTGGTATTATTAAAGGTGCATCTTTAGGCGCTGGTCTTGGATTACAATTTTTAAGACATATTGAACGTTGTAGAGTTATTGTTCATATTATTGATATGGCATCAACTGATGGAAGAGATCCTTATGAGGATTATTTAATTATTAATAAAGAACTAGAAAGCTATAAAATGAATTTGATGAAGCGTCCTATGATAATTGTTGCGAATAAAATGGATATGCCAGCAGCAAAGGATAATTTAATTGAATTTAAAAAGAAGGTTAATTTACCTATTTATGAAATATCTGCTTATACAAAAGAAAATGTAAATGAATTATTATATAAAATAGCTGATACACTAGATGAAACAGAAGAATTCTCATTATTTGAGGATGAAGAATTAGAAGAAGTTGAATATGGCTTAAAAGAAGAAGAACCATTCTTTATAATTGAACAACAATCTGACGGTGTTTATAATGTTACAGGTACTAAACTTAAACGTTTATTTGATATGACTGATTTTGATTCTGATTATGGTCGTATGCGTTTTGCAAGACAATTAAGAAC
>CAZQOM010000057.1:0-7489 GCA_964595145.1 uncultured Anaeroplasmataceae bacterium | reverse complement strand
CCACGATATTTCAGGTGGCTCGATATCCATTTCTATCATACGTTTCGTTGATATATCTTTCGTTCCGTAGTACTATGGTAAAAAATGAAAAAAGCCCTACAAAAGTACCAAAAGATACTCCTACAAGGCTAACTACTTACATTCGAGAATAAGAAAATAACTCCTTTATGTAAAGAAAAAAGGTCTGATACATATCGTATCAAACCATTGCTTTTTTAAATGGCGGAGCAAGGAATGCTTCTCATTGATTTTAAAATTGATTATAACAAAGCCATTTTTTATCAATTAATCTAATATTGGGGAATTATTTGGGAAACTCCTTAACTCAAATAATAACCTCAATACTTGTAAGTACGCAAATAAATATTCCCTCAACATAAAGAACTTTTACTTTATATGTCCTCTTTCTTGGAATCTAATCAATTTTTTTAATTCTTTTCACTTTAAATAGAGCTAATCTTTACCATAAATAATAGTATTTTGTTCATCCATGACAATATATTTAAATTCTATATTATCAATAATCTTAGTAATTAATAACTCCTCCATTGAATTACAAATAATTAACTCTTCAAATTCATTATTATTACCTGTGATAATAACTTTATATAAATAGAATACATCAGCATATTCTCTACAAAGTCTATAATTTACATTCTTATAAGAGAAATCCATTCACACGCTATTTTCTCCATCTTCGTTATACTTAGAAGAATATTCTTTAATAAATTCGTCTAATGAATCATATATATCTCTTTGAAATTCACTTCTCATATTAACTGATTTCAAGTCCTTTCTTTATTTTGCTGATTAATTGCCAATTAGATTCTAAGTGCGATGTTCCTGGCTCATTATTATCATGAACCATATTATATGGAATAGACTAAATTAAATATAATCTTTGTGATTATATTTAATCTTTCCCTTCAATTATTGTTTCATCCGACATAATAATCTCTTTAAATTTTCGTCCCTCAATAAAACAATTTTCAAGAAGATCATAGATGTCATCATACCAACCAATGAAATTATATTCTGCAAAATTAAATTCATATTTGATTGAAGAATCAACTAATGCAACCTCATATTTACCAAGTTTACGATTCAATTTGTCCTCAAATTGTTTTCGTATCAGTTCTGGTTCCATTTGATCCATTGTCATTCTATATAGTTTACCATTGTATCTAAAATCTAACCCATATAAGACGTCATATTTTTCACTTCTTATTCCAGAATATTCTCCTATAAAATCCTCTAATGAATTATATTCGTTCAAACGCATATTTACATTCTCCTTTTTATTTTATCAATCAATTTATAATCGTCTTCATTTAAAGGAATACTTTTGTCGGTGTGATTCAAATTATAATGCACATGTGGTTTTAATCCACAATGATAATGTTCCAAATCTATTACCTTAACTTGTTTATGATTATCGTCATAAAATGAAATATGCTTTAATTTATCATTTTGAATAACGGCATATATTATATTTGGTGAATGAGAATATTCAGGAGCTTTAACTGAACCATATGGTTGTTTTAAAATTTGTATTTCTCCTATCACACCTATAGTTTCATAGTGTTGGCCATTATCTGTAAAATTAAAATTACCTCTATTAACATCGATGAAAGATCCTCTACTACCCATGATAATCACTCCCTTCAATTGTAAATACACTATCTACGGGGAACAATCTCAATTGTTTATATCCTTCTGTTTTATTAACAAAACAATCCTTGTAATCAAATTGTAAAAAAGTACCTGTCATACCATTCAACATTTTGCCAAAAACAATTATCAATGATGGTTCAATAACCTCTTTCATTTTATTAAACCCCTTTAGGAACACTTCACTATTTGAAATACAACCTAGTGTTGAAATAATAACAACACTTCCTTTTTCAACTCCTGAAAAACACATATCAAACGTATTTTCATCCGCCCATTGAATTGTGGGTATCACCTTATACCCTTTCTCTTGCCACATACAACCTGTCCATCTATTTTTATAAATATTATGTCTAATGTCATTAATATTCATGCCTGGATAAATACTAAAATCAGGCGTACATAATGCTTTAAAATCTAATAATTTCAGCAAATATCTATGAGGGTCATCCCATACCTTATTGATAATATTATCGTAATTGAACATTATTACAATTGACTTTTCTTTTTCCTTTTGACCTTTTATGTTTTTGAAATTGCATAATCTTTTATTACTCCAATCATCATAATCAAATTCTTCTTTTTTAATAATTGGAAATCCATATTGATCATATTTATGATCTGAATAAATAGGTCTTAAGACCTTGTATTTCTCATAATCTGTTTGCCCATTAATCATATATTAAATCCTCCTCTATTGACAAATTTCAGATTTAACCATATAATTAATCTTGCGAGGGAATCATTATATGGTTCTATTAGAGTATAGCACTACCAATGCTATGCTCTTTTTAATTTTGGGGAAATTATATCATTAAAAGCCGTTCCTAATTGATTATTAATTATCTCTTCATAAGGTTTTTCTTCTAATGAAATATAATACAATCTATTATGATTATATCTTATGGTTATTTCAGCAACTGGTTCAGAAACATCGAATACAAATTTAATGAAATCAGTTTCTTCTAACAACCAATGATCTGGTGCTAACAATATTAAACTTGTAGGTGCCAACATATACTGGGCTCCAAAATCTGCTTCTGCTTCATTACGTTCATTTTGTTCGGTATGCCCTAATATAATATGCATCAATTCATGAGCCATACTAAATCTTTGACGGCTCTTATTAGTTCCAACATCATCAATATATACAAAGAATTTTTGTTTTTCTTTTGAATAATAAAGATAAGATGGTGGATAAGAAAACAACATAAATTCATTTATTTTTCATTTATTTTTCTTTATTATTTGTGATGCATATACTACAATAACACCCATTTTTTTAGCTAAGTCAAATACATCAATAGGTAATCCGTTAACATTATAATCTTCAAATGTCACTGCAATGTCCATTTTGATTTCTTCATATCTCTTATCAGATAAACGCATTTTTTCCTCCTATTCTTCAAAATTTTCAAGAATAAACTTTATAAGTTCTTTTTTATCATCGTTTGTAAGACTATCCTTACCACGTGCTAACACTAATTTAGCTTCTGATAAACTATTGATTTGAGTTGATTTACCACCCAATAATGAATCAACAGAAACTCCTAAAGCATTTGCAATATTTACTATAACATCTATTCTAGGTGTTCTATCCCCACTTAAATACTTAGACATTGATGCTTCTGTAATATTTGCTCTCAGTGATAATTCTTTTTGTGTTAATCCTTTTTCGTTCATCATCATTTTTATTCTCTCATTAATTTCCATACATTTTTCCCTTTTCATTTTTATTTTTATTACCACTTGCCATTATTATAATTCCTTTGAATAAAAACGTCAATAAGGCAATGTTTATTTTGCAAAAAAGAATACTTTTTAGTAAAAAGCATTTCTTTTTTAGGACTTTCATTGGGAAATTTCTTGGGAAACTTTTATTAATTATTAATATTGTAAATATAAGAAAATTAAGAATTTAATATATTTTTAATGTTTTTTTAATCAATTAAAAAAATTATTTTATTTTTTTAGAACGATTTTTAGAACAATAAAAGCTTAGACTTTTTATTAAACCTAAGCCATTATATTTTAATAATCTAAAATAGACATTTCATCAATGGTTTTCATTAAATCTTTAGATGATTTATACCTATCAATTAATATTATAATTTCAACGTAAACTTTCAAATCTTCAAAAGATAAATCACTAATTTCAATGTCTTCTAATCTTTTCTCCTTATTAATCATAATTTAAATTTCCTCTCTTTTTATTATTTTTTTAATAAATCCCTAAAGCTTTAAAGAATTTATCATTCCAAGCTGCATCATCATTTTTAGAACCACTCTTAGTTCCATTATTAAAATCTGTAAATGTTTGATGTTCTTGTGATTTAAATTGTTCAGGATAATCATTAATATATTTATCCAAATCATTATCAAATTCTTTTGAATCTTTAAGTAAATTATCTGCAAAATCGATATACTTTTCATTAATGCCTTTTTCTTTATATTTTATTACGCGTTCATTTTTAGCGTTGGCATTAATTGTATCATTTAATTTTTGTAAGATTTTTTCATAATCCTCTTTTGAATGATAATCTTTGTATTTATTTTCGATTTCTGTAGCTAATTCTTTCTTCTCATTATTTGCTAAATCTAAAATTGAATTAACAATTAATTTTAAAGTTGTTGCATTTTCAACACCACCATCTTGTAGTATTGTAATAATTTGTTCTCTTGTCATATTCTTTCTCCTTATTTTTCACGTGATTTTTTTACGTGGAATCACTCCACGAAGATAAAATACCTACATTTTTTTAACGTTTTTTATGCTAAACAAAAAAAAGATGAAAAACCAGCTCTTAGATTAATCATCATAAATTTATTTGATTTTAAACTTATTTTTACATCCAACCACCTCCTTCAATTTTTTAATTCCTTTTCTTGTTCCTAATGCTAGAACAACACAAAGTGGAATTAATGGTGTAAATGGTCCTGCCCAAAATGCTATACATAGATTAGCATAGGTAAGATGCCACTTATTCTTGGTTAAGAAAAATAGCAGATACCCTATAATGACAGGACTGACATTTAACATATAGTACAAAAGAAAAAGGACTATATTCTTCCAGTCCTTCAATTCTTTCAATATTCGCTTTAGAAAGGCTTTTATCTTAATCTTGATAACTAACTCAAGAATTAATAAGAACCAAAACATGCGCCGAATTTGAGCCTTAATTTTAATCATCTTCATTCGCATTATATTCAGCCATAGCAATCGATACTATGATGCAAATTATTATTGTTAGTAAATATTTATAAATCACAATACCCTCCTATGGATTTTTTGTATAATAAAAGCACCCAAAATTGAGTGCTATAATAACCGGCTCTACTAAACATCCGGTTGTATTAAATTTAAAAGAGAATGAAACTCCTGGGCCCGACCCACCTCGTCTCTTTCTGTCAACACAGATGAGCTTATAGAGATTTCGCTCCAGGATCCTGGCGCCTAAATATAGACCGCGTGGTCGTTAACGGAATTTTCCACCTAGTTTTATCCTCTTACGTGTATTATACACAATTTTTATAGATTATGCAAACAGGATCTTTATCTTTTTTAGTTGAACCCTGTTTTTCCACTTGCTTTTCTATATCTTGGCAACGGGGAAGGTAAGCTGTTACAAAGTTAAGATTATTATTTTCTAGGTCACATACTAACAGAACAATACGATTTATATTGTCCTTCACTGTATATACAAATCTGTCTAAACCTGATTTGTTTTTTGTCTTAACTAAAAGAAAAACATTTTTTTCATCGATATCGTTAGTAATAACTTCAAGCAACCTTTTATCAGTATACATATTACTATGACCACGTTCAATAATATGAACTGCAGTTTCCTCTATTTTTCCAGTACTATTAATTGGTTCAATTTTCAAATTATCATTTTTTCAATAGTTTCTTAATATTTTATCAGCTTTAATTGGATGCAATTTGTCTCTAAGATTCATTATTTGATTTACTCTTAGAGTTGTTTCCTCTAGAGAATATTCGCGTCTTAATCTTATAAAATTCTCTTTCATAAAGGCCTTTGCTTCTTCCATTGTTGTAAATGTTAAATGATATCTTTCAGTATAAATGTTTATTTTTTCTTCATACTCTTTTTTAACATTAAAATCACTAATCATTTTACTATAAGCTTCTCTATCATAGTTTCTTTGAAGTGTATCACTGTTGTTTCTTATTAAATCTCTTTGTTGTGCTTGCCAATATCTTATTTTTCTTTTATCAGTTGCTATAGCACTTTGAATTTTTAATCGTTCTTCAGATGTTGCAGATGATGGTATTTTTTCAAAGATTTTATTATCGGATTCAAGTTTTCCTTTCCATTTTCTTATCGCCCTTTCATTTGCTCTTTGTTTGCTTAATGCTTTATACTTTTCAGGTTTATATTTACCATTGAAATTTAATCCAAGTTCTTCTCTTTTTTTATTAAGCTCATTATTATTTTTTATTGCTAAAACTTCATCAATAGAAATATATTGAAAATAATGTCTACAATTAGGTCTAGTAGTTAAATAAACTGGTCCAGCTTTAACTTCTTGAACTGACATAAGTTTATTTGAATCAATATATGCTTTTATTTCATCGTGAAGTTCTTTTGGAGCAATACTTTCATAATTTGCATCATAATATATCTTTCCTTGATAACCCACGTGATCGATTGCACAGTCGACAAAATATGCTGCTATATAAAAAATTACACCATTTACTGCACCAGTTTTTATCATGTTTTCACCGATATCATTTTGAATGTCGGTTCTAACTTTCATTTCCATGTAATTTTCCCATCTTATTTTACGACCATTTTTATATTCAACAATTCCATAATTTTGAGTATTTTCAATTTTATTTTTTATAGTATTATATAAATCATTTGTGACATTACTTTTATAAGTTATTGTTTTAACATCAACGATATTTTTTACATGAGTTTTATAAACCGAATTGACGATTCAGTTGTAGAAATTGACAAAGAAAAAAATGAATTTATACCACCTGAAGATTTTTTAAAATTATGTGAACCCTTATTAAAGATTAAATATCCTGAATATCAAAAAGATTACTTCTACTATTATGTAGTTTTCAATGTTTTATATTATACAGGACTTAGAATCGGTGAGCTTGCTGCATTAACTTTAGAGGATATAAAAGATGATTATTTAATTGTCAATAAAAATTATATCAGAGTTAAAGGTGTAGATTACATTCAATCGTCTAAAAATGCTAATTCAGTAAGAAAAGTAGTTCTTGTTCAACAAACAAAAGAATTAATAAAAAAATATATTTCTATATATAAACCTAAAAATGTTTTATTCAAATTAAATGGTAATTATTTAAATCAACAAGGATTAAGAAGAGTTTTAAAGACTCTTGCAAAAGAAACTAACCTTGATGATAAATATGACTTACATCCACATGCATTAAGGCATAGTCATTCTTCAAACTTAAGAAAACTAGGATTTGATGAATTTGTCATATCTAAAAGACTTGGAAACACTCCACAAGTAAGTGCTTCTACTTATATTCATTCTGAACTATCAGAACAATATGATGTAGCAAAAAAAATAAGATAAATATGGTTATTTTATCCTAAAAAATGATAAATAGAACTTTTTTAGAACGATTAAATTAAATTACAAAAAACAAAAAAAGCTAAAATCGATTGATATTTCAATTAATTTTAGCTTGTTTTATTTTCTTTTGGCGGAGCAGATGGGATTCGAACCCATGCACCAGTTACCCGGTCTACTTCCTTAGCAGGGAAGCCTCTTGAGCCTCTTGAGTACTACTCCACAACCAAGTGCCTTT
>CAZQOM010000056.1:5466-7499 GCA_964595145.1 uncultured Anaeroplasmataceae bacterium | reverse complement strand
TCTACTTCATATACTACTTTAAATGAAGACAGTGTCATTTATAAGACTTCATTAAAGAAACTTGATACTGAAATAAAAAACACTTCAGATGGTACAAATGAAAATTCAAAATACGTATATGTATTATATGGTTCATTAACAAATTCTACAATTTGTCAATATTTATCAAGTATTGATAATGAAGCTCAACAAAGAGAAATTAAAAAAGTATATTTTTATACTTCAGAAAAAGTTGATAATCAAGAAGATAAAGATGATACTGAATTTTTAGCTGATTTAGAAAATGATGAAAAAGTATTTAATTCTAAAGTTTTAGAGGGTGTAGAAAAGGTAGATTTATTAAATACACCTGCATTATATGTGTTTAAAAATGGTGAATTAGTTTTCAATTCATTTACTTTAGAAGATGATGGTTCTTATAATTGGGAATTAATTATTAATAAAGCTTTTTCAAAGTAATTGAGATTTAAACTGAGATAAAATCTCAGTTTTTAATTTATTGGAGGGAAATCATATGATTGAAACAATTAAAGAACAAATTAAAAATACTTTAGAAAAATATTATTTAGATAACTATAACCAAAATATCTCTATTGTGGTTGAAGAACCTAAAAATCCTTCATTAGGAGATATTTCTATTCCAATGTTTTCTGTTGTTAAAATACTAAGAAAACCTATGCCTGAAATAGTAAATGAAGCTATGCCTATTATAAAAAGTGCTTCTAATGCTATAAATGATATTTCTAATGTTGGAGCTTTTATTAATTTAACTATTGATAAAAAATTATTAGCAAAAGAAGTTTTAGCCAATGTTATTAATTTAAAAGAAGAATATGGTAAATCTGAATTAGGAAAAGGTAAAAATATTACTTTAGATTATTCTTCACCAAATATTGCTAAAAGTTTTTCTATAGGACATTTAAGATCTACTATAATAGGTAATTCTTTAAAATTAATTTTACAGAAGTGTAATTATAATACATATTCAATAAATTATTTAGGAGACTGGGGTACACAATTTGGTAAAATGATTGTTGCATATAAGAAGTGGGGTAATTATGATGAAATATCTAGAGATCCTATCTGTAAATTAACAGAATTATATGTAAAGTTTCATGAAGAAGCCTTAAAAGACTCATCATTAGAAGATGAAGCTAGAGAAGCATTCCGTAAAATGGAACTTAATGATCCTGAATATTTAGAATTATGGAGATGGATTAGAGAAGAATCTTTAAAAGAATCAGCACAAATATATGAATTATTAGATATTAGTTTTGATTCTTATAATGGAGAAGCATTTTATAATGATAAAATGGATAGTGTTGTAGAAGAATTAACTAATAAAAATCTTTTAAAAGAAGATCAAGGTGCTATGATTGTTGAATTAGATGATAATATGCCACCTGCTTTAATTAAAAGAAAAGATGGCGGTTCATTATATATTACTCGTGATTTAGCTGCAGTATTTTATCGTAAAAAAGAATATAATTTTGATAAAATATTATATGTTGTTGGTAATGAACAAAAACTTCATTTTAATCAATTAAAATCAGTTGTAAATAAAATGGGTTATGATTTTTCAAATGATATTGAACATATTAATTTTGGTTTATATTTAACTGATGGCAAAAAAATGTCTACACGTAAAGGTGGTGTAGTTAAATTATATGATGTTTTAATGAAGGCTATTGGTTTAGCATATGAGTCTGTAAATCAAAAAAATCCAAATTTGAAAAATAAAGAAGAAATAGCAAAAGCTGTTGGTATAGCAGCAATAGTATTTGGTGATTTAAAAAATCATAGAAGCTTAGATATTGAATTTAACATTGAACAAGCTGTTAAATTTGAAGGTCAAACTGGACCTTATTTACAATATACAGGTGTAAGAATTGCATCAATATTAAGAAATAATGAGTTTGATATTAATAATTGTAACATTGATGTTTTTGAAAAACCTCATTATTTTGAACTTGTTAAGCAAATATCTATGTTTAAATCTATTATAGAAAGAGCAGCAATAGAAAGAGCACCTA
>CAZQOM010000056.1:0-5456 GCA_964595145.1 uncultured Anaeroplasmataceae bacterium | reverse complement strand
TTACTTGGCCTTGCTCAAAGCTATAATAAACTTTATTCTTTAGAAAAAATGAATGTTGAAGATATTCAAATTAAAAATTCAAATTTTGCATTATCATATTCAACTCGTATTGTTATAAATGAAGGACTTCGTCTTTTAGGAATAAAATATGTTGATGAAATGTAATAATTTTCTTGCAATTATATAGTTAAATGGTGTAAAATAATAAAGCACGTTATAAATATTTTGCAATTTATTATAATTAGGGGCTTGTTTGTATGAGAATTGGTATTTTTACTGACCAGTTTTATCCATATATTAGTGGTGTGGTCACTTCAATTAAAATGTTATATGAAGGGTTAACTGATTTAGGACACGAAGTGTACGTTTTTTCAAGTTGCGATGAAAAAAAGGTAGCAGAATGTGAAGATTTAAAAAAATTTAATTATGTAAATTTTCCTGGTAAGCCTTGGCCTTTTAAAGATTTAAAAGATTATAGAAGAACACCTCATCCTAAACGTTATATTAAATTAATAGAAAGTTATAATTTAGATGTTATTCATGTACATACAGAATATAATGCATCTAAATTAGCAAGAATTGCTAGTAAAAAATTAAATATTCCTTTAATTCATACAATTCATACTCTTTATGAAGACTATTTAAGATATGTTTCTCCTTTTTTTGATAAATATTTTCATACATTAATGTTTAAATTTTTAGCAAAATTATTTGTTAGAAAGACTTCAGATGCTGCTATTATTCACATTGTCCCAACAAAAAAGGTTTTAAGATTAGCACCAAGATATTATATTAAAGGCGATATTCGTGTAGTTCCAACAGGGATAGAATTAGAACGTTTTTCAATTGAATTAACTGAAGAAGAAAAAATAAATCTAAAACAAAAATTAGGCATTTCTAAAGAAAAATTTATTTTTGGTTATATTGGAAGAACGTCACCTGAAAAAAATATTAAATTAATTATTACTGCATTTGCTAAATTAAAATATAAAGATAATGCTGTACTACTAATTGTAGGCGGAGGACCACAATTTGCTGAATTGAAAAAATATTCAAAAGAATTAGGATTAACTGATAATATTATTTTTACTGATTTTGTTGAAAATGATGAAATACCTAAATATTATCAAATTTGTGATATATTTGTTAATGCTTCAAAATCTGAAACTCAAGGTTTAACATATATTGAATCTTTAGCTTCTTCATTACCATTACTTGTTCAAAAAGATGAATGTATTGAAGATGTTATTCAAAATTATTACAACGGTATTTATTTTGATGGTGAAGAAGATTTAATCTTAAAAATGGAAGAAATTCAAAAAGCTCCATCTACATTAAATACAATTAAAGCAAATACTAAAAAATCATGTCAAAGATTTTCTAAAAAACACTATGCAAGTAGTGTAGAAGCAATTTATCAACTAGCAATAGAAAAATATAAAAAATAAATTATGGGATAACAAAGCTGTTATCCCATATATTTTTATAATAAAAAAAATCATTATTTATATTTAAATTAATTTGTTGGTGGCCCAGGAGGGGCTCGAACCCTCAAGCCTTTCGGCACACGATTTTGAGTCGTGCGTGTTTGCCAATTTCACCACTAGGCCAACTGATAGTATTCTATCATAAAGATAATTAATAATCAACGTTTTTTTATATAAATTAAGTAAAATAAATAAATTAAATATTTTTTAAAAAAACATGAAATTTCATTAGTTTTTAAAAAAAATTAAAGAAATCTAGAAAAAAATCATATAATTTTTTTATTAATTTTTTTATATAAAATCATATCAAATTTTATATAAAGTAAATAATATACACTTTTTTAATTTGAATAAATAATCATTATTAATAATAATTTGGATAATTCTTAAGATAATTTTATAGTTTTAAAACTATAAAATTCACGAGTATAAATTCGTGGATTTTGTATTTTAAACATTAAAAAAGAACCTCGAAAATGTTATAATATAAATTGCAAAAAATCGAATAGATACTTTTTTATGACAAATTATAACAATTATAATGATATTTTTAAAAGATAAAGTTTCATTTTTTAAAAAAAACAAATTGATTAGGAAAATGTTAAAAAAATTTATTTTAGATTTATCATCAGGAATATTTAATTATAATTATCTAAATTTATGTAACATTTTATAATAGACTAGAATACATTTTAAAGTTTGATTCTTTAATAAATATAGTTGTATTTGAAAGAGTTAATAGAAGATGTAAGGAAGTTAATATTACTATTTTTATAAATTTAGAAAATAATGATGAAAGTTAGAGTTTTTTATGGTGAAATTATCATAGGTGAAAAATATGTGCATGAGTCCAGTAGTTAAGTGGGCAGGAGGAAAAAGGCAAATACTAGAAAAACTTAAGGCCAATCTGCCAGATAAATTTAATAATTATTTTGAACCATTTATTGGTGGAGGAGCATTATTATTTGAACTAGCACCTAAGAATGCAACCATAAATGATGTAAATCAAGAATTACTTGCTATATATACATGTCTTAAGGATGATGAATTATATAGACTTATGCTTGAAGAATTAGATAAGCATGAAAAAAATCATTCTGAAGAATATTATTATCAAGTTAGAGAATGGGATAGAGATCCTCGTTTTGAACTTGAACCATTATGGAAAAGAGCAGCAAGAGCAATTTATTTAAATAAATCATGTTTTAATGGTTTATATAGAGTAAATGCTAAAGGTTATTTTAATGTTCCGTCTGCTAAAAAAGAACGTGTTATAACTTATAGTAAAGAAAATATGAAAGAAATTCATGAATATTTTAAGAATGATAATGTTACTATTTTAAGTGGCGATTTTGTAGAAGCAACAAGAAATGCTAAAGAAGGAGATTTTGTTTAATTTGACCCTCCTTATGATACATGGGAAGATAAAGAATCATTTACGGCATATTCTAAATTTGATTTTAATAAAGAAGATCAAAGAAGACTTGCTAAATGTTTTAAAGATTTAACTAAAAGAGGTGTTAAATGCATGTTATCTAATCATAACACTGCATTTATAAATGAATTATATGAAGGATTTAATATTCATGTAATTCAAGCTAAAAGAATGATAAATTCAAAAGCATCAGGTCGTGGTGCTGTTGAAGAGGTAATTATTACAAATTATTAGAAGGAGTAAATATGGATTTAAATATTAATGAAGAAAGTCTATATTTAAATGATGAAGAGTTTGTCTTTATTAAGGGCGACTCTTTTAAAATTTTAAAAGATATTAAAAGTAAATCTATTAATATGATTTTTGCTGACCCACCATACTTTTTATCAAGTGGTGGAATTAGTTGTAGTTCTGGTAGACAAGTTTTAGTTGATAAAGGTGATTGGGATAAATCACTTGGAATAAATGAACGTTTAGAATATCATAGAAATTGGATTAGATTATGTAAAGATATCTTAAAAGATGACGGAACTATATGGATATCTGCAACTCTTCATAGTGTATATGCAATTGGTGTAGCACTTGAATTGGAAGGATTTAGCATTATCAATAATATTATTTAACAAAAGACTAATCCAAGTCCAAATTTAGCTTGTAGATGTTTTATACATTCAACTGAAACGGTTATTTGGGCTAAAAAAATGGAAAACATACTTTTAATTATCAAACAATGTTTGATATAGCAGATAAAGAGATGGAGGATGTTTGGACTATTCCAGCAGTTCAAATGAGTGAAAAGAAGTTTGGTTATCATCCGACTCAAAAACCAGAAGCTTTACTTGAAAGAATAATAAAAGCTTGTTCTCGTGTTGGTGATACTATTTTAGATCCTTTTAGTGGTTCTGGTACTACATGCTTTGTTGCAAAAAAATTAAATCGAAATTATATTGGAATTGAAAAAGAAAAAGAGTATTTTAATATTTCTAAAAGAAGAATAGATTCTATCTAAGTCTTCGGGATATCCAAGTGGGTATCTTTAGCAATTGTTTGAGAAAAATATTATAAAAATTAAATGTTTTATATTATTTTAATTATTATTATATAAATATATTTTTTTTAAGTAAATGTTATATACTATTTTGCAAATTGTAATATATAAGTGAAGTTTAGTTCAAATAAAAGTTACCAATTGAGATTAGAAGAAGTATATCATTTTTGAAAATTTATTAAAATATAAACATAAAAATAATAACAATCTTAAACCAAAAATAAGACAATGTCTTCAAAAAATAAGAGATTTAGGTTATCTTAAATTTTATGGTAATGGTTATTATAAAAAACTATGAAAAATAAAGAATTGATATGCATTTAAATATAATGCTTTTTAATATAAAAAAGATATATCTTTTGAAGCATTTTTTAATATATTATATATTATACCCATCATAAACATTGATATAACTAGACTAGAACCTCCATAAGATACAAATGGAAGTGTAACTCCTGTAACAGGAATTAAACCTATTACAACCGCAATATTTATAAAAACTTGAATCATTAAAAGTGATGTTAAACCGAAAACCAAATATGAAGCAAATATATCTTTCACATTTTTTGATAATTTATAACAAATATATATTAAATAACCAAAAAGTAATATTAATATAATTCCACCTAAAATTCCTAATTCTTCAACGATTATTGCAAAAATAAAATCATTTGCAGGTTCTGGTAGATAAAAATATTTTTGTTTGGAATTAAATAAACCATAACCAAATAAAGAAGCAGGAGAAATTGCGTATAAAGATTGAATAATTTGAAATCCACTACCTAAAGGATCGTTCCAGGGATTTAAAAATGAAATAATTCTTTCTAATCTATAAGGCGCTGATAAAATCATTATAGTTAGACCGATTATAGCAATAAATAAACCAATAATAATATTTTTAATTTGAAATTCACCAATAAATAATAATATTATAATGCTTATAACCATAATTATTCCACTACCAAAATCAGGTTGTAATAATATTAATCCAAAAATAATACCAACAAATAGCATATATAAATAAAAACTTTTATTTTTTTTTAATATTCCTTTATTATTTGTTAAGAATTTAGATGTAAATATTATTAAACCAATTTTCATAAATTCAGTAGGTTGAACAGAAAAATCACCTATTCCAATCCAAGACCTTGCTCCACCTCTTACAATTCCTATTCCTGGTATTAGAACAACTATTAATAAAATTAAACATACTATAAATATTTTATTAGAATTTTTAAACCAAAATATATAAGGAATTTCACATGTAATTATATATATAAATAATCCGATTATAAAAAAAAGTAATTGTCTTAATAAATAATAATATGGATTTCCTGTTTTATATTCTGCCCATATACTTGAAGCAGAATATATCATAATTAATCCAATACTTATTATAGTAAATAAAATAACATTATAAATAATAAGATATTTTTTCATAAAATCACCATAAAATTTTATGAAAAAAATCTTGATTTTATTATTA
>CAZQOM010000055.1:0-7514 GCA_964595145.1 uncultured Anaeroplasmataceae bacterium | reverse complement strand
AAATATTTCAAGCTCCCTAGGAGTTAAAAAATGATTATTCATAGGAAACCTCCATTATTTCCATTTTATTTTATGCTAAATGGAAATAATTTGTTATTATTTTTGTTTAGTTATTCTTAATATTTGATTTTCTTTATTGTAATTAATAATTTCTATTTTATATAAAGATGATTCATTTATTTTAATATTATCATTTTCACTTTTAGAAAAAATTTCTTTTTCATCTAAATTATTATAATTTAATTCCAAACTCCAGTCAGATGTAGCAATTTTAAACTCACAATTTTTTTCTAGATAAATAATTAAAGTTGGAATATTATCTTTTAGTTTAAGACAGTATTTATTTTCTATTCCCATCCAGTTATTATTATTTCCTCTAAAATAATAAATAGAATTATAATCATTTTCATCAGATTTAAAATTATATATTGTTTCTATTTTCTTATTAAAAAATATTTCAATTGATAGATTTTCATTTCCATTTATATTTTTTCCTTCTTCTAATGAAAATAATATTTTATTAAAATTGATATTTTCACCTAAAACAAGATCATTTTTATAATTATTTAAAGCTTTATTATAATATATTTTAAATGTTTTAATATTTAACCAGTTATTATTAATAATATTATTTATCGAATTTAGATAATCATCTTTTATTATATTATTGCCATTATCGAATATAGATTTAATAAAAAATAATGAATTATTTTCCATATATCCTGTATTATTATCAAATGGATTAGTTAATAATCCATAATTACCAGTAGGATTAGAACCACCAGTTGAGCCTAATACTCTATCATTATCAGTAGGAATAAAAATTAATTTATTTATATCGGATAAAAAATATATATATGTATTATTAGCATTACCTCTTAAATCATCTGGGTCTGATAATAAATATGATATTGCAAGATAATTAATTACAGAATCATATATTGTATCATTTTGAAAAAAATCATAAAAGTTTTCTGTTGGAGTTGAAATGACTTTAGAAATAAATGATTTAATTTGCTCATGATTTGATGTTTTTTTATTTGTTTTTAAGTCATATACATAATTTATTTGTTTGAATTTATCATTGTTTTTTATTTGTTTTTCACTACCAAATAAATTATCATCTAATTTATCTAAAGTAGCTCCTATATTTGTCCAACCTAATTTATATAAATCACCTTTAGAATATAATTCGTTAATATTTCTTTTAATAAATGATTTATCAATATCTTCTACTGCTAAATATACTCCTAAATTTTCTATTTTATTATTAATTTTCATTTCTAAATTTATAAGATTAGAATGTGGTGATAAAACATAATTATTTCTATATGTTTCATATGCATAATATTCTTTTAAATATGTTTTGTCTTGATTACGATTCCATCTTATATTTATTTTATCTAATCCAAAAAAACTTCTATTATTTCTATATTCTAAAGCTTTAATATCATCCCAATTCATTTTATCTTCTCTAAATTCATCATCAAATGTCTCTTTAAAGCTTAATTTATAATGCCTTAAATTTATTTTACCATCTTCATTTAATATATCACCTCTAGAAGTATTTCCTTTTTGTCTTATACCTACTTGTTCATAATGAAATAATAAACCACACATTTCAATATTAATATTGCAAATTCTATATGATTCTTTATTATTATTTAAATAATCATTGTTTAATTTATTTAATTCGCTGTTTGTAATATCAATACTTATTTTAATATGTTCATCAATAGAAAAAAAATTTAATAAACCTAAAGTATAATTTGATATAAAATAATCATTTTTTTTATCACTAACTATTTTTAATAAATTATTATAATCATTAAATAAATTATTAGATGTTTTATCATCGTCAATATATTTAACATAATCACCATATTCACCTAATTTTAAATAATTATTTTCTGTTATATTAGAATTATTATTTTTACATCCACAAAAAATAAATAAAAATAATCCTAAAAATATTATTAATTTTTTCATAAAATACCCCTTGTTTTACAATTAGATATTTATATTATATTATATATAATAGATTTAAACAAGAAAAAAAGATGACCAATTTTGATCATCTTTTAATTTGTTTTAGTAATTTTTGTAATATGTGGTTGAGCACCGTTATACCAATATAAGAATGCTTCAACATTAATTACATCTCCAACATTTAATTCTTCAACAGCTTTATAAACAGTTGAATTTTCATCACATAGGTATGATTCAACTACTGCAGATATAGTATTTGTTCCATCTGTTAATGAAACATATAAATCATCTCCACGACTTCCTGAATTATCCCATTTATAATAGAATGCTGAACCATTTTCTTGAGCTACTACAGTTAATTGTTTAAATTCTACTAACATATTTTGATTTAAAATTAAATCATCACTTGAAATTAAATTTGTAACATCCTTTGGTGTTGCAATAAATTTCTTTTCAGATAATATTTCATATGTAGCTTCAGCACCTGAAGATAGGCCATCAATTTCTATTTCATCTGCCCACTTTATTTTTTGACCTTTAATTCTTATTTTTGTACCTATAGTTAAATCCTTATCATATGCTTGTTTACTACAAGGTAAATTATAAGCAAAATATCCACCATCTTGGTCTTGTAAATAAAATGAAGCTACACCAATTCCATCTGATTCCCACCAAGATTGTTTTGCTTGAATGTAAGCTTCAACAATTACTGTAGAAGATATAGGTGCATCTAAATATTCTTGATGTGTCATTGCTTTTTCTTCTTTATTATTACAAGATACAATTAATAATAAAGTAAATATAATTGTAAATATTGAAATTATTTTTTTCATAACTATTCCCTTTCTTTTTTCATTAATATTATATTTTTTTTGATAAAATATGTCAATAAAATATATCAATTTATTCGATAAGTATTTAATTTATAACGATTATTTACTACTTTAAACAATTCTTTAATTCCTTTTTTGGATTGATATTTTGGATTAAAGATAGCTTCTATTAAATATCCTGCAGCACTCCTACATAATGATGAACCGTTAAATACAGATGTAACAAACATATTATCCATATTATCAATAATAAGTTTTGTTGCAAAACGTTTTATATCATATTCATTTTCATCATTTAAATAATCATTAAATGCTTTAGAATTAACTACTCTATTACTAACAGGTAAATAGCCTTCAGTTTTTGAAAATGAAAACTGAATGTCATCTGTAAGTAAATATTGCATAAATAACCAAGAGGCTAAAACTTCATTAGGGTCTTCTTTATAAAATAAACATATTGATGGCCCTTGAGAAATCATTGAAATATTATCTTTATTAATTTGTGGTACTTTAGTTACAATAGTTTCAAATTCTTTTACTTCTGATTCTGGAATATCAAGAAGTGGAGCTTTACTTCCCATCCATGTAGCTCCTGCAGTGGAGTCTATCGCAAATATACAGTCTTCCTTATTAAAGAAATTCGCAGGATAGCTAATTCTTTTAAAAGTGTCAAATAATCCTTCATTTATAGGTTTAACTAAATCTAATAACATATTAGATACATCATCACTTAAAAAATAAACTTGTCCAAAATCATCTGTAAAAGCATAACTATTTTGTTTACATAATGATATAAACATATTATCTGTTGATTTATAAATTAATGGTATCATATTAGGATTTTTATTTTTAGCATATTTAGATACTTCCCATATATATTCCCAAGTAAATACATCTGGTATTTCAAACCCATTATTAATTAAATAGGTTTTATTTACATATAAAGCCTCTGATGATCTCATAAATGGTAATGTAGTATATTTATCTTGGATAATGCATTCTTCAAGATATTTGGAATTGATTTCTTCTTTTTTAATAGAATTATATTTGATTTTTTTACCACCTAAACCATAATTAATATCATTAATTAAATTATCTAATGGAACTATAACACCCTTTCCTTCCATATATGTTGCTACATGGTCAGGATATGCAATAGATATATTAGGTGTTGTATTAGTTGATATATTAGTTATTACATCTGAATATATTTTAGTATAATCATTATATTGAACAATATTAATATGGATATTAGGATAAATCATTTCAAAATCTTCTTTTGCTTTTATAAATATTTCTTGTTGATATTTATTAGTATCATTTTTAGCCCAAAAGGTAATATTGTATTCTTTTGTTGTATCAAAATCTTGTGGTACAACAAAATCAATTAAATCTATTTTTTCCTTTAAAGGAACAAGACTACCATGGCATGAAGTAAGTAAGATAACTATAAAAATATTAATTATTAAAAAAATCTTTTTCATAATTTTACCCCTTTGAAACATTTTTTACAACACCAGACATAATTTGTTTTCTAAAAATGATAAATAAAATTAATAAAGGTAAAGAAACACACACAACTGCAGCCATCATTCCCGGAATATCAGCTTTACCTAAACTTGATTCTTTTATAAGTTCTATACCATTGCTAACTAAATAAAAATCTTTATCTGTTGTAATAATTCTTGGCCATACATATGAGTTCCAACATTCAATAAGTTTTAATATAACTATTGTTATTATTGTGGGCTTAGAAAGTGGAACTAAAATAGCCCATAAATATTTAAAATCAGATGTACCATCAACCTTTGCAGCATAATATATATTATCTGAAACCTGCATAAAGTTTTGTCTTAATAAATAAATATAAAAGATAGAAAGTATTGAAGGAAATATTAAACCAACAAAAGTATTTCTTAAATCTAAATTTACAATAGTAACATAATTTGTGATAATAACAAGTTCACTTGGTATCATCATCATAGCTAAAAATAACACAAATACTATGTTTTTTCCTTTAAATTCAAGTCTAGCAAACGCAAAAGCTGCAAGAAGTGAAACAATTAGCATTAATAATGTAGTTGTTAAAGAAAATATAATTGTATTTAACATATATCTGGCTAATTTAGATACAGTCCAAGCTTTTATATAATTCTCAAAAGTAGGATTTGTTAAAACAAATTGTGGAGTTGTTTCGGAATTATATGAACTATATGTTTTAAACGAAGTTAAAAGCATATAAAAAAATGGAAACAGAACAATTAATGCCCATATAACTAAAATTATATATACAATTGTTTTTCTAATATTTTTTGCCATAATTATACCCCCTGATAATAAACCTTTTTATTACTAACTAAAAGATTAATACAAGTTATAGTTAATATGATAGCAAATAATATAATAGCTGCGGCTGAAGCATATGATGGATATCCACCTGTTTCAAAATATAACATATTATATACATATCCAACTATTGTATTCATTTCTTGAGCATTTAAATCATTTCCAAATAAAGCAACAGCATTATTATATTCCTTAAAACCACCAATAAAACCTGTAATTAATAAATATGCTATCATTGGTGATATCATAGGAATTGTTATTTTTTTGAAAATTGTAAATTTAGATGCATTATCTATTTTTGCCGCATCATAATACTTTTTATCGACTGATTGCATTGCTCCTACTAAAACTAATATTTTAAAAGGCATAACTGTCCAAATAATATAAAAACCTAAAACAAACATTTTAGCCCAAAATGGCCCTCTAATAAAATCAATTGGATTTATATTAAACCAACCTAAAATAGTATTTGCAATACCTATATTTAAAGGAGTTTTATCAAATATAATTAAAAACACTAAGCCAACAGCTAATGTGTTAGTTACATAAGGTAAAAAGAATATGGTTTGAAACAAACTTTTAAGTGGTTTAATACTATTTAAACATGCAGCTAATAAAATAGCTATAATAGTAGATATAGGTACAGTAATGATAATTATAAATGTATTTTTTAAAGCTGAAATAAAATCAGGATCTGATAATACATATTTATAATTATAAAAACCAACACCTGTATATGTTTGACTAACAAATGTGAAATTCTCTTCAAATGAATATATTATAACATCAATTAAAGGATATAACATAAATATAGTTAGTAATATTAAGGCTGGTAATAAATAAAGCCACGCTTTAAGGTTATTCTTTTTCATAAAAACCTTCCTTACTCTTTTCTAAAATAATTATAAATTTCTTTTGCTAAATTTTCTGGCATATTAGATTTCATTAATTCTTCAACAGAAGCTTCTTTTATTTTTTCAATATTAATAAAATATTTTAATAATTGTTCTTTTCTTTTAGGACCTAATCCTTTTATAGGATCTAATATAGAAGAAAATAAGCCCTTGGTTTTATTACTTCTAAAGAAGCTTATTGCAAAATCATGAACTCTTTGCGATATATCAGCTAATAATAAATAAATTGTAGAATTCTTATCCAAATCTATAATTTCGTTATGAAAATAGATTTTAGATGCTTTATGCTTATCATTTTTTTGAATACCCATAACAGGAATATCTAAATTAAGACTTTTTAAGACATCTTCTGCAGCATGAACTTGGATTTGTCCACCATCCATTACTATTAAATTTGGAAACTCTTTATCCTCAATCATAAGTCTTAAATATCTTCTATATATAACTTCTTTCATTGATTCAAAATCATTAGCTCCAACTACTGTTTTAATATGATATTTTCTAAATTCTTTAGGAGCTGGTCTACCATTTATATAACAAACCATAGCTGAAACAGGATATTCTCCATATAAATTTGAATTATCAAATGCTTCTATTCTTATTGGAGTAGGTATATTTAATAAATTGCCTAATTCTTCTATAGTATCAAGTTTCTTTAAAACTTGATTTTTATAAATATTTCTTTTATTTTCTAAATTGAATTTAGCATTATATTCTGCCATTTCTAATATTTCTTTTTTCTTTCCTTGTTTAGCTTCATAAATGTTAATATCTAAGATAGTAGATAAAAGTTCGAAATTAAAATTTCTTAAGCATATTTCTTTTGGCTTATTATTTAACTCATAAAATTGAATTAAATAATTAATAGTTTCATCTTCAATATTATCATATCTATTTATAATTGTTTGATGGTTTTGAACAATATTTCCTTGTCTAGTTATAATAATATTAATAGATATCTCATCACTATCTGCATATATACCAATATAATCTCTACTTGTTAAATCATTAATCGATATTTTTTGTTTGCTGATTGTATCTTCTATCGCATTTTTTAAATCCCTATATTCTTTAGCTTTTTCAAATTCTAAATTGTTAGATGCTAAAAGCATTTTATTAGTAATATCTTCTAAAACCTCTTTTGCATCACCATTTAAAAAAGTAGAAACCTTATTTTTATAATTTGTATAATCAATATCTAAATTATTTATACATGGGGCTAAACATTGATGAATATGGTAATATAAACATTCCTTTTTAGGTATTTTAAAGCATTTTCTAAAAGGATAAATTTGATTTAAAACATCTACAGTTTTTCTTGCAGCACCTACGTTAGGATATGGACCAAAATATCTTGCAAAATTTTTCTTTCTTTCATTTCTTGTAACAATTAATCTAGGATGTTTTTCGTTTGTTAAAGCAATATATGGAT
>CAZQOM010000054.1:1552-7526 GCA_964595145.1 uncultured Anaeroplasmataceae bacterium | reverse complement strand
TGATATCCATGTATTACAAGGTGAAAGACCTATGGCTGCTGATAATAAGACATTAGGAAGATTCCAATTAGGAGATATTCCAGCTGCACCAAGAGGAGTTCCACAAATTGAAGTTAAATTTGATATTGATGCTAATGGTATTGTTAACGTTTCTGCTAAGAATTTAGGTACTGGTAAAGAACAAAAGATTACAATTCAAGGTGGTTCAGGATTAAGCGATGCTGAAATCGAAAGAATGGTTAAAGAAGCAGAAGAAAATGCTGATGCTGATAAAAAACGTAAAGAAGAAGCTGATTTAGTTAATGAAGCTAATCAATTAATATTCCAAACTAAAAAAGCTTTAAATGATTTACAAAACGTAGATCCAACAGAAAAAGAAAATGCTGAAAATTTATGTGAAGAATTACAAAAAGCATTAGATTCTAATGATATTGAAGCTATAAGAGAAAAGAAAGAAGCTTTAGAAAAGGTTGCTCAAGATATTGCAGTTAAAGCATATCAACAAACTCAAGGTCAAGCTGAGGCTACTAACAGTGATGAATCTAAAAAAGATGATAATACAGTAGATGCTGATTTCTCAGATGTTCAATAATATATTAAATATTTAAAGGGACCGCTTTGGCCCCTTTAACCTATGAAGAGGTGAAAATATGGCTAAAAGAGATTATTATGAAGTATTAGGCTTAACTAAATCTGCAAGTCAAGAAGAAATTAAAAAAGCATATCGTCAACTTGCGAAAAAATATCATCCAGATATAAATAAAGACCCTGGTGCTGAGGAAAAATTTAAAGAAATAAACGAAGCTTATGATACTTTATCTGATGAGCAAAAAAAGGCACGTTATGATCAATTTGGATTTAATGATCCAACTGGTGGTCAAGGTGCTGGTGGCTTTGGCGGAGGATTTAGTGGCTTTGGTGGCTTTGAAGATATATTCTCATCTTTCTTTGGCGGTGGTACTAGATCTAATCAGTCAGGACCTCGTCAAGGTGAAGATGTTGAAAAAACTATGACTATTAGTTTTGAAGATGCTGTTTATGGTTGTAAAAAGAAAATTCGTTTAACAGTTGATGAAGAATGTACAACATGTGGCGGTACTGGTGCATATTCTAAAAATGATATTAAAACTTGCCCTAAATGTAAAGGTCAAGGAAGAGTATTAATGCGTCAACAAACTATTTTTGGTCAATCTACTGTTCAAACTACATGTCCTGATTGTGGTGGTAAAGGTAAAATTATTACTAAAAAATGTGATGTTTGTAGTGGAAAAGGAAGAATACGTAAAACTAAGGATGTTGAAGTTAATATTCCAGCAGGTATTGATAATGGTATGACACTTCGTATGGCTGGATGTGGAGAAGCAGGTGTTAACGGTGGTTCACCAGGAGATTTATATATTACATTTACTGTTACTGCTCATAAAAACTTCATAAGAGATGGTTTTGATATAATTTTAAATGTTCCAATTTCATTTACGCAAGCTGCCTTAGGAGATACTATTGAAGTTCCAACGATTGATTCTCCTGTAATGCTTAAAATTCCTGCAGGAACACAATCTGAAACACGCTTTAGAATTAGAGGTAAGGGTACTAAAAATCCTAAATCATCTTCATCAATTCGTGGTGACCAATTTGTAATTGTACATGTTCAAACTCCAACTAATTTAACAAATGAAGAAAAAGAATTATTTGAAAAATTAGGTAATGTTGAAAAATCTGAAAAGAAATCACCATGGGAAAAATTTAAAAGTTTATTTCAATAATCATAATAATGAGCCTTTATGGCTCATTTTTCTTGCTAAAAGTATATAAAATTGATATAATATTAATAATGATAAGAAGGTGATTTTATGAAAAAAATATTTTTATATTTATTTTTTTGTAAAATACGTTATTGTCATGTTCTACTGCCACAAATGATAGTATTTGGATAAGATATCCTTTCGTTTATTTTGATGTAAAATTTGAAGAAGAATATAATATTAATGAAGATATTTATCTAGAAATTTCGATTGGAATTGACCAAATTCACAAAGAATCAGATATTTGTGAAGTCATTTTAGGATATAGTGATTTTAGTGATCCACAACGTATTGATAAAACGGAAATTTTATATAAAATAAAAGATTTTAGTGTTGAAAATTATTATTATGATAAATTTGAATATAAAGATAAAGATAATAATACTAGGTATAAAATAACTTGTAATTTCAAAAAAAACGTTTTTAATCAAAAAAGAAATATTTGATGCTGATAAAGGTTCGTTTTTTGTTACTATGTGGGAAAAGTGGCCAAACCATTTTAATTGGAGTATAGGACAGGAAATTATTTATGAAAAGATTGATGGTAAATTAATATTAGGCTATAATACAATAGAAAAAAGTGATAAACAAAAAGTAAATTATATATACATTATCATTTTTTCTACAATAATATTGATTATATTTTTATATAATATTAAAACGATATATAATTTTAAAAAAAATTATAATGGAGGAATAAAAATGAAAGAATTTGAAAAAATTATATTAGAAGATGAAAAAAGAAAATTAATGATTAAAGCAATTGATGAAATTAAATTAGGTTTATTTGAACAAAAAGAAGAAACTTCATTTGATTATACGCTTTATAATAAAATGACATATAATAAAAAATATAAAGGATTATATGATTTATATCAAAATAAAGAAACAAATGAATTATTAATGGTTTGTCCTTTAGTTGAAAATAATAAAGATGACTATAACGAAAGAAAAGATTTAGTTCCATATGCATATGATATTTTATATTTAGAATATTTAGATGATGAAACATATAATACTGTTAAAAAAGCTACAGTTCATGAAAAAACAAAATTAATTGATATTTTCCATGTTATTGCGATTGTATTTTATTTTATTTATACTTTATTAACTATAGGATTTACTTTATATTATATTGTTACATCTAAGTCATTAACAGATACAATTTTAATTTTTGGAACATTATGGGCAGGTTTAGGAGTATATACAGCATTACTTCCAATTTTACTTATGAGATATCGTCAATTTAAGGCAGAATAATATGCAAAAATTTTTTGTTACTAAAGAAGAGTTTGAAACAAACTCTTTTTCTAAAGAGATATCGTTTCAAATAAAAAATGTTTTAAGAGGACATGTTAATGATGAATGTTTAATTGGATATAATAATAAAAATTATTTAATTAAAATAACACAAATTAATAATAAAGATGTTTCATTTGAAATTTTAAAGGAATTAGAAATTGATAATGAACTTCCAATTAACGTATCATTATTTCAAGGTTATCCTAAATCAGATAAACTTGAATCGATTATAAAATATGGAACTCAATTAGGAATTAAAGAAATTAATCCAGTTATGATGATGCGTTCTATAGTTAAAATAGATGAAAGTAAGAAAAAAAATAAATTAGAAAGATTTAATAAGATTGCTAAAGAAGCTGCTGAACAATCTTTTAGAAATACTATACCTATAATTAATGATATTGAAAAATTAAAGAATATCGATTTCACATCATATAATGTTAAAATATTATGTTACGAAGAAAGTGCTAAAAATAATGAATATAAGGCATTTAAAAATATAATAAAAAAATTGAAAATTAATGATAAAGTTGCAGTAGTTGTAGGACCTGAAGGAGGTATTACTACTGAAGAAGTTAATTATTTAGAATCTTTAGGTTTTATATGTGTTGGATTAGGACCTAGAATTTTAAGAACAGAAACTGTTATTTATTATATTTTATCAGCTATAAGCTATGAATGGGAATTAAAAGAATGAAAAAAATAGGATTTGTCACATTAGGTTGTAAAGTAAATATTTATGAATCTAATGCTTTAAAAAATGAATTAATAAAAAGAAATTATGAAGTTTGTGAACCTTCAAAGGATTGTGATGCTTTTATTATAAATACTTGTTCAGTTACTAATATGGCTGATGCTAAAAGTAGAAGAACAATCCATAAATTAGCTAAATTAAATAGTGATGCTGTTTTATGTGTTATGGGTTGTTATAGTCAAACCAATAAAGAAGCACTAGAACTTGATGGTATAGATGTATTAGTTGGCAATGGTAATAAGCTTGATATAATTGATTTGTTAGAAGAAAAATTATTAGATAAAAGTATTGAAAAAAAGATTAAATTATTAGATATTTTAAATCATAAAAAATATGAACCATTAGAAGTAACTGTTTATGATCATACAAGAGCTTTTGTTAAAATTGAAGATGGTTGTGAAAATTTTTGTACATACTGTATTATTCCCTTCGCAAGAGGTCCTGTCCGTTCTAAACCAGCAAATGATGTAATAGCTGAAATAAAAAGAATTGTTGATAAAGGCTATGTTGAGGTTGTTTTAGCAGGTATTCATACTGGTAGATATAATGATAATGGTATTAATTTATCTTCTTTAATTAAAAGAATTTTAAATGAAGTACCAAAACTTGAAAGATTAAGATTATCATCTATAGAAATAAATGAGGTAGATGATGAATTTATTGAATTAATGAATAAAACAAATGTCTTAGCTGACCATCTACATTTACCTTTACAAAGCGGTAGCGACTTAATTTTAGAAAAAATGGAAAGAAAATATAATAGTAATTTCTTTATAGATAAAGTTAATAAAATAAGAAGTGTTAGACCTAATATATCAATTACAACAGATGTTATTGTTGGTTTTCCTTATGAAACGGATGATGAATTTAATATAACAAAAGAATTTATCAAAAAAATTAATTTTTCTAAATTACATGTATTCCCATATTCGGTAAGAAAAGGTACAAAAGCTGCATCATTTACGCAAATTAATGATACAATTAAAAAGAATCGTACTACAGATTTATTAGAATTATCTAAAAAATTAGAATCAGATTATGCAAATAAATTTATAAATAAAACAGTATCAGTTATTATTGAACAAATAGTAGATGATAAATATATGACAGGTCATTCTAGTAATTATTTACAATTATTTATTTTAAAAGATGATAAATATTTAAAGAAAAATGTTAATGTTTTTATTGATGAAATTATTGATGGTAAACTATATGGTCATATAATTTAATGTAAAATTGCATTTTTTTACAAAAAAATTGCATTTTTATAAAAAAAAGACTTTACAATTTATCTATTTTTATGTATAATGTTAAAGGAATTCGTCCTTGGAAGGAGGCTTAGTGATGCCAAAAATAGTTGTACGTGAAAAAGAAAGTATCGAAGATGCATTACGTAGATTTAAACGCGATGTTTCTAGATCTGGAAACCTTCAAGAGGCGAAAAAACGTCAATATTATTTAAAACCTAGTGATGTTCGTAAACAAAAACGTCAAGAGGCACGTAAAAAATATAAGTAAGAAGGTATTGGGCATTTATGCCCTTTTTATTTTAGAAAGGATTGATAATTATGAAAATTTATATGATGGGTGATTCTACAATGAAGTATAATAATATTTATACATATCCTCAAGTTGGTTGGGGACAAGTACTTCATTTATTTGCAAAAAATGAATGCTTGATTGAAGATCATGCTGAAAATGGTAGAAGTACTAAAAGCTTTATTGAGGAAAAAAGATTTGAAAAAATATATAATAAATTAGAAAAAGGTGATTTTGTAATTTGTCAATTTGGTCATAATGATGAAAAGATAAATGATCCAACAAGATATACAACACCATTTGATACATATCAAAAGAATTTAAAATATTTTGCAGATAAGGTGGAAGAAAAAGATGCTTTTATTGTTTTTGCAACACCTATTACAAGACATAAATTTGAAAATGGTAAATGTATTAATTCTCATGGAGACTATCCTAAGGCTATGCTTGAATTTGCTTTAAATAATGGGTATACATGTATAGATTTAAATAAAATAACTATTGATTTATATAATCAACTAGGAGAAGAAAAAACAAAGAGCTTAGAAACGAGAAAAATTTTAAAGTTAAAAAAATT
>CAZQOM010000054.1:0-1542 GCA_964595145.1 uncultured Anaeroplasmataceae bacterium | reverse complement strand
AAGAGCTTTCATATGATTTTTCCTGAAAATGCTTATTCTAATTATCCAGCTGGTAAGGATGATCATTCACATTTAAGATATGAAGGTGCTATAACTATTGCTAAATGCTTTATTAATGCGCTATTTAAAACAAATGATAGAATAAAGGAATGCTTTTTAGATTTAGATGAACCATTTATAATTGATGAAAAAATGCTGATTGATTAGATTGCAACTATTTGTTGCGTGACCTTTGCAGAAATTTGCTATACAATTAATGTGTAAGAAGGATGAAATGGATGATTGATTTTGTTAAGGTTGGCGCCAAAATAACAAAATATCGTAAGGAATTAAAGCTTACACAGGATGATATTGCTTCTAGGCTCTTTGTTTCAAGACAGCTTATAAGTAAATGGGAAAATGGAACAGGAGTTCCATCAATAGATGTATTAGTTGAACTTTGTAGATTATTTCAAATAGGCTTTGAGGAGCTTTTGTGTCTTAATGATGAGGTCGAGATTTCTGATGATAATATTTTCAAAGGAAAAAATAGACTATACGTTGTTCAAAGTATTATTGATGGTGTGATTAAAATTAATCTTTCTGATGTGTTCTATCAATTTTCGCCGATTGAAAGAATGAGGCTTTTAAGGGCTATCAAGGAGGAAAGATTAGAAGTAAATTTAGAGGATTTGTATCCGAAATTAACTGTAAATGAACAAAAATTTCTAAGGAAGGTTGATTAATTATGATTTTAAAAAAGAGTATTATTAATAATAAGGTGATGTATGAGCCTATCAGCACTATAGAGGCTATGAATTACCAAAATAAGACTGAATTAATTTTTTCAAGTGATGATGAAAAGGATGAATTTGAAGAAATGCTTGAAAAATATGAGGAGGCTATTTCAAAAATAGAGGAGCTTGAACTAAGATTAGAGGAATTAGATGGAGTCTTAGAGAAGGAAAAACAACAAAATATTTTAAATAAAATAGAATCATTTAAAGCGAGTCTTTATAATAAAACTGCTGATATAGAAGCTATTATTAATGAGCTAGATTCTATTGAGGATGACTTAGAAGAGCTAGAGGATGACTTAGAATCATCTAGGATTCAATTTAATGGGGAAAATATTAATTTAAATACGGCTTTTAATAAAATTAATGGTATTTTTTCTAATACAAAAAGAGTAATAATAAGGTTGATAAGCTATTAGAGGCATTGCCATTTATGGAGCCAGAGGATTTATCCGAGCTTGTTGATGATATTTTAAAAAATAAAGAGAATTATAAAGAATTAGATTTTGAAGCTATATTCCCATTTTTAAATACAAGTGATTGTGATAGATTATTTATGATGGCAATTAATAAGGAGATAGATTGCTCATTAATAACACTTGCACCATTTGTATCA
Organism: uncultured Anaeroplasmataceae bacterium; assembly: GCA_964595145.1. Taxonomy (GTDB): domain Bacteria; phylum Bacillota_I; class Bacilli_A; order Acholeplasmatales; family Anaeroplasmataceae; genus Pelethenecus. The sequence goes on along the minus strand of CAZQOM010000054.1, from coordinate 150 downwards.
CAGGAGGCTCTATCTAAATTAGTAGATGAATATATTAATGGAAAATATAAGGATTTAGAAATGAGTCAGCTATATCCATTTTTAAGAAATACTGATGTAAAAAAATTATTTAATTACATTTTAAAAAGCTAATAGCTAATAATTATTTAT
>CAZQOM010000053.1:4652-7584 GCA_964595145.1 uncultured Anaeroplasmataceae bacterium | reverse complement strand
ATATGTTTTATCTTTTAATTTAGAGATAATTTTTGAACTTGTTGAATTATTAGACCTGACAGTTAAATTGACACCGTCTGTATTTACTATTCCTGCCATACTACCTAAAAAACCTGCATTTATATTTGTGATTGGATTAAACATAAATATAACAATAAAGCATATTATAAAAATAAATATTTTTTTCATTATTTAAACCTCCTACCCCTATTATAAAAAAAATACCAGTCATATGAACTGGTAATATATTCCAATTATAAAATAAGATAGCTTAAAGCATCATAAAGTTTTGTTTTCCAGTGGCTTTCATTATGAATAGAATTATCATCTAAATTAATACAAGCATTTGGAAGTATGTTTTTTAATTTATAAACAGTATTTAAACATTTGTTTTCTTTTTCATTTTTACCTGAATAAATATAGCATAAATTATTTTTGTTATTAATTATATTATTAATATTATCATCTGAAATAATAGGTGAAAATATTATAATTCCTTTAAAAATATCACTTTGATTTAAAAGTAATCCAGTATAAGATGCAATAGAAGAACAACAACAATATACATAATTATTCATTCTGTATCTTTGCGATAAATAAGGGTGAATAGATGAAATTATAAAATTTGCAAGAATATTATTTTGATATTCTGAAATTCTTCTTGCTTCATCGTTTGCTGCAGCAATACCAATATATATTGCTTCCTTTTCTTCTAAAGCTAATTTTTTTATTGTTGAATCTAAATCAAAAGAGTATCCACTATATGATTCACAATCTTTATAAAGGTTTTGACCATCTAAAAAATATATTACAGGATAGAACCTTGAAGTATTGTTATAATTATTAGGTATTGCTACTGTAATTTTAATTGCTCTATTAAGTTGGTAACAATTTATTTTAAATCCTTCTTGCATTAGTATCACCTAATAACATTATACTTCATTTTATATTTTTTTAAAGAAAATTAAAAAAATTGGCAAACTACTATTGACAGTGCCAAAATAAGAGAGTATAATTTAATTATAAATTGAAACGGAGGAAAATATATGAAAGAGAAAATGGAATTTAAAACAGAAACAAAACGTTTATTAGATATGATGATTAATTCAATTTATACACATAAGGAGATATTTTTAAGAGAATTAATCTCAAATGCAAGTGATGCTATTGATAAAAGACATTATTTAGCTTTAACTGATACAACAAAGGCAGCAGATGAATATCAAATTGTTATTGAAGCTGATAAGGAAAATAGAATTTTAACTATCAGTGATAATGGTATTGGTATGACTAAGGATGATTTAATAAATCATTTAGGAACTATTGCTAAAAGTGGTAGTAAGGAATTTTTAGAAAAAATTGAAAAGGAAAAAACTCCTGATGTTGATATAATTGGTCAATTTGGTGTTGGTTTTTATTCAGCATTCATGGTTGCAAGTCAAATAGATGTTTATACTAAATCTGTAACAGATGATACAGCACATTTATTTTCATCTTTAGGACTTGACTCTTATGATATTGATGAGTGTGATAAAGATGATTATGGTACAAAAATTGTTATTCATTTAAGAGAAAATACTGAAGATATTAATTATGATGAATATTTAGATGAATATCAAATTAAAGAATTAGTTAAGAAATATTCTGATTATGTTAGATATCCTATTAAAACATGGGTTACTAAATATGATGAGAAAAAAGAAGATGAAAAAGATGAAGAACCTAAATCTCATTTAGAATTAGAAACAATTAATTCAATGCTTCCTATTTGGAAGAAAAATAAAAGTGAGGTTACTGATGAGGAATTAAATAATTTCTACAAATCTAAATTTATGGATTATCAAGACCCTATTACTACAATTAATGTTAATGTAGAAGGTATGCTAACATATAATGCGTTATTATTTATTCCTAAAAAACCTATTTTTGAATTTAATGATAAGAATGAAAGAGGTTTACAATTATATACTAAGGGTGTATTTATTCTTGATAAATGTAAGGATTTAATACCTGAATATTTAAGATTTGTTAAGGGATTAGTAGATTCTGCTGACCTACCATTAAATATTTCAAGAGAAATGTTACAAGAAGATCGTTCAATTAAGAAGATTGCAACTAATGTTGAAAAGAAAATACTAGCAGAATTATCTAGAATGCTTAAAAATGATAGAGAAAAATATGAAGAATTCTTTAATGATTATGGTATAAATCTTAAATTTGGTTTATATGAAGATTATGGTGTTAAGAAGGATTCTTTAAAAGATTTAATTATATTATCTAGTTTAAATCAAGAAAAGAGAATTACATTTAGTGAATATAAAGAAGCAATGGCTGAAGGTCAAAAGGAAATTTATTATGCTGTTGGTAAGGATAAGGATGCAGTATTAAAACTTCCACAAATGGATTTACTTAAAAATAAAGGCTATGATGTATTAATTTTAACTGATGATGTTGATGAATTTATGCTTCAGGTATTAGCTGAATATGACGGTATTAAGTTTAAGTCAATCAATCAAGGTGATTTAGATTTAATTGGTGAAGAAGAAGCTAAAAAAATCGATGAATTAAAAGAAGAAAAGAAAGATTTTATAGAAGATATTAAAAAAGCTTTACCAGAATGTAAGGATGTAATTTTCTCCAAAAGATTAGTTGATGCACCATGTTGTTTATCTTCAGGTGATGGTTTATCATTTGAAATGGAAAGAGTATTACAAAACCAACATCAAGGACGTGGTATGAAGGCAGATAGAATTCTTGAAATAAATCCTAATCATGAAGTATTTAAAGCAATAGAAGTTGCTTATAATAAGGATAAATCAAGTTTGGATAAATATGCTAAGTTATTATATACACAAGCACTATTAATGGAAGGTATATTACCTACTGATGCAAAAGAATTTACCCTGCTTCATGGTAATGGCACTATTCGTCG
>CAZQOM010000053.1:0-4642 GCA_964595145.1 uncultured Anaeroplasmataceae bacterium | reverse complement strand
AAATAATATTATAAACAATATATTTGTATTAAATTATAAATTTATATTTTTTTTTTATATAATAACGCTTTTATATAGATATATTTTCTTTTTTTTGGTATAATATTATGTGTTTTGTGAGGTAAAATGATATGGAAATAAGAAATATAGCGATTATAGCCCACGTAGATCATGGTAAAACTACATTAGTTGATAAGCTTTTAAAAAGTTCACATACATTTAAAGAACATCAACAAATAGAAGATAGAGTTATGGATTCTAATGCATTAGAACGTGAACGTGGTATAACAATTTTAGCGAAAAATACTGCAATTACATATAAAGATACAAAAATTAATATTTTAGATACTCCAGGACATGCTGATTTTTCAGGTGAGGTAGAGCGTATTATGAAAATGGTTGATGGTGTTGTTTTAGTTGTAGATGCCTATGAAGGTACAATGCCTCAAACAAGATTTGTATTAAAGAAAGCTTTTGAGGCTCATTTAAAACCTATTGTTGTAATCAATAAAGTAGATAAACCTTCCGCAAGACCTTTAGAGGTTATTGATGAGGTTTTAGAATTATTCATTGATTTAGGTTGTGATGAGGATGAATTAGATTTCCCAGTATGCTTTGCTTCTGCTGTAAATAATACTTGTTCACTTTCAAGCGATATAACAACTCAAGAAAATGGAATGGGGGCTTTATTGGATTTAATTATCAAAGAAATTCCAGCTCCAAGTATGGATAAGGATGCACCACTTCAATTTCAACCTGCTTTATTAGATTATACTGATTTTGTTGGTCGTATTGGTATTGGTAGAATAACAAGAGGAACTATTCATTCGGGCGAAGTTGTTTCTTGTATAAGATTAGATGGAAGTATAAAATCATTTAGAATTCAAAAATTATATGGATTTTTAGGTCTAGATAAAATTGAAATTAAAGAAGGTTATGCTGGAGATATTGTAGCTATAACTGGTTTATCTGATATATCTGTTGGTGAAACTATATGTACACAAGGTAAAGAAGAGGCTTTAGAAAAAATTCATATATCTGAACCAACAGTTCAAATGACTTTTGGTACTAATACATCACCTTTTTGTGGTAGAGATGGTAAAAGTGTTACTGCAACAAAAATTGAAGAACGTTTATTTAGAGAAGTTCAAAAAGATGTTTCTTTAAAAGTTCAAAGATTAGGTAATACAGAAGAGTGGTTAGTATCAGGACGTGGAGAACTTCATTTAGGTATTTTAATTGAAACTATGCGTAGAGAAGGTTATGAATTCCAAGTGTCTCGTCCTCAGGTTATTATGAAGGAAATAGATGGGGTAAAACAAGAACCATATGAATATTGTATTATAGATGTTCCAAGTGAAGCTGCAGGGTCTGTTATTGAAATGATGGGTAATAGAAGAGGTACTCTTGAAACAATGACTAACACTGAAACTCAAACTCGTTTAACATATACTGTTCCTTCAAGAGGTTTAATTGGTTTTAATACAGAATTTATGACCGCAACAAAGGGGTATGGTATTATTAATCATAGTTTTATTGATTATAGACCTGTTGAAAGTATTAATATAGCTGAAAGAACAACAGGTGTATTAGTTTCAATGGCTCAAGGTCAATCTACTGCTTATTCTATAGGCGCATTAGAAGATCGTGGAGTTATGTTTATTTCTCCTGGTGAAGATATTTATGAGGGTATGATTGTTGGAGAGGCTAATAAGAATCTTGATTTAGCTGTAAATGTTGTTAAAGCTAAACAACAAACAAATACTCGTTCTGCTAATAAAGATACTACTGTTGTTTTAAAAACTCCTAGAGTTTTAACATTAGAGGCTTGTTTAGAATTTATTAATGAAGATGAATTAGTAGAAATTACTCCAAAAAAGATAAGACTAAGAAAGAAAATATTAGATACTGTTGAACGTAAGAAATATGATTCTAAAGTAAGAAATATGAAAGAAGAATAAAAGTTGGTGCTATGATTAAATGTCATAGCATTTTTTTATAATAATCTTTTTAGTCAATAGTAAAAACTATAAATTTTTTTTATAATTTTGTCAAAAAAAATAAAATAGATTAATAATATTGTTTTCATATTGTTTTCACTATAATGAGGTGTTATGATTGAATTACTTTTTGGTTATACAAATATTATAGGAGGTTATTTTTATGAAAATTATCAAGCGTAGTGGAACAGAAGTTAAATTTGATATTAATAAAATTATAGAAGCTATTAGTAAAGCTAATAGTGATGTTATGGAAAAAGAACAGCTTGATGAAGCAACTATTTTAGAACTTGCAAACAATGTTTTAAAACAATGTAAGAAATCTAAATATGCTTTAAATGTTGAAGAAATCCAAAATCTTGTTGAAAATGAATTAATGAGTATTAAAGCCTATAATATTGCAAGAAAATATATAACATATAGATATAAAAGAGCATTAGTTCGTAAATCAAATTCTACTGATGAACAAATTTTAAGTTTAATTGAGTGTAATAATGAAGAAGTTAAACAAGAAAATTCAAATAAAAATCCAACTGTAAATAGTGTTCAAAGAGATTATATGGCAGGAGAGGTAAGTAAGGATATAACTAAAAGATTTTTACTTCCAGAAGAAATTGTAAAAGCTCATGAAGAAGGAATAATACATTTCCATGATTCTGATTATTTTGCTCAACATATGCATAATTGTTGTTTAGTTAATTTAGATGATATGCTTCAAAATGGTACTGTTATAAGTGAAACAATGATTGAAAGACCTAAAAGTTTTTCAACAGCATGTAATGTTGCAACACAAATAATTGCACAAATTGCATCAAGTCAGTATGGAGGACAGTCTATTACACTTTCTCATTTAGCTCCTTTTGTTGATGTTTCAAGACAAAAATTAATAAAAGAAGTAAGAGAAGAATTTATAAATGGAAATATAGAAGCATCTGAAGAACAAATAAGAAATATCGCAGAAATGCGTGTAAAAAATGAGGTTAAAAAGGGTTGTCAAATGATTCAATATCAAGTTGTCACTTTAATGACTACTAATGGACAAGCTCCTTTTGTTACGGTATATATGTATCTGAATGAGGTTTTAGAGGGTAGACTTCGTGATGATTTAGCTATGATTATTGAAGAGATGCTTAAACAAAGAATTTTAGGTGTGAAAAATGAAAAAGGTGTATATATTACTCCTGCTTTTCCTAAATTAATTTATGTTTTAGAAGAAGATAATGTTTATGAGAATTCTAAATATTTTTATTTGACTGAGCTTGCAGCTAAATGTAGTGCTAAAAGAATGGTTCCTGATTATATTTCAGAAAAAGTTATGAAGAGCTTAAAAATTAATGAATTAGGTGTTGGTGATTGTTATCCTTGTATGGGATGTCGTTCTTTTTTAACACCAGATTCTACAATACATTTAGGTAATATTGCAAACGCACTAAATTATGTTCCTGGTAAAGGTAAATATTATGGTAGATTTAATCAAGGTGTTGTTACTTTAAATTTAGTTGATGTAGCTTGTTCTTCTAATAAAGATATGAATAAATTTTGGCAAATATTAGATGAACGATTAGAATTATGCTATAGAGCTTTAATGTGTCGTCATAAAAGATTACTTGGTACTCCAAGTGATGTAGCTCCTATTTTATGGCAACATGGTGGTCTTGCAAGACTTAAAAAAGGTGAAGTAATTGATAAATTATTATTTGATGGATATTCAACAATATCTTTAGGATATGCAGGATTAAGTGAATGTGTTAAATTTTTAATTGGTCAATCTCATACTACAGAAGAGGGAAGTAAGCTTGGTTTAGAAATTATGCAAAAATTAAATGATGCTTGTAATAAATGGAAAAATCAAACTAATATTGCTTTTAGTGTTTATGGTACACCTTTAGAATCTACAACATATAAATTTGCAAAATGTTTAAAGAAAAGATTTGGTGTTATACCAGGTGTTACAGATAAAAATTATATTACTAATAGTTATCATGTTCATGTAACAGAAAAGATAGATGCTTTTAGTAAATTAACATTAGAATCTAAATTTCAAAAATTATCTCCTGGTGGAGCTGTAAGTTATGTAGAAGTTCCTAATTTACAAAATAATATTCCAGCTGTAATTGCTTTAATTCAACATATTTATGAGACAATAATGTATGCTGAATTAAATACTAAAAGTGATTATTGCCAGTGTTGTGGATATCAAGGAGAAATTCAAATAGTTAGCGATGCTGATGATAAATTAGTTTGGAAATGTCCTAATTGCGGTAATACTGATCAAGATAAATTAAATGTTGCAAGAAGAACATGTGGTTATATCGGTACTCAATTTTGGAATCAAGGTAGAACAGAAGAAATCAAGGAAAGAGTACTTCATTTATAATGAATTATGCTTCGATAAAAAAATATGATATTGCTAATGGCTTAGGTGTTAGAATATCATTATTTGTTAGTGGCTGTAATCATCATTGTAAAAATTGTTTTAATTCTATTGCTTGGGATTTTAGCTATGGCAAGCCTTTTAGTAAAGAGGTTGAGAATGATTTAATCAATTTTTTGAAAAAGCCTATGATTTCTGGACTTACTCTATTAGGTGGAGAGCCAATGGAAATTATAAATCAAAGAGGGCTATATAGCTTTTTAAAGAG
>CAZQOM010000052.1:0-7754 GCA_964595145.1 uncultured Anaeroplasmataceae bacterium | reverse complement strand
ATATTAAAATATAATAATATTTTTGAGATAAATATAAATTATGTAAAACAATAAAAATGCTTGAATTTCATAAATAGAAATCACAAGCAACTAACATCATATTAAAATCATCACAAGTATTACCAATTAAAACTCTATTTTTAGATAAACAGCCTTTGATTGATGGACTTGTTGATAAAAGTTCATAAATATTCATAAATATTCTCCTAAAAAGTAGAAAGACTTAGTAAACTAAGTCATTCTACACTATAATTTTAAAGCTTCTCCATTAGATAGTTTTCTTTTTTGGTCCTCGTTAATTAATTGTTCAATTACTAAATCAAGTTTTCCATCAATTACTGCATCTAAACGATTAATTGTAAATCCTATTCTATGATCTGTAACACGATTTTGAGGATAATTATAAGTTATAATCTTTTCTGAACGGTCACCACGTCCAATTAATGATTGACGTTCAGCCCCTTCTTTTTCTTCTTTTTCTCTTAAAATTTGATCATACATTCTTGTTTTTAATAAAGCTAAAGCTGTAGCTTTATTTTCATGTTGTGAACGGTGTATTTGACACGCAACAAACATACCTGTAGGCACATGAGTTACACGTACAGCTGAATATGTTGTATTAACACCTTGTCCACCTGGTCCTGATGAACAGTAAGTATCAACTCTTATATCTGCCATATCAAGTTCAAAATCTATTTCAGTAGCCTCTGGCATTACTAATACAGTAGATGTTGATGTATGGATTCTTCCTTGAGCTTCAGTTGCAGGAACTCTTTGAACTCTATGGGCACCTGATTCATATTTCAAATATGAATATACCATTTCACCACTAACTTTAAATTGAATTTGTGAATATCCACCCATCTCTGATGGCATTGCGTCTAATATTTCAACCTTCCAACCTTTAGATTCAGCATATTTAGAATACATACGGAATAAATCTCCTGCAAAGATATTAGCCTCATCTCCACCAGCAGCTCCTCTTATTTCTACTACTACATCTTTTTCATCATTAGGATCTTTAGGTAATAATAAAACCTTAACCTCTTCAGAAATTTGGTTAATTCTATTTAATGCTTCTTCTAATTCCATCTCAGCCATATAAGCCATCTCAGGATCATCAGATTTTTTCATTTCCTTTAAATCATCTAAAGAATCTTCTAATTTTAATTGTTCACGATAAAGCATAACAGCTTTTTCAAGACCTCTTTGTTCTTTAGATAATTCTGTTAATTTCTTAACATCACAAACCACCTCAGGATCTGATAATAATTTATTTATTTCTTCGTATCTTTCATCCATTATTTTTAAACGATCTATCATATAATCACCTTATTCTTCTTTTTTTTCAGTAAAACGAGAATACTCTCCCGCAAACATAAATGGTAAGCCTTCACTTGTTGAACCTGAACGGTTCTTTGATATAATTAAATCAGCTTCATTTTTTCTTGCAGATGCTTTATTATAATAATCTTCACGATATAAGAATAAAACAATATCAGCATCCTGTTCAATTGAACCTGAATCACGTAAATCTGCCATAATTGGCTTTTTATCATCTCTTTTTTCAACATCACGAGAAAGTTGAGATAAAGCTAATACTGGAACATTTAATTCTCTTGCCATAAGCTTTAAGCTTCTTGAAATTTTAGATACACGTTCTTGAGTAGATGCTTTAGCATTAGCACTATCACTTTCAATTAATTGAAGATAATCTATTACAACAAAATCTAGTCCAGTTTCACTAGCCAATTTTCTGCATTTAGCTCTAATTGATGAAATACTAGCATCTGATGAATCATCAAAATATAAATTTAATTGCCCTAAATTATTACAAGCAGTATTAAATCTAGTCCAGTCATTTTTAGCACCAATACGCCCATTTTTAATATTATTCAATCTAATATTACTATCACAAGCTACCATACGTTCAACTAATTGTTCAGCTGACATTTCTAGTGAGAATATAGCAACAGCAGCATGTCCATCTTTATTTGCTCTAGCCATTCGAACAGCTAAATTCATGGCCATAGCTGATTTACCCATTGCTGGACGAGCAGCAAGAATAATTAACTGTCCAGGTTGAAATCCAAGCGTATATTTATTTAAAGAACCAAATCCAGTATCAAGTCCTACAACCTCATCAGTTCTACTTGCATTATTTTCTGTATTGGTTAATACATTTTTACTAACCTCAGAAATATTTCTAAAACTATCTACTTTTCTTCTTTTTGATAACTCAAAAATAGTTTTTTCAACAGTTTCAACATAATCAAAAGCTCCAATTTTACTATCATAACCATCTTGAGCAAGTTTTGTTAAATTATCAATTAATTTTCTTTTAATAGAAGCTTCATATACTAAATCACAATAAGTTTCAAAATTAAGTGTAGAATAGCTTCTATCAGCTATAGATGATAAATATTCAATACCACCACATTGTTCTAATAAATTACTTTTTTCAAGCGTAGATACAACTGTAGTAATATCAATATTTTTACCTTCCTTAGATAAATTTAACATTGCTCTAAAAATCAAACGATTCTTTGCATCATAAAAATCATCAGGTACGAGTAAATCAGAAAGTTCAATCATTAAATTTTCATCTATTAAAATACAACCAAGCAAAGCAATTTCAGCTTGAGTATTTGCTGGTATTGTTGGTAAATGTTGCATATACATCCCCCTTATTTTTCAATAACATTTATTTCGAATGTTGCAATAATATCCTTATCTAATCTTACATTTGCGGTAAAAATACCTACTGAATTAATATCTGCTGGTAATTCAACCTTTTTCTTATCTAAGTGAATACCTGTTTGTTTTTCAAACTCTTCACAAATATATTTAGTAGTAATATGGCCAAAGTTTTTACCATCAGCTCCAACTTTAATGTAAACAGAAATAAATTTGTCTTGAATCTCTGATTTTAATTTCTTTAAAACATTTCTTCTGTTTTCATTATCAATTCTAGCTTGTTCTTGATTTAAAACTAAAGTCTTTAAATTTTCGTCTGTTGCTAAAATAGCAAGATTATTAGTAACTAAGAAATTACCATAACCATTAGCAACATCTATAATATCATCCTTTTTACCCTTTCCTTTAACATCTGAAATTAAAATAACCTTCATTTTACCATCTCCTAAGTCTATATAATCTCTTTTCAATATTTCAATCAATCTTTCTTTAGCTTCTGATATTGAAACACCAGAAAGCTGAGTAGCAGCAGCATTAAAATGGCCACCACCCTCCATTTCTTCCATTATTATTTGAACATTAATGTCTATACTTCTAGCTGAAATACCAATTAAATTCTCATCAATTCTACCTATAGTAAATGCAGCCTCAATTCCTTCAATAGTTAATAATTTATCAGAAATTTTAGCAAGAGTTGTTCTATCAGGAACATATCTTGATTCAGGTTCTGCAACAATAGCAAATCTTTTTTCAAAAATAAGTGCATTAACCATTGCCTCAGCAAGAGTATGTTCTTCTTCATATGAATTTCTAAGTAGTCTATGTACAAGTCCCATATCAGCACCCATCGTATTTAAAGTAGATGCAGCCTCAAATGTTCTAGTTCTAGTTCTATAGGTAAAATTATTTGTATCAAGTACAATACCTGCAAGCATTATAGATGCAACAAGCGGTTCTAATTCTATAGTATTATTATAGAATAAAAACATTTCTGATACAAGTTCAACAGTAGATGATGCAGATGTTTCTACATAATATGAAACAGGCTGACTATATCCTGCATCACTAGCACGATGATGGTCAATAACAGATACATTATTTACCTGTGCTAAAATATCAGGAAACATTGCAAGTCTTGGTGATTGAGTATCTGTCATTATTAATAATGTTTCACTACGAATAAGGTCTCTAGCCTCAGATTTAGATATAAACGAATTGTATATTGTTTTATCATTTATATTCTTAATTTTTTCAAAAATCTTTTGAACTGTCACGTCAGCTAATTTAGGATCAAATACCATTTTGCAATCCTTACCTGTTGTATTAGCTAAATACCATACAGCAAGCATAGATCCTATTGCGTCACAGTCAGCTAAATCATGACACATAATTAAAACATTACTACTTGACTCTATAGCTTCTTTTAAAGCCATAGTTTGAATACGTGCTTCTACTAATGTATTTTTTTCAAGAGAATTAGAATTACCACCAAAATACTGAATTTTTTGATTTTGGATATTAACAACAACCTGATCTCCACCGCGCTTTTCAGCAAGCTCAACTGCATTTTGAGTTAAATTAATTAATTCAGAAGCTTCAACATCAAAACAAGCAACACCCATAGACATACTAGCCTTTAAATGGTTTTTATTAGATATTTCTCTAACCTCATTTAAAACAGAAAATTTATCAGTAATCATTTTATTTAATGCTTCATAATCAAGTACAGCAAACATCTGATCGTCAGATAATGACTCTAAACAACAACCAAAACTATTTAACCAATCAGAAATAACACCTAATATTTGCCCTCTAATGTTAGCCTGTTCTTGAACATCATATCTTTTTAAAGAGCCGTCTAAATTATCAATATCGATTAATGCAAAGGCAGTTATTCTATTATTATATTTTTTTATTGTCTGTTCACGATAAGTTTCATCAAAGAAATAAAGTATTCTATTTTCAACATTGTGAATAACATCAAATTTTAAATCATATGCACTAATAATAAGTTTTTCTTTACCTTCATTTAATTCAGCAATCAACCCATCAGTAATAGAATCTAATGAATTATTAATTAAGCTATCCTTAAATACATGTCTAGCGTAATCATTAGCCCATTTAACTTCCATATTAGTATCATAAACAACAATACCTATAGGCAATTTATTAAATGCCTCATCTCCTGCTGCAGAAACGTGATGTGAAATAGAGTTCCAAGCATTAAGTCTATTTTCTAACCATGATATTTTTTCAACATTTCTTTTATTTAAAACTAGCATAATAGAAACTGCAGTACAAACTAAAAAAACTGCAGCTAAAGATAAATAAAGAATAAATAAAGTTACATTTTTAAAATAGTAATAAGCTAAATAAGAAAATATAACTGTAGTACTTAAAGAAATTATCGCAGCTATAAATTTTTTCAACTACATCACCCTCTTTTCTAATTTAACATTATATCAAAATTATTTTAAATAATCAATTTACAACGAAAAGAAAAAAGACTATTTTTAAATAGCCTAACTATTTTTCAATAAATAGTTTAATATTTCATTTCTTATTTGGTCATTTTCACCTATATTTCTAGGTATAGTACTATCTATATTAAATTCTTTGGTTATTCTACCATTTTCTAGTATTAAAATATTATTTGCTAACAATAAAGCCTCATCAATATCATGGGTAACTAAAATAACAGTATTTTTTTTATTATTCCATATATTAGAAAAATATGATATAAGTTCATATTTCATTTTTATATCTAATGAAGAAAATGGTTCATCCATTAATATTATATCTGGTTCATATAAAAAAGCTCTAGCTATACTTACTCTTTTTTCTTCTCCACCACTTAATTTTGAAGCTAATATATTTTTTTTATCATTAATTTTTAATATATTTAACATTTCATCTATTTTATCATCATTTAAATTAGGTGATGTAAATAATATATTTTCTTTAACTGTTTTATTAGGTAATAGTCTGGCTTCTTGAAATATATAAGAAATTCTACCTTCTTTTAAAATAATTCCATCATGATTTGTAATACCTGAAATCATATTTAAAAGTGTAGTTTTACCAACACCACTTTTCCCTAATATACAAGTTATTTTATTATCTTTAAAATCTATGCTGAAATTATCAAATATTTTTATATTAGAATATGATTTACTAACATTTTTTAATTTAATCATAACTCATCACCTTCTTTAAGATTTTCATTATGGCTTCACTTATATAGCTTAATATAATAGCTATAATAGTTAACGCAAAAAGCTTTTCAACCTCTAAATTAATCTTAGCATATTGCATAAGCTTACCTATACTATTTCTAGTTAAAGCTAAAGCCTCAGCCGCTATAACAAGTTTGATATTTAAACTAAATGTTGTTGCTGAATTGTCTATTATAATAGGTTTCATAAAAGGAATATATAAGTTTTTTATTTGATCTATTTTTTTAACATTATAAACGTTAGCCATTTCAATAAGTTTATAATCTATTTGTTTAAATCCAGATAAAAAAGTTTGATATAAAGTTGGACAAATAACAATCCCTGAAACTATAATTGGTGTTAATTTAGGACTAATAATGATTATTAAAATCAATATTATTGACATTGTTGGAATAGCTCTAATAACAGCCATAAATGGATTTATTATTTTTTCAAATGTTTTAAATGCATAAGATAATAAGGAAAATGTAATAGCAATTATAAAAGCTATTATAAAACTTTCTAAACATCTTAAATATGTATAACCTAATGATACCCAAAATTCTTTCATTTTTAAATATTGAAATAAATTAAAAAATGCTTGATAGGGTGTAGGTAATATTAAATCTACATTTATCCACCAACAAGCAATATACCATATTAATAATACGAATAGTATTACTGCTAGTGAATATATTAAATTAACTAGCAGTTTTTTCATATACTCCTCCTAAAGTAAAAAATAATTATCATCTAAATCAATATTTAATAATGATTTAATATAACCCATAACTGAAGATTTAACATCCTTAGAAAGTTCTAATCTAACATTACATCTTTTTATTGTATCTAAAGTAAATGTCATATTAGCTAGATTACTTTCATATTTTTTAAATAATGATGATAAATTATCAACATTATTTTCTAAATAAGTAGTATTAGAAGCTAATTTATTTAAAAAATTATTAACATATTTAGAATTATTATTATAAAAATCTTCTTTGACAACCAAACAAGCTTGAGGATAACCATCATAGCCAGTAATCTTTTTATATTCCTTTTGTAAATCAAATGATATTTCTAAATCAGAAATTATTGTAGTAGCTTTAGTAACCTGAGGTTCACCTAAAACCGCATATAATTCCTCATTATTGTTCATAGCCATTTTTAATTTAGGTATAATTTCTGTTGCATCACTTGCAAGACAAACTGCAACTTTTTCTAAAATAACCTCTTGTGATTCTTCATATGCTATATTATTATTTTTAAAAACATAGTCTAACATTTGTAAAGTAGTAGAACCTGTAGTAAATACTTTTTTACCAACTAATTCTTTTAAATTATCTATTTTTTTTGTTCCTACAACGTATAAATTACCAAATACATTAACACTGGCAAGTTTTAGTTTTATACCTTTTTTGTAAAGTTGAACTGAAGCAGTAGTTGGCATTATTGCCATATCACAATCATTTGTTGCAACTCTTGCAGCTATTTCTGATGCTGGAACAATATTAAATGTAGTGTTTTCTATTTCATCAGCTAAAACATTAGCTAATGCTAAAGCTGGAGTACCATCTGGTAAATAAATATTAGCTTTTGTTTTTTCTTCACTTTTACATGATAAAAAACTTAAAGATAAAATCATTAATAAAACAATAAAAATTTTTTTCATAAAAACACCTCGTTATTATGATACACCATTTTTATAAAATTTAAAAGTAATTAAATTTCTTTTTTCTTTAAATAATAAAATAAAGCAATTTCTCTTTGTGTATCTAATTCTAACATTGTATCTCCGACTTTAGTTTTACTAGAACAATGTAAGATATTTCTCATAACATC
>CAZQOM010000051.1:0-7948 GCA_964595145.1 uncultured Anaeroplasmataceae bacterium | reverse complement strand
TTTCTATATCCAAATGATACATATTAAGGATATCATATATTGATTCACCATTTTTAACAATATGTTCAAGCATTTAATCACCAATTTTATTATATGCAATTAAGAATAAAAATATCTTTTCTAATATTAATTATATTCATATTTAAATTCCAATAATTAAGCGTATCTTTATTAATAAAATTTATATGTGTTATATCTCTAAAATACCACCAATTATCTAAAGGTTCTTCATATGGCTTTGTTATAATTATTATTCTACCATTTTCATTTAACATGCGCTTTATTTTTAATAATTCTTCATATGGTTCTTTTAAATGTTCAAAAACCTCTACTAAAATAATAGTATCATATTTTTTATTATTTAGTATTGGATAATAATATAAATCATAATAGTCACATTTTATTTTATTTTCATTAATTATATCAGAAAGTAAATGTATTTTACCACACCCATAATCCAAACAATCTCCCATTAAATAATCTTTTATAGATAAATATATATTATTCATATATTTCTTATATCCAACATCACAAATATGCATGTCATATCTTTGTTTTTCTAATTTATTAGAAACTATTTTAACTTTACTAATTAATCCACATTTAGGACATATTAAAACTTCTTCTTTTTGGATTATATTAGTTATTTTAGTACATTCACAAAAACATTTCATAAACATCAACCTTTTTCTTTGACTATTTTATAAAATAATTATATAATAAATTAGATATCAAAACAAGTAAGGGGGTCGTAAAATGACTAATCTAAAAATCATTGAAGATTTTAAAAAAGATTATAAAAAAATCATTGAAGATTTTTCTATTATTGATGAAAATGACCCTATAACTTTTTCTAAATTAGAATATTTAAAAAATGCATTAAACTCATGGACTTCTACACTAAATGAAACATTTTCTAAATTAAACAAAGAAGCTAATGAATATAATAAAAAAAGTAATTCATTTTATAATAAATATCAACAAAAAATAAAAGTATTAAATGATTCTTATAATAAAAATATTAAAAATATTAATAAAGATTATGTAGAAGCTATTGAAAAACTTAAAAGCAAACTTGAAATAACTAAAAAAGACACTAGTTATAAAATAGAACAATATGAGGTTGAATATAATTATTTTATAGCTACTTCAGAACAAAATAAAAATATTTTAGAAAATGATTATAATGAAGCTAAAAAAAGATTTGATTATCAAAAAGATGAATTAAAAGAATCATATTTACTAATTGTAGAAAAAAGAAATGAAGCATCAGAAATAATAAAAAATAAATTAAAAGATAAATATACTTTAGATAAAGAATCAATAATTAATTCTTACAATGATAACATTAAAAAAATTGAAAATTTAATTAATATTCAAGAACAAGAATTAAAAAATATAACTACAGCACTTGAAAATGAAAAAAGTGGTATGAAAGAAAAATATCGTCAAGAAAGTGCTAATTTAAACGAAAATATCAAAAAAATTGCTGATGAAAAAAATAAAATTATAGATAAAGCAAGAAATGAATATAATAAATCAATAAATGATGCAAATATTGAAAAAGAAAATAAAAAAACAAATTATCAACAAAAATCTCAAGCTTTATTAAAAGAGTTTGTTACTAAAATTAATGAAATAGATGAAAATGCAAATTTAACAAAAAAAGAATATGAAAAAAAGATTATAGAATTAAAAAGACAGTATTATACAAATATATATAATCAAACTATTAATTTTCATAATCAATTAGAACAAATATATAAAGCTTCTCCTTCTTTTGATAAAATTACTAATCAATTAATTAAATACAAAAATAAAATGCATCTAATTAATGTCAATACTTTAAAAAAGAATCAAGAATTAATTATTTTAGATTTAACTAAGGAAAATACTATTAAATCTTTAAGAGATAAAAATAATAAAAATTTTTTAGAAATAGATAAAAACTATTCTATAAAAAAAATAAATAATCAAGAACAATTTGATAATAAATATTATCAAGAAAATGAAAATTTCTATGCAAATGAATTTAATTATAACGTCAAAAATGCTAACTATAAGTTTTCACAACAAGCTAATTTATTAAGATGTCAATCTCAAATTAGAACTAAACTATTAGAAAGAAATTTCGATGGTATTAGTGCTAATTATTATAAAAAAATAGAGACAATACAAAATAAAATAAATACTTATAAAATCGAACTAGATGCAAATAAAAAAATAAATGATTTAGTATTAACTTATTTAGAAGATAATTATAAATCACATCTATACTTAGAAGAAACATCTAATTTATTAGAAATAGAAAAAAATAAATTATTAAAAGAATTTAATCAAATTCAATATAAATTTAATATCAATAGCATCAAATTATTAAAAGATTATGGTTATAAAAAAATTGATATAGAAAATCAAAGAGCTTTTGAAGAAAAAAAGATAAAAATTATCTTAGAAAATTTAATATTAGAAAAAAATAATACTTCTACTTCTTATGCAATAAAAAAAGAAGAATTAAATGAGAATTTTTCTAAAATTAAAACTCAAATTATTAACAATCATGATTTAGAAATTTCAAAAGAAAATTATTTTAATAATCTACTTAACAATGATATAGATTATTTTGAAACAATTATAACTTCTAATAATCAATTTTTAGATTCATTTAAAAGAAATTTTATTAATGTATGCCATATTATATTAAATGACATATATCCAACAGAAGAAAATTATCGTTATTTAGAATCATTTTTAAATAAATTATTAGAAATCTTTATTCATTTTTTAAGAAAAATGCAAATTGATTTAAGTTCTAATTTAGATATAATTATTACTGAAAAAATGAACTATGTTTTTGATTTTAAATATAAGAAATCTTTAGAATCAACTAAAGAAAATTATGAAAATGCAATATCAGAAATTAAAAATAAAGAAAATGAATTTTTAGATAAAATTGATAGTTCTAACAAAACAATCGATAATTTTAGACAAAAAATATATACATTAATAAATGATAGAGAAATGTTATTATTAAATAAAAATAAAAAGAAATTGGATTCTTCTGTTATACAAACTATCAAACAAACTGAATTAAAAATTAGAGATTATAAAGAAAAAATTGATAATTATTCTAAAATAATAAAATTATGCAATGATGATATTCAAAATTTAAGAATTGATTATATTAAAAAGAATAAAGAATATAAATCTGAAACTCTAAAAATCAATAAAATGTATAATGCTGATATTTCATTATATAAAGATTTAAAAAATAAATTAAAAGATTTATTTAATATGTTTGATAAAGAATTAATTAATTTTAATAATAATCAAATATTTGCTAAAGTTGCAAAACAATTAATTATTAAAGTAAATAAATTGAATAACAATTTAAATAAAAAGATTAATAATTTTAAAAATAATTTAACAACTATTTTTGATTTATTTGTAAAAGCAAGTAATAAAGATATTAATAAAAGACAGGCATTATGTAGTTTAGATTTTAATAATTATGTTAAGATATTTAATATTAAATATAATAAGGAAATGGGAGAATATAAAAACGAATATCATAATATAATGCTTTTTCATGAAAAAAAGATTGATGATGAAAATAGATTATTATCAGAAAAATTAAATTTATATAAAAATCGTTTAAATTTATGTTATAGCGACTATAAAATGCAAAATAATTATTTAGAATCTAGATTAGATATAGATCGTAATAAATTTTATGCATCATATTATGCTTTAAATTCTAATCACGAAAGAAATGTTATATATCATCAACAATTAAATATAGATAAAGATAATAAATATAAAAAAGATAGAGATGATATTAATAAAATTAAGAATCATAATTTAAATGATTTAAATTTAAAATTAAAATTATTTATAAAGACTAAAAATGAAGAAATAGAACATCTTCCTATTGCATATAAATTTAATACAAAAATATTAAATAAAGAGACAAAAAAGAAAAATATAACTCTTCATGAAGATATTAAGCTTGCAAAAGTTGAATATAATAATCAAAATAATCATATTGAAAAAAATATTAAATTATTAAAAATAGGTTTAAATCAAGATAATTACAATAATGATTTAGAACAAAAAAGAAATATTATTAACGAAAGAAAAAATTATATATCTTATTTAAAACAATCATTAAAAAAAATCAAAATAAATTTATAAAAAAAGAGCAATATTGTAGAGTACCACTTAAGTTTTTCTAGATTTCTCTAGTCCAATTTAATGGCTACACAATATAATTGCTCTTTTTATTTTATGATATTAAATTATTTTTTTAACCAAGATGGAAATTCTTTATGAACAGCAGGTTCAGTTTTTGTTGCTTTAGCTTCTTCTTTTTTCTTTTTCTTTTCATCTTTTAAACGTAATTTTTCTTGTTTACGATTAACTTTAAGATCAAAAGCTTCACCAACTTTACCTAATGATGATCTATCATCAACTACTTCATCTTCATCATCAATACTTAAATGATTATGAGATAATCCTTCATATTCAATATTATTTCCAGATACATTTTTATAAATTTCAGATGCAAGTTCATCATAACCATTATTTTGAGCTTTTAATTCATATCCAGTAGCAATAACGGTAACAATCATCTCATCACCTAGTTCATTATTATAAGCTGTACCATAAATTATATTTAAATCTTTATCACAATTATTTCTAATTTCAGCTAAAGCTATTTCTATTTCTTTTGCAGCTAAATTTTCTGAAGCAGTAAAGTTTACTATTGCATCTGTAGCTCCATCAATTGTAACTTCAAGTAAAGATGAACGAATTGCATTTCTAGCAGCTTTTAAAGCACGATCAGGTCCTGATGCAGCACCAATACCCATTAATGCTGTACCTGAATCAGCCATAACGTGTTTAACATCTGCAAAATCGACATTAATCATACCATTTATAGAAATTATTTCAGAAATACCTTGTACACCTTTTCTCAATACATTATCAGCTTCTCTATATGCTTCAAGCATAGGTGTATTAGGATCAACAATTTGTAATAATCTTTGATTTGGTATAACAATTAAAGTGTCAACATATTCTCTTAATGCTGTTAATCCTGCAACAGCATTATTCATACGATCTGGTCCTTCAAATAAAAATGGTTTTGTACAAATGCCTACAGTTAAGCAACCACTTTCACGAGCACATTTAGCAATAACAGGAGCAGCACCTGTACCTGTTCCACCACCCATACCACAAGCGATGAAAACCATATCAGCTCCACTAACCATTTCTCTAATTTCTTCTTCACTTTCTAATGCAGCCATACGTCCTACATCAGGATTAGCTCCAGCACCATGGCCACGAGTAGTATTACGACCAATTAATAATCTATCTCTTGCCTTAGAATATTTTAAATCTTGGGCATCAGTATTAACCGCAATAAACTCAACACCGTGTACTTCATTTTCTATCATATGGTCAATAGCGTTTTTTCCAGCACCACCAACACCAATAACAAGTATTCTAGTTTTTGCAGCCTCTAAAGAATCTAATTCATCAAAAATCATAGTATCCCTCCATTTAAAATAACTAAATAAAAAGTAAAATAGTTCTTATCTATTTTACATTAAATGGCATATTTTTTCAATATAAAGTTATATAAAAAATTATTTTTATTTAATAATTATATAATTGTTATTTCATACTCTAATTTTATTCCAAATTCTAGTTCTGATCTACTTTTTATAATATTTATTAAATTATAAACATCTGTTCCGTTAGCATTACCTGTATTAATTATAAAATTAGAATGTTTATAACTTATACATGCATTATTTATACTAAATCCTCTCATACCTAAGGCATCTATTACTTTCCAAGCAGGAATTAAAGGATTATTTTTAAATATGGACCCCATACTTTTCACATCAAATGGTTGACTAATTCTTCTTTTTTCTATTCTTTTTTTTAATATGTCAATTGTATCTATATTTTCTATTTTAAAATTTGCTTCTATTATAATTCCTTTAATATGATGAAATATAGAATCTCTATATGAAAAAAAACATTTATCTTTATTAATTGTAACTATATCTCCGTTACTATTTATATAACTTACATCTATTAAATGTTTACTAATATCATCATTAAATGCACCACTATTATTATATATAGCTCCTCCTAATAGGCCTGGTATTCCACCTAAAAAACTTAAATCACCTAATTTTTCTTCAGCTAAATCATAGGCTAATTTTATTGTAGGATAAAATGCACTAATATTAATAATATTATCATTTATTTTATATGAATATTTAAATCGTCTTAAATTTATAACTATTAAATCATATTTATCTAAACAGGCTAATACATTACTTCCATTACCTAAAATAAAATAATCTAACTCAAATTCATTAATAAATAAAAAAGCTTTTTGTAAAGATTTAATTGAATTAGGAGTATATAATATATTTATTATTCCACCACATCCAATAGTAGTTAAATCTTTAAATGAATAACCTGTTTCTATTGTGCCTAAATTATTATCAATAACATATTTTTTAAACATTATATCCGATTCCCTTTTTAATTATATTTATAGAATTATTATTTATAATATTTTTTTGATTAACAAGCATTCTATTTGCTATTTCCTTATTATTAAATAAATACTTTATATACCTATTAATTTCATTTAATTCATTTTCTTTAAATAATTTTGCACATCCACATTTTTCAAAATATAAGGCATTTAAATATTGATGATTTTTTTTCGTATTTAGACTAGGAACAACTATGCATAAAACATTTTCTTTAAATATCTCATATGTTGTAACTGCACCAGCTCGTGATATAACTAGTCTAGATTTTGATATATAATTTCTAAGATTATTTATATAATCATATATAATTAAATTATTATTTTCTTGATAATCATTATAAAATCTACCTGCAATTAATAATACTTTATAATCTTTAGATAAATTTATCGCAAGATCACATAAAGGTTTAGATCCTAATGAACCACCTATAATTAATATATCATAGTCTATTTTAATATTATTTTTTTCATAATCATCAATAAGTGGTATACCCGATGTAATAAATTTCTTTTTATTACTAATCTTATAAGCAGTAAAAACTTTTTTTGCAAAAAAACTAAAAAAATGATTAGTACTTCCAATAATAAGATTTTCTTCTATCAAATATATTGGAATACGATGAATAATTGCATAAAGTAAAACCGGAACAGAAACATAACCACCTGTAGAAATAACCATATCAACATTTTTTAATTTCAATTTAAAAAGACATTTAATTATATTAAATATGTTATTATTTTTTAAATCTAATCCTTTAAAATTAATATTAAATTCTTTACATAATTTTTCTTCTAATGAATTAATACTACCAATATAATATGAATTATTAACTGTTTTAGCAATAGAAATTAATGGAATTATATGTCCACCAGTTTTACCACCAGTAAGTACTATCATTTTATCACGTATAATTAATTTAGTAATAATTAATAACCAAATTAATTATTACTCCTTTCTTATAATATAAATGCAGTATGAAGCTTTATTTGTTTCACCATTAAAAAATATGCTTTAAAACATAATAAAATAACAAATTCCAAGCATTTGCTTGGAATATATTATTTATTATTAAAATAATTATCAATATCAAAATATTCATCTAGATAGCTTCTTGTATTTAAAACCATTTCTTTAAATAAATTAAATCCATCTTCTATTGATAAATTAGAACATAATGATTGATTCATAAAACAAGAAAATATTATATCTAAATCTCGTTTTTTAATACCATCATACAAAGTATCTATATTGTTTGCTGCATTTAAAACCATATTCAAAACTGGAAGAGTTAAAGGATTAGATACAATAGGCTTTACTTGATCATTTTCAAAAATACAATTCGTTTCAACAATAGTACCTAATGG
>CAZQOM010000050.1:0-8022 GCA_964595145.1 uncultured Anaeroplasmataceae bacterium | reverse complement strand
ATAAAGGTATTTGTCTTATAATATAATCTGTAGGAGAAATTTCTTCTAATTTAAATCCTATTTTTTCAAATTCATTTAAATGTTCACTGATAAATAAAGATTCACTTTTAGTTAGGGAAAGCATTATAGGAATTAAAGGTTCAATAGTAGGTTGATTAGGTTTACCTAAAATTTCATAATTTTTTTCATAATTGATTCGTTCTGCGGCTGCATGCTGATCCATTAAATATAATCCTTCATCATTTTGAAATAATAAGTAAGTACCAAAGGCTTGACCAATATATTCAAAATAAGGAATTTTAGTTTGATTATTTATAATAGGTTCTTCACTTTTTTCTTCTATAATTTCATTATTATTTTTTTCTATTTTTTCTTCATTATTTTCTTTTAAAATTTCAATTTCATCAGAAATATTATATTTATTATATTGATTTATATTTTCATTTAATATATATGAATTATTAATAATTTCTTCTTTTACTTCGACACGTGGTAATTCAAAAATATTTTCTTTTTTATAACCTTTATTATTATCAATAGTATATGCATTTCTAGTTGGAATAAGTATAGTAGATTCTAAAGAAGTAGATATAACATCAATAAGTTTTGAAATGATTTCTTCCTCATTTGAAATTTTAATTTCTGTTTTACTAGGGTGAACATTAACATCAATAAGTAACGGATCTATTTCTAAATATAAAACAGCTATAGGATATTTACCTATAGGCAGGTAAGTTCTAAAACCATCAATAATAGCATTAGTAATATTATGATTTTTAACATATCTACCATTAACAAGTAATGTTATTTCAAGTTTATTAGCTCGGTAAATTTCAGGTTTAACTAATATAAGTTTAGCTTTAACACCATCAATAATTAATTCTTTTTCTATTAGAGATTTTGCAACCTCTAATCCATAAATTTCTCCCATTAAAGATATACTGTTATTTGAAGCTGTAGTAGATAAATAAGTTTTATCATCATTTATAAGCATAAATCTTATTTCAGGATGAGCTAAAGCTATTTTATCCATTAAATATGATATACTTGCAAATTCATTTTTTGCAGGTTTTAAATATTTTAATCTAGCAGGAGTATTAAAAAAAAGATTTTCAACTATAACTGTTGTTCCTTTATTTGAACAAAACTCTCCACTAGATTTAATAACACCTGCTTGATATGAGGCTTGATATCCAGAAATACCATCTAAGCTTGAAATTATTTGCATCTTACTTACAGCAGCAATAGATGCAATAGCTTCACCTCTAAAGCCTAGTGATAATATTCTTGATAAATCATATTCATTTTTAATTTTAGATGTTGCGTGTGGCTGAAATGATAATAAAACATCACTAGAATCCATACCAATTCCATCATCTACTACCTTAATTTCTTTTAAGCCACCTTCTTTTAAAAATACACGAATAGTTGTGGCTTTTGCATCTATTGAATTTTCAACTAGTTCTTTTACAACACTACTTGGTTTTTCAACAACCTCTCCGGCAGCTATCATATTAGCTAAATGAGTACTCATTTTAGCAATATTTCCCATAACTATACCTCCTTTAATTCATAAAGTAGCTTTAAAGCCTCTATAGGAGTCAGCATATTTAAATCAATTTCTTTTAATCTTGCTTCTATTTTCTCAGCTCTAGTTTCTTTTTTAACTTCTTCTTTATTTTCATATTCCAAAAAATTAAATAAATCTAAATTAACACCTTTTTTAGTATTAGAATCCTTTTCTAAGGCTTCTAAAATCATTTTACTTCTTTCAATTAATGATTTTGGTAGTCCAGCAAGGCTTGCTACATTTATACCATAGCTTTTATCAGTTGGTCCATCTAAAACTTTATGTAAAAATGCTACTCCATTTTCGGTTTCTTTAGCTTCAACATGAACATTTTTTAATCGTTTTAATTTATCTTGAAGTGAAGTTAATTCATGATAATGGGTTGAAAATAAAGTAACACACCCTATTCTTTCATGAACATATTCTAAAATAGCTTGAGCAAGTGCCATACCATCATATGTAGCTGTACCTCTACCTATTTCATCAAATAAAATAAGACTATTTTTAGTTGCATTAGATATAGCATAATTAGCTTCCATCATTTCTACCATGAATGTTGATTGACCTGATACTAAATCATCTGATGCACCTATTCTTGTATAAATTGCATCAAAAATCATTAAATCTGCGCTTTTAGCAGGTACAAATGAACCAATTTGAGCAAGTATTGCAATTGTTGCAAGCATACGCATGTATGTAGATTTACCACTCATGTTAGGTCCTGTTATTAATATCATATTATAAGCATTTATATCTACATCATTAACAATATAACCAGATTTCATAATAGTTTCTAACACAGGATGTCTTCCATCAACAATATTAACTCTTCTATTATTATTAAATGAGGGTCTAATATAATTATATTCGCATGCAATATCACTCAAAGAAATATAACAATCTATCGTAGCTAAATTATCAGCCAAAGATTGAAGAGATTCAATATATTTAGCAGCTAAAGCTCTAAGAGATGAAAATATTTCATACTCTAAAGAAACTATTTGTTCATTAGAATGTAAAACAATATCTTCATATTCCTTTAATTCTTTTGATATAAATCTTTCAGCATTAGCTAGTGTAGCTCTTCTTTCATAACCAATATCTTCAGGTAAATTAGCTATTGCACCTTTAGAAACCTCTATATAATATCCAGTTACCCTGTTATAACCAACCTTTAAAGTTTTAATACCAGTTATTTCTTTTTGTTTTAATTCGTAATTTAAAATCCATTCTTTACTATTAGTTAAAATTGATTTTATTTCATCAAGTTTAGAATTAAAACCCTCTTTAATCATTCCACCTTCTTTAATTGATAATGGTGGATTATCAACAAGTGCATTAACTAAAATGCTATATAAATCTTGATGATCAACAATATTATTTGCAAAAACAGCAGCAGATTCTAAATTTAAATTAGATAATAACAACTTAATTTCAGGAATATATTGTAATGATTTTTTTAACCAAACTAAATCTTTAGCATTAGCATTACCTGATGCAATTCTTCCAATAATTCTTTCTAAGTCATAAACACTTTTAAAATATTCTTTTATTTGAGTTTTAATTAAATAATTATTATTAAAGCATTCAACAAAATTTAGTCTATTATTAATAGCATTAATATCAAGTAATGGCTTATCAATCCATTTATGAAGCATCCTTGAACCCATTGCAGTTTCACATTTATCTAAATGCCATAATAATGAACCAGATTTATTATTAAATCTTAGTGTTTCACATAATTCTAAATTCTTTTTTGTAAATGCATCTAAATGAAGATATTGTTCATTTATATAATTTTTAATTTTCTTTAAGTGTGTTGGTACTATTTTTTTAGTTTCTATGAAATAATGAATTAAAACACCAATAGCAGGATGATATTCTTCATCAATATCTGTTGTAATAGATACTAAATTATCTGGTATTAAATAATCATTGACCTTAGATAAAACTATTTGATTCATCTTAACAAATTCTTGTAATTTTTGATTATTGTAATTACTATTAACAACTACTTCCTTAATATGTAAAGATAATAATTCATTACCTAAAACATCAAAATTATCTAATTTAGTAATATATCCTTCCCCAGTAGACCAATCTATATAACATAAAACATATTTATTCTTTATTTGATAAATACCTGCAATATAATTATTTTCTTTATCATTTAAACCTGAATCGATAGTTCCAGGTGTTATTATTTTAACTACGCTTCGCTTAACAATTCCTTTAGTTGCTTTCGGATCTTCAACTTGTTCAACAATAGCAACCTTATAACCTTTAGAAATAAGTCTTTCTGCGTAAGGCTCATAAGCGTGAAAAGGAACGCCACACATTGGTACACGTTCCTTAACACCTGCATCTTTTCCTGTTAGTGCAAGCTCAAGTTCTTTAGCTCCTATATGAGCATCATCAAAAAACATCTCATAAAAATCACCAACACGGTAAAAAAGAATTGTATCTTGATAATCTTTTTTTATTTCTAAGTATTGCTCCATCATTGGAGTATATTTTAAAACTTTTTCTTTCATATAACCTCTTATTTCAAAAACTTTAAAATGACAAATACTAAAATAATCATAATAACAAATGTAATTAAAGTACTTAATGAAATAATTAAAGTTTTATAATTTCTTTTAATTTTTTTGCTTTTATAATATGGATTAAAGTCAAAATTAACCTCATCTTGTTTATTAACAGTTAAATCAATTAACGGTCCAACAGGTATAAGTGCCCTACATGAACTATATACAATTTCTTCTAATAAAGCCTCATCATCTAATTTTTCCATACTATTTTCTTCCTTTTGTTCTAAATCTTCTTTACTATTAAGACACAAATCATCTATTTTATATGGGTTAAATTCATCATCATAGCTTTCATTAACTAAATTTTCAATTTGATCTAAATCAACTGATTTATTAGTTTCAATATTATCTGATTCTTCTTCATCTATTGGTATAGAAAAATCAAAATCATCATCTTCATCATCATACTCATCAATAAATTCTTCATCAATAAATTCTTTATCTATTTGATTTTCTTCTTTTATTTCATTTATAGAATCGTCTATTTGATTTTCTTCTTTTATTTCATTTATAGAATCATCTATTTGATCTTCTTCTTTTATTTCATTTATAGAATCGTCTATTTGATCTTCTTCTTTTATTTCATTTATAGAATCATCAATTTGTTGACATTTTTCTTCTAATTTATTAAGTAAATCATCAATATTAATTTCTTCTTTTTCTTTAGGTTTACTAGATAAATCATCATTTTCTAGATTATTCATTTTCTCTAATAAATTATCAATTATTTTATCATTTTCAGATTTGTCATATTGATTTTCTTTATTATTTACGTCTTCATTATCACTAGATAATGGACCATTATAAGTTAATTCTTTTTTTTTTGATAATTTATTGTTTTTGCAGGTTTTTTTTGTTTTGGTAAATTTATACCATTTTTAATTGCAAGTTGAGCAGTTTCCTCATCAATGTTTAAATATGGTAATAACTGTTTAATAATATCAGCAATCATTTGATCTTGAGCTTTTATATGTTCATCTTCTATTTCAACTAAATTAGAATTATTTTCTTCAACAACTTCACTTTCTTCAGATTCTAAATAAATAACTTTTTTAGGAATACCTCTTTTAAAGTTATCTACAACATCTAAATCAACTCTAAATTTAAGAGGTTTAACAAAATCTGGAGCTATAATAGTTTTAGCCTCTAGATGTGCAAATTTAGATTGTTTAACTAAAAATAGAAATAAAGTTATTAATTCTTCTTTTTTCATAGAAGAAGATATTCCTAATTCATGCATATTACAAAATTCATTTAATTGAGTAATAGTCATAGCATTTAATTGTTTTTGTAAAGCTAATGTTAATTTTCTTTTAGCTTTCATCATATCCTTAACATAAACTAATAAATCATCTTTTTTTAATCTTACCGGAATTTCAAATCCATATTTAATTCCTAAAGAACGAATCTCATCTTGAGAAAATGAGACATTTAAAAGAGATTCAAATTTGTTAGCAGGATAAGCATCAAATTCTTTTGGTTGGTCTAATGATGAACTAAAAATAGCCTTAGAATAAGTTACAAAATCTTCAACTTGATGTTTTTTCATATTAATTAAACGACTAATTTCACCATCTTGTAAATTTAAACCTATATGGTTTCTTATAATTAACTTCCATAAATTTTTACGATATAAAAAATAATCATCTTCATTACCTATTTTTTCAAATAAATTTTGAAGTTGAAATTCTGAAAAACTTTCATAAGAATCTAGTTTAGCAAATGCATCCTTAGTCAATGAATGTGAATTTAAAGTTACTATTCTTTGATTTAAAGCACTAGTAAGTGCCATTGAATTTATTTTTCTTGGTATTTTTGTTGAACGTTCAGTAAAGAATTTCTTTATTTGCTCTGCACTTAATAAAGCAAGCTTTGAAGAAATTGTTTCTAGTCCCATTCTTTTATCAAAAATAACAACCATTTCTTTATTAGCTATATATTCCATACAATCACAACCTTTAATAAAATTACTTCTTTTATTATAATATAATAAATTTGTGAAAAATTCAATATTGAAAGTGGTTTTCTTCTTCAAAAAATGACATATTTTTCATTTTTTTAAAGTTTTAAAAAAGATTATAAAAAAAGTTTAGGAAAACCCTAAACATTTCTTAATAAATTATTAAAATCTTCAATGACTAAATCAGCCTCAGAAAAACTTGATAAAGTGGCACCACATGCTAGATCATGTCCTCCACCACCATATTTTTTAGCAATCTCTACGATAGGTATTTCTCTAGATCTAAACTCTCCTACAACAACATTTTTTTCAATATCAAGTGTGAAATTACACCATATTGATATTTCTGAAATGCCTGCCATTACACCTACCATACCTCTTGAAATATTGAAAAAATCTACATTATATTTTTCAAATACTTCTTTACCATTTTTAAGATATGCTACACCTTCTTTTGTTGTTTTAAATTGAGTACCAAACCAATTTTTCATTTGTTTTTCAGCTAATGATTCTGTATAAATATTTTTATAAATATAATCCTTATTAGCTCCCATATTAATTAATTTACCTGATGTAATTAAAGTATTTCCAGTTGTTTCACCATATTGAAATCTACCACTATCTGTAACTATACCACCATAAAAGCATGTTGCAGCATCTTTAGGAATTATAAAGTTTTGTTCTAATAAAAGTTCTACTATATATTCACAAACAGCTACTTTAGTAGGATCACATAAAACATTTTCTGTTATATCACTTCCGTTTTTATGATGATCAATTATAAATACTTCTTTTGCTAATTTATATCTTTCATCTGATACCATATTAGATATAGAAACATCTGTTATAATAACTAAAGCATCATTATAAATTTCATCATTAATATTATCCATTTCACCTAAAAAAGCATATCTAGCACTCATATCACCAACCATATAAATATTTTTATTTGGATAAGCATTTTTTAAAGTAAGTACAAGCCCTCTTTGACTACCCAAAGCATCTAAATCAGGTCTTGAATGTCTATGAATAATAATAGTATTATATTCTTCAATTTTTTTAAATAATTTATCTTTCATTTTTTCATCACCTAATATATTATAAATTAAAAGAATCGAAAAAAAAAGGGATATTTCCCTTAATTTGTAATATTTGCAAATTTTTCAATTATTTTTGCAACTAAAGGATGTCTTACGACATCAAATGTTTCAAATTCAATAACTGAAACTTCTTTTAAATCTTTCAACATTTCAGATGCAATTTTTAAACCAGAACGTTTTGATTGTGGTAAATCAATTTGCGAACAATCTCCAGTAACAATCATTTTAGAATTAAATCCTAATCTTGTTAAAAACATTTTTAATTGATCTACAGTAGCATTTTGTGCTTCATCTAATATAATAATTGCATTTTCTAACGTTCTACCACGCATATAAGCTAAAGGTGCTATTTCTAAAACCTGTTTTTCAATTAAAGTATTAGTTCCCTCAACACCTAACATATCATATAATGCATCATATAAAGGTCTTAAATATGGGTCTACCTTTTCTTTTAAATCTCCCGGTAAAAAACCTAATGATTCTCCCGCTTCAACAGCTGGTCTTGTTAAAATTATTTTTTGTACATTACCTTTTTTTAACTGCATAACAGCATAAACAACAGCTAAATAAGTTTTTCCACTTCCTGCAGATCCAATTGAAAAAATCAAATCTTTTTTATTTAAATCTTTTAAATATTCTTCTTGTTTTAAAGTTTTTGCATAAACTGGTTTACCATTAATTAAATAACCTATTGCTTTTCTATTATTTAAGAAATTTATGTAATCGTCTTTTTTACCAGCATCTATTATTTTTTTTAAATAAATTATATCTCTTGATGTAATATGAACACCTATACTTGAA
>CAZQOM010000049.1:4124-8202 GCA_964595145.1 uncultured Anaeroplasmataceae bacterium | reverse complement strand
CATTTAAATATTCCATTTTATGTTGATGATATGACAAGTTTTAAAATAAATAAAAAATATGATGTAATTACTTGTTTTTTTGATTCAGTTAATTTCTTAAAAGATAAATACTATTTAGATAAATTATTTGAAAATGTTTATAATCATTTAAATGATAATGGTTTATTTATTTTTGATGTATTTTCAAATAATTTATTAAATGAATACAAAAATCACAAATTAAAAATTAAAGAAAAAACTCATAAAATTATTTGGAAATCTAAAAAGGTTAATTCTTCTATTTTAAAACATAATATATTAATCAAAGAGGGTAGTTTAAAACAAAAAGAACAATATTATGAATATTATTATAGTTTAGATGATTTAAAAAATAATAAGTTTAAAGAAATTTTAATAAGTGGTGATTTTAAATCAAGTTATAATACAAATGATGAAAGAATTATTCTTGTATATAAAAAAAATAATTAGTTTTTCTTCTTTAGCACTTATATAAATATTAATTCATATACTAACATTAGGGAGGTATGTATAATGAATGAAGTCCGTGAAATTGTTACTAAGGCTGTAGTTGCTAAAGGAAAAAAAGCTATGCATATTACACATAGTATTAACACAACAAAGCATCCCTATTCAGTATTAGGATGCTGGATTATTAATCATGAATTTGAAGCAACAAAAAACAATGATGTTGTGGATATTAATGGTGAATTTGAAGTTAATATATGGTATTCTACTGAAGAAAATTCAAAAACAGATGTATTAAGAGAAAAAATTGCATATAAAAAGGATATTAAGATTAAAAGAATTGTTAATGAATATTTAAAAAATAGTGATGATGTTTTAGCTAAAATATTAAAACATCCAACTGTGACAAATGCTAAAATTATTGACGATGAAATTAAACTTGATATTGATTTAGAAATTTTAGCAGAGGTTATAGGCGAAACAAAAATGCAAGTAACAGTATTTTCACCAGTAGTAAATGATGATGATATAGATGATTTAGATATAGAAGTTAATGAAGATTTTCTAAATGATAATTAAATTTCAAAAAGGAGGGTACTCCTTTTTTTGTTATTTATTATTACTATTAAATATGATATAATTAATATCTATAAGGAGATGGTTATTTTGAATATTATATCACTTGCAATATCTACATTTATAGTCAGTTCAATTATTATGGCTATAATAAATGTTTTACCTATAAGAAAAAAGAGATTATGGGATATTATAATTATTTCAATTTATTCTTTAGGAGAATTAGGTTCATATTTACTTATGTTCTTATACAATATAAATGATTTAAATTTAATAATTACCTTAGAGATTATATCTTCTATTTTAGGTATTATTATTGGTTATATTGCAATTATGATGATAATTTTAGACGGAATAAAAATATTTAAATCAAAAAGATTAAAAGAATTTGAAAGAAATTTAAATAATAAAGACAGTAAATCTATTCCAAAATGGATATTTTCAATTATATCTGGTATTTTATGTATAATATTATTAATTATCGGTTTAATAACAACCATTAATTATACAAAATCTTTATTAATTTCTATTATTGGTTTATATATTGGTTTTTTAATATTCTTATTATTATCAATTTATTTATTTATTACAGGCCTATCTAAGCATAAAAATATCAAGGCTTCTAATTTATTATTTATTGTAGATTTTGAAAATCATAAATATATTTATACATCAACTATTAATAAAGAATTTAGTATAAATGATGCGTTAGGTTCTATTCAAGATGTTTATTTGATAGATGAATATGGTTTATTAATAACTCCAATTAAACATTATGTAGTTATGGGTATTAAATTAGAATATTCCGGAAAAAAATATTTAGATGATATAAATATGGAGAAAATAGAATCAAACGAATTTGATGAAATCATTTCTAAATATCAAAAATATAACAAAAAAAGAATTGAAATTGATGAGTTTAATAATATTAAATCTATTAAAATAATTAAATAATTATATTAAAGGCTTCAAAATGAAGCTTTTTTTCATAAAATAAAAAGGCAGTTTAAATAAAATAAACTACCTTAAAATAATTAAACATTAAACTTAAAAAGCATTACATCTCCATCTTTAACAATGTAATCTTTTCCTTCTTGTCTTACTAATCCTGCTTCTTTAGCTTTTAGCATAGACCCACATGATACTAAATCATTATATGCAACAGTTTCTGCCCTAATAAATCCTCTTTGAAAGTCAGAATGAATAATACCAGCACATTCAGGAGCTAGCATTCCTTTTTTAAATGTCCAAGCACGACATTCATCTGATCCTGTAGTAAAATATGTAGCATAACCTAATAAATCATATGTAGCTTTAACTAAACGATTTAAGCCTGGTTCTTCAACACCTAAATCAGCTAAAAACATTTCTTTATCATCATCATCTAATACTGCTAATTCTGATTCTATTTCAGCTGATATACCAATTATTTTAGAATTTGTTTTTATAGCATATTCTTTTAATTTTTGATATAAAGGGTCAGATTCAGGATCTTTTATAGATTCTTCTTTTACATTTGCAACTAGCATAAATGGTTTTGAAGTTAATAAACCATAATTTTTTAAATATGGTAATTCACTGTCATTAAATTCTAAACTTCTAACAGGAAGTTCTTGTTCTAAAACTGCTTTAATTTTTTTTAAAAGTTCAAATTCAAATGGAGCATCATCAACCTTTGATTGTGCTTTTTTCTCAATTTTAACAATTCTTTTATCAATTGATTCTAAATCAGATAAAATTAATTCGAGATTAATTATTTCAGCATCTCTTACTGGGTCAACTGTTCCTTCAACGTGTGTTATATTAGAATCCTCAAAACACCTAACAACCTCTAAAATTGCATCACAATTTCTTATATTACCTAAAAATTGATTTCCTAACCCTTCACCTTTAGATGCGCCTTTAACTAAACCAGCTATATCTGTAAATTCACATACTGCTGGTGTTGATTTTTTAGGGTTATACATTTTTGTTAAAACTTGTAATCTTTCATCAGGAACTTCTACCATTCCAACATTTGGTTCAATTGTTGCGAAAGGATAATTAGCAGCTAAAGCTCCTGCTTTTGTTATTGCGTTAAATAATGTTGATTTTCCAACATTTGGTAAACCAACTATACCTGCTGTTAAAGCCATAATTAATATCTCCTTACTACTTTATATATAATTCATTATATGCATTAATTGCTTCTTCTATTGTTCTTTCAGCTTCTATTCTACCATCAACTTCCATAACAACAGTTTCTTTATTTTCTAATGTTTTATAAACATTAAAGAAATGACATATTTCATCGAAATAATGCTGAGGTAATTCATTTATATCTTTATATCCATTCATTGATGGATCATTTTGACATACAGCTATTATTTTTTCATCATTTTCTTTTTCATCAATCATTTTTACTACACCAATTGGATAACAATTTACAAGTACTAATGGATCAAAAGATTCATTACATAAAACTAAAACATCAAGTGGGTCTTTATCTTGCGAATATGTTCTTGGTATAAAACCATAATTTGCTGGATAATGTGTTGAAGTATATAATATTCTATCAAGTCGAATTAAGCCAGTTTCTTTATCAAGTTCATATTTTTTCTTACTTCCTTTAGGAATTTCAATACAAGCAACAAAATTATCTTTTTTTATTCTATCATTATCAATATCATGCCAAATATTCATTATACCTATATATAATTAATTTTTAAAAAAATTAATTATTTCTCCTTTCTATTGATTTAATAACTAAATTTTATCTCTATATTATATTAACATAAAATAAGGTAAAAAGAAAGGCTATTTTATTTTTAAAATAAATAATAAAAGCATAATACTTTAGTATTTAAACTAAAAATATCATGCTTTAGTTTTTATTGCATGGAATCATACATTATTTTTAATGCATTTTTTTCTAATCTTGATACTTGAGCCTGAGAAATAGATAATTCTTCTGCAATTTCCATTTGAGTTTTATCTAAATAATATCTATCATATATTATTTCTTTTTCTCTTTTTGATAATTTTGAAAATGCTTCTT
>CAZQOM010000049.1:0-4114 GCA_964595145.1 uncultured Anaeroplasmataceae bacterium | reverse complement strand
GTTCCACCTAATTGGTCTTCAAGTTCAATAACATCTCCTCCATTATCATATATTGGAGTTGACATACTTACTGTATCTTGAATAGCTTCTAATGCTAAAACAACATCAACACTATCAACACCTAAATGTTCAGCAATTTCGTTTATTGATGGTTCTTTATGAAACTCATTTAGGTATTTATCCTTATAGCATATAGCTTTATAAGCTATATCTTTATAACTTCTTGAAACTCTAATAGAACCATTATCTCGTAGATGTCTTCTAATTTCTCCGATAATCATTGGACACGCATAAGTAGAAAATCTAACATTATGCGATAAATCAAAATTATCAATAGCCTTCATAAGTCCAATACAACCAACTTGAAATAAATCATCCATACTTTCTTTTTTATCATTAAATCTTTTTAAAACAGATAATACTAATTTTAAATTACCAGCTATCATTTTTTCTCTAGCATCTTTATCACCTGCTTTAATTTTAATTAATAAAGCTTGTTGTTCGTCATTTGACAAAGTTTTTAGTTTTGATGTATCTACTCCTGTAATTTCAACCTTATGCATAAAATCTTCCTTTCATCATTAATATGGAAGACTTCTACGAAAAATATTCATTATTTACTTGTTATTTTTAACTTTCTTTCCATTTCTACTTTTAATTTATCAATTATCTTTTTTTCAAGTCTAGAAATATAACTTTGAGAGATACCTAATTTTTCTGCAACCTCTTTTTGAGTTAACTCTTCTTGATTATATAATCCAAATCTTAAAATAATTATTTCTTTTTCTCTTTTATTTAATTTTTCTACTGCTTCATACATAACTTTTTCTTTTTCATTAGTTATTGCTTCATCAATAGCTAATACCTGATTTGTTGGAATAACATCAGCTAATAATAATTCATTACCATCGCCATCAACGTTTAATGCCTCATCTAAAGATACTTCTATTTTTTGTTTACTTACCTTTCTTAAAAACATTAATATTTCGTTTTCTATACATCTTGATGCATATGTTGCAAGTTTAATATTTTTATCTAATTTAAAAGTTTCTACACCCTTAATTAATCCCATAGAACCAATTGAAATTAAATCTTCAAGTAAAACTTTTGGTGATTCAAATCTTTTTGCAATAAAAACTACTAATCTCATATTATGCTCAATTAAGATATTTCTTGATGAAATATCACCTTCAAGCATTTTAGTAACATGATATTTTTCTAAATCATCACCTAAAGGTTCAGGTAAACTCATTTGATTATATAAATAACAAACATCATCTTTCTTAAACAATCTTGATAGTAATTTTATAAATAACATTTTTTATCCTCCTAATAAGTTTGATCCAAACATAACATTAAATACAATATCACCATATGCTAAATATACATCTTTTTTTATATATTTATTTTTTATTTTAATTTTAAAACTCTTTACTTTGAAAATAGGAAGATCCTTTTCCATACTAATTCCTTGTATTTTTATAGTCTTATAATAATGTCCTATATTTATATTTTTCTTTAAAAATACAATAGGAATATTATCATCTGTTGTCAAGAAATTTCCTGTATCACAAAATCCACTTAAATATAATGTTCTATTATCATCTTCTATCATCACCTCATATTCTAATACATCTGGTCTAAAATGATATTTTTTATATATGGCATATATACAAAACAATATCATAATAGAAATTAAACTAATTATTACAACTATAAAATGATTTATCATTTTAAATAAAATCCCTGCACTCCCTCCTAATGTAAAATTAAGCATTAAGTAAATTAAACATAACATTAATGCTTTAGTTATGTGTTTGTTAATAAATGGAAATAATGAAATTATAAATATTAATATATATCTTATATTTTCTATTTTATAAGGTACAAAAATATATAATAAAATATATATTCCATCTAAAACACAAGAAATAAAAACTACAATATTATTACTTTTTAGTCTTAATAAAAAGTAAGCAATTTTTACAAAGCATAAATGAATTATGATATTCATAACAACAAGTAGCTCTATATATTTCATACTACATAGTATACATTATTAAATGATAAAAAAATTTATTAAAGTGTATTAAACACCTAATAAGTCTTTAATTTTAATTACTCAGAATAAATTTCAGTTATTGCTTTGTAATCACTATAGTTTACTGTTCCATCCTTATTTATATCTGCAGCTCTTAAATAATAATTTGATAAGCCTGAGTTGTAGTATACATAATTTAGAACAATATCTGCATCTTTTGAGTTTACAATACCATCACCATTAACATCTCCGTTTACACAAACATTAATATTATCTTTTGTAGAATATCCTTCAACAAGTTTAATTCTAAATCCAGTTCCTATTAATGTATTATCCCAATTTTCTTCAGAGATTTTTTTACTTAAAGCATTGTATACTTCAAATGTTTGTGAATCTTTTTTGTTTAAGTTACTTAAAAATTCACTTATTGTTGTTCCAAATGAAACGTTGTCAATATAAAATTTCTTTGATGAAGTATATAAATCATGTTCTTCTTCTATAAATGTTGTAGAATTTTTAGCATATACAAATTTATAATTTGAAGATTCATTTATACCAATAGTAACCTTTTCAATAATGAATTTTATTTCTATACTACCCTCATAGTTGCTACCATCAACAGCAGTTACGATTATAGTAGCTTCACCTATATTAATATTATTTTTATAACTAAACATGAAATCACTATTAGTTATCAAGTTAATACCATTATACAATATAGCTGGTTTAGGTGTAATAGCCTTATTTGTGTATGGTTGATTATTAACTGTTGAGTAAGTAGCATTTTCTAAATTTGCTTTTAAAACTTTAACAGTTATAATAACATCATTAGAATCAGTAATTGTTGAATTGCCATCTTTATCAATCACATTCCAAATATAATTATCTTTATCTAATAAACTAGCAGTTATGAAATATTCACCGGCACCAAATACCTTTTCAGTATCAACTTTATAGTATTCACTTGTAGAAATAATGACATCATAACCATTAAATATAGTTTCAGTATAATTAACAATATTAACAATCTTATGAGTTATTTCAAATGATACTTTAGCGCTATTTTCATCTAGTATATAATCACTACTTAAATTAGAAACTGTAGCATATGCTTCATATTGACCTCTTTGAATAGAAGTTTCATTAGTAGTAACATTTATAATTAAATTATCAAATACAGAATTCTTAAAGAATGCTGTTGGCATTTGAATTTCACCATTATATGTTAATGTTGTATTAATCCAACTGATGAATAATGATTGAGGAGTAATAGAGAATTCCATTTCAGCCTCACAACCATAATAGTTTCTAGTGTCTGCAACTTCAACTTTAACTTTATATTCACCTACATGAATAGCACTAGATACTTCTGCATAAACTCCATTTACTTTCTTATACCAAGTATATGTAGCTTCACCATCAGTATTTCCACTAAATGTAGGATTTGAAACTGGAAGACCAGTATAAACAGAATCTAATGGTCCATTAATTGAAATTGTAGCTTTATCCACTCTATTTATAGTTAATGTAGCACTACCATATACTTCTTCATAATTTGTAAAAATCATCTTATAGTAAATAGTATATGTTCCACAATCAGTATATCTGATTGGAGTATATTGATATAATTCACCGTCAGCACTATAATGAACTACATAATCTTTTATTTTACTATCAACTGGTCTAGGAGTAATAGTATGACCTAAACCATCAAAGTTAACTATAACATCATCACAATAAACATCTACTTGTTCCGGCTTGATTCTTACATCACTTAATACATATATTTGATAGTTGTTAGTAACATTATAACCAGAAGATGATTCTTTAATAATTATATTACTAGAATCAAAATCTAAACCATATTTATATGTACCTTGTTTACTAGAAGATGTGTAAACTACACCTGAAATATTATAATCTTCTTCTGAAACTAATTTTGTTCCAACTATGTTATAGAAATTAGTAGTACCTAATTGTTCTTTAGTATATTCTTGTTTTAATACACTAAACTTAGAGGCATCGATTTCAAATCTATTTCCATCATATTCTTTAACAAATTGTTCTGTGAAT
>CAZQOM010000048.1:0-8849 GCA_964595145.1 uncultured Anaeroplasmataceae bacterium | reverse complement strand
ACGTTTATTTACTTCTTGATGAAGTGCAAGAAATTGACGGCTGGGAAAAGGTAGTAAATAGCTTATTTGAAAGCTATGATGTTGATATCTATATCACGGGTTCTAACTCCAAATTGCTCTCAGGTGAAATATCAACGTATCTTTCTGGGCGATTTATTCAAATTGACATTTTTACACTGTCACTTGCTGAATATAGAGAATTCCGCGACAATCGTAAATTATCGAATGATGAATTGTTTAAAAAGTACTTGCTTTATGGTGGTTTTCCTTTGGTTGCAACATTGAATAATGACCCTCACGATGTCTATCAGATTGTGGAAGGCATTTATGCAACCGTAATAAGTAACGATATTGCAAGAAGGCACAGGATACTCAACAAAGAATTATTTGATAGGGTTGTTCGCTTTATCATGGAAAATATGAGTAAAACCTTCTCAGCAAACTCCATAGTAAAGTTTCTAAAAAGTGAGCATAGGTCAATTTCAGTAGAAACTATTTACAACTATTTGAATTGGCTTGAAGAAGCATTTGTTATCTATCGTTGTAATCGATATGATATTCAAGGTAAATCCGTATTAAAAACGCAAGAAAAGTTTTATCTTTCGGATATTTCTTTCAAGTATTCGCAGTTTGGATATAACACAAAAGGTATAGCAGCTGCACTTGAAAATATAGTTTATCTTGAACTTCGACGCCGTGGTTACGAAGTGTATGTCGGAAAAGACGTTAATAAGGAAATTGACTTCGTTGCCATACGCAGAGATGAAAAGGTATATATCCAAGTTTGTCGAGAGTTACCAACCGAATCAGATCGGGAGATAGATAACCTTTTAGAAATTAAAGACCACTATCCAAAATATGTAGTTTGTATGGATAGATTGGCAACTGGCAATGAAAATGGAGTTAAGCTTATCCATATAGCAGACTTCCTTCTTCAAGAAAATTGGTAATTGCACACATATAAAATTTCACTGATTATTAAGGAATGAATAAAATTCTTTTAATAATCAGTTTTTTTTGTTTTTTTAAAAAAATAGAGTTGTGATTAACACAACCCTATAATTAATTACTTACTATTAATATCTAAGTGAATTCTTTTTCCTTCTTTTGAAGCACCTGCATAAAGAATAGTTCTAATAGCTTTTGCTACAAAGCCATCTTTACCAACAACTCTACCAAAGTCATTAGAATTTACCTTTACTTGATACTCAAGATTTTCTTCATCATCATTTAATTTGATAATTTCAACATCTTCAGGATAAGCTACCAAAGGAAGAATTAAACTCTTAATTAACTCTTCAAACTTTATCATAGTGCCACCTCTTACTTAGTAGTCTTGATATTGTTTGCTTCTAATATGTTTTTAACAGTAACTGTTGGTTGAGCACCATTTCCTAACCATTTAGTTATTTTTTCTGCATCTAAATTAACTGTAGCAGGGTTAGTTAAAGGATTATAAGTTCCTAAAATTTCTAAAAACTTTCCATCACGTGGTGATCTAGAATCAGCAGCTACAATACGGTATTTTGGAGCTTTATGTGCACCAAATCTTTGTAATCTAATTTTTACCATAATTAATACACTCCTTCTTTATTTTCTTAATACACAAGAATTATACCACAAAAAAACATGCTGTCAAGCATTTTTTCTTGACAGATAAATATTTTTTATTTTATTGAATTTCTTAAATCTATTTGTGAAGTAGCATCACATGTTATAGCTCCTAAAAACTTAGTATTAAAATAGTTACTAACTTCACTTGATAATAAAACATCTGTTAACGCATCTATTTTATTTTTATACTCACTATCAGTTAAATAATCATTTTTTCTTACAGCTAATACATTAGCTTTTAATGAAACTTGTTTTAAATCATCTTCAAAAGCTATTCTTTTTGATTTATCAATATTTCCTGTATATGCAGTATTACATGGCAATAAACCATAATCATAATCAGGAAGTGATTGAGTAAGTAATTCTTCAGCAACTAAACTAACCTTCACTTTTTTATCTAATGATTCCCATTTATTTCCAGTGAAATTTAATTTTTCATCTTCTGTATATGGAAAATTATCTTTTTCAATTTCTTTATTTATTATATTTTTAGCAACTAATAATTGAAAAGCTCTAACAGCATTTGATTCATCATTACATATTTCATATTTACCTTCTGCTAGTGTTGTTTTAGTATTTGAATAAATACCTAGTGGTTCATAGTGTACTTTACAACTAGCAACTAATTCCACATTACCATCATAACTATTTAAATATGGAATATGTTGAAAATAATTTGCATCATAATCTTTTCTTGCAACTGCATCATTTTGTGTTGTCCAGTCTAAAACACTAACCTTTAACGTATAACCTTTTTCTTTTAATAAATCTTTTACAATACCATTTAATACTTCTGCATGAGGTGTTTCAGATGCACATACCTTTATAACATTTGTATCATCACCACAACTTGTTAATGATACTCCTAATAATATTAAAATACTTACTATAATTAATTTAATTTTTTTCATTTTGAAATTCTCCTTTTATCTAATTTTTTTGCTACAAAAAGTCCTAATTCTTGAATTATTTGAACTAATACAACTATTAATATAATTAAAAACCAAAAATAAAATTTACCTAAATATGAACCTGTATTTTTAGTAAAGAATGAATATACACCTGATATTAAACCACCAGCACCAATATTATATGCAAATGATGTATATCCTAAAATAGTTACCGCAACAACACTAACACCTGTAATAAGTGATGTTCTAGCTTCAGGTAATAATACCTTAGTTATTATTTGAAAATTTGTTGCCCCCAAGCTCTTAATAGCCTCTATTTGACCAGTGGGTACTTCTTGTAGTGATTGTTCAACCATTCTTGCTACAAAGCCAAATGCACATACTGTCATAGGAATTATTATAGTATACCAAGAGCCTGTTCCAGTATTAAAAATTGCTCTTGTTATAGGCATACATAATACAATAATAATTAAACAAGGTAATGATCTTAAAAAATTAACTATTGTACCAATTATAAGATTAATAGTCTTATTTGGTTTAATTCCTTTTTTAGCTGTTATATTTAATATGACACCTATAGGAATACCTATTATATATGCTAATATTGTTGAAATTACAGTCATTAACAATGTTTCTAAAATCATCATTGGAATATTAGACCAAGTCATTTAAACCTACCTCCTCAAAAACAATATTTTTTAGTTCTAAATACTTCTTTAATTTTACAATATCATGTTCATAGTATGGTAATTTAAATATTAACTGTCCATATACCTTATCATCTATTGTTTTAGTAGAAGCATACATTACAGAAACTAATATATTACAGTCACAAATAATATTTGCTATAATAGGTGAATCAACTTCACCATTAAATATTAATTTAATTAATTTTTCATCATTTAATTTAGTATTTATTTGTCCAGAATAAATTAATTTTTTACCTATTTCTGTTTTAGGAGATAAGAATATATCCATTGTTTGACCACATTCAACAATTGAAGCATTGTCAATTATTGCAACTTTGTTACATATTGCATCTATAACATTCATTTGATGAGAAATAATAATGATTGTTAATCCTAATTCTTTATTTAATGATTTTAATAATTCTAAAATAGAATTCGTAGTTTCAGGATCTAGTGCACTTGTAGGCTCATCACATAATAATATTTTAGGCTCAGTCATAAGCGCTCTTGCAATAGCAACTCTTTGTTGTTGCCCACCTGATAAACTTGATGGATAATCATTCATTTTATCCTTTAAACCAACTAATTCTAATAATTTAATAGCTTTTTCTTTAACATTTTCATTATGACTTAATTCTCCTGCAAGCATTACATTTTTCAAAACTGTTCTTTGTTCTAATAAATTAAATCTTTGAAAAATCATTCCTATTTCTTTTCTAACACTACGCAACTCTTTTTCCTTTAGATTTGATAAACTAACTCCTTTATATATAACTTCTCCAGATGTTGGTTTTTCTAAATAATTAATACATCTTATCAAAGTAGATTTACCAGCACCAGATAATCCTATAATACCAAATATATCATTTTCTTCTATTTCTAAATTGATATTATTAATAGCAGTTATATCACCTTTTTTAGTTTTATAAACTTTAGATAAATTCTTGATTTGAATTATATTCATATTTTAACCTCCTTAAAAACAAAAAAACTCGCCCTAAACAAGGACGAGATATAAAATCCGTGGTACCAACCTTTTTCACTAATAATTAGCCTATTTTCAAGTACTATCATACTCTATCGCTTTAACGGGCGAAACTCGGTATCATCTAACAAAATGCTCGATAATACAACTCCAAGACCATGTTAATAAAGTTTCCTCTTATTCTTTTTCACCATATAAGAACTCTCTTTGAAGTATCCACTTTATTACTCTTCTTTTCAACGCTTTATTTAGTTTTATTAATTAAATTATACACCTTTTTTTTAAAACTGCAATATTTTTTTAAAAATTAAGTTTAAAAGTTTTTGATATTGAAGATTTAATTTCATTAATATCTTTATTAATAGAATCTTGAATTTTCCCCTCAAGTTCTTTATACTCTTTTACATAAGGATGAGTATATAAAGATGTTTTTGTTTTTATAAAAAGATTTTTATATTCTTCTAAATTAGGATGATATTTACCATAAGATTTAGCCTCTAAATATTTAGCTTCTGCAGTTTTAAAAGCCATTATTTTACCACTCAAATTATTTTTAATTAAATCTTTAAGTTCAATCAATCTTTTAAACTCAACACTTTCTATTAATTCATCTGCATATAAATCTGCTGCTTCATAAATTTTTTCCATATTTTCTCCTACGATATAATATTAGATAATGAATAAAATAAATTAAATTTATTTTTAAAATTTTCTAATCTATCTATTGATGTAATTTTTAAATTTTCCCTTGCTTCTTTTAAAAAATATTTAAAATAACTGGGTTCATAATATAGTATTTTATACCATTTTGGGTGATAACGCAAGTACATCAATAAATCAATATGCTGATATAAATAATTCATATACTCCATTAATACCACT
Source organism: uncultured Anaeroplasmataceae bacterium (assembly GCA_964595145.1). Lineage (GTDB taxonomy): Bacteria > Bacillota_I > Bacilli_A > Acholeplasmatales > Anaeroplasmataceae > Pelethenecus. The sequence continues at coordinate 3,768 of CAZQOM010000048.1, read as the reverse complement.
CATCAAATCTTTTATCAAACAAAGGATCACCAGTTGATTTTTTAGCTAATGCTCCTCCTGCTGCAGCTCCACTTATTCCACCAAATAATTCTAAAACCTTTTGAATACTTGTTACTGTTTTAGTTACCTGGTCAGGATCTATTTTCTTTACATATCCTACAACAGTTTTTATTAAATCCTCTGTTTGAAAACTTTTTGTTTCTTTTTTTGTTTCTTTTACATCTAAACTAGGAAATGCGTCTTCTCCTAACATACAATAATCCTCATATAGTTCTTGCCAAGTTTTTTCTTTATTTTGAACCATTCCCTTTATTAAGGGATGTTTTTTTACAAATTCTTTAAATTCATCAAGCTTTGCACTCATAACAAACACCCTATTTTATTTTATGCATAACCTATAACTTTGTTTAATTATTTTTAATAAAATATAATATATTCCAAATATTAATATAGAATACAAGATTATACTATAATATTCTGGATAATCATTTAATGAAAAGCATACTCTAAAAATAATAACAATAAATAAACTAATAAAAACAGTTATAAATGAAATAATTAAGTCTTTCATATTTTTAATAAAAAGTTTAATTCCTTCCATATGTAATACATAATATGAAGCAAGTATACAAATGCTTACAGCTATTATAGTTGCATATATAGCTCCTAAATATGCAAATTTAGGTATTAAAATATAATTTAATATATATTTAGCTATAGCACTTAATACTGTTGAAACAATAATATAATTAGCTTTAGGTAATCCTAATGAAATACCTATTAATACTTTATGAATACCAAAAAAAATAATTAATACTGATATATGATATAAAATTATACTACCATTTTCTTGATAATAAAAAAGATTATAAATATCCTCTGCAAAATATCTGATTATTATCATAAATGGTATTAAAATATATATAATTAAACTTGAGCATTTTACTGCAAGTTTTTTAGCTTGTAATACCTTATCTTCTTTAAACATATAATTTATTTTAGGATTTAATATTCCTCCTATAGCTTGAGCTATAATGATGGGAAAAAATATCAATCTTATTGTTTCAAACATATAAGCAGTATAATATCCTTCTTTATTATATAAGACTGGAAGTGTTATTGAATCTATAAATTGATATATTGTAAATAACATTGTAGATATTCCAAAAAAAATACAGGTTTTAATTAGTGATAATATATTAAAATCTTTATCATTTTTCTTTTCATAAAATTTAAATATATTTAAAAATAATATTAAAAAACTAATAAAATAGCTAATAAAATAAATGATAAATACAATATGAATTAATGAATAATTATTTTTATATTTAATTAAAGTTCTATAAAGTAATAATTTAATTATATTTTCTATAATTATAGAAATTGAAGATGGATACATTATTAAATGTCCTTGTAAATAACCTTTATAAAAATGAATTATTGGCAACAATATTAAAGATAATGAAGCTAATAATAAATTAGATTTTATTATTTTAAAATCATTTATATTATAGTTTTCAAATAATGAAATAGATAATATTTGATTACTAAAAAATAGCATAAATAAAAAAAATATTATTCCTAAAAATAAACAATAAATAGATCCTTTTTTTAGTAAACTATAAACTTTGCTTTCTTTATTTTCACCAAGCAATTTAGATACAAGTTTTGATGTTCCAGGAATTAATCCTAAACATGCTAAATCTGCAAATAAAGAAAATGGAACATATGCTAATGCATATAAAGACATATTACTACCTAAATCATTAGAAAGACGAAATAAAAAAATTAAAGATATAATCTTTGCAGAAACCTGTCCTAAACCTAATATAAACGCTTGTAATAATGTCTTATCCCTCATTTTTTTCACCACAAATAGTATTTTCATATTTTTTAGTTATAATACATAAAATCTATTAGGTGATTAATAATGTTTAAAAATAAAAATGATAGACTAAATTATGATTATTACGAAAATATGCAATTAAATCGTATTTATTATGAATTAGAGGATTTAAATAGAAAAATTAGAAATCTAAATAATAGGTTAAGACGTGTTGAAGGATTTTTAAACCTAACTTTAGAGGATGAAAATAAATAGGCAAAATTCACAAACATTTTTATACTATTTATCATATTTTAATGTAGGAGGTGAATATTAATGTATTATTCAATGCCTACTTATGGATATGGATATATGCCTCCACAATATAATTGTGGTAAAGGTGGTCGTGGAGGATATTCTTATGCCTTAATTTTAGTTTTATTTATTCTTCTTGTTATAATCGGGGCAGCTAGATGGTAGAATTATTTTTTTAAATATGGTATAATCACTTTGGTGATTAAAATGTATTTAAATAAAGATATTGTAAAAGAAGGAAATCAAATCCTAAGAAATAAATCAGCTAAAGTAGGTCTTCCCCTTTCTAATGCTGATTTGGAGTGCTTAAAAGGACTTTATGAATATGTTGTAATATCTAGTATAGATGAATTAGTTAAACAATATGACATAAGACCGGGTGTTGGTATTGCAGCTCCACAAGTTGGAGTAAATAAAAGAATGTTTGCGATAAATGCAGTTGATTTTTTAGATGAAAATCATACTAAGTATTTATTTGCAGTAATAAACCCTACAATTATTCAAAAAAGTAAAGAAATGACTTATTTGCCAGGTGGTGAGGGTTGTCTTTCAGTTGATAGACCAACTGATGGTCTTGTAACACCAAGACATTATGCAATCACAGCTAAATGTTCGATTTTTGATTTTAAAACAAATAAAATCAAAACTGTAACATTAAAGCTTGAAGGATATCCTGCAATTGTATTCCAACATGAATACGACCATTTAGATGGTATTCTTTATACCGATAAAATGTATAAGGAAAGTGAATTAGATTCTAATATTTTTCCTTTATATGAAACTGAATAGTTTTAAATAATGCTAAACATTTAATTATGTTTAGTATTTTTTTATTCTTCTTTTTTTCTTATGGATAAACTATATTTAATAAAAATAATAACAAACCCTATAACTGTAAAAACAATTACTATAGCCATAGATATAAATAATTTATTATTTTTTAATTTTATACCATTTTGAGCTATAGAAGTTTTTATTATTGAATTACCAATTATTGATAATTCTTCATTATTAATACATTCTTCTATTAATGTATCTACAATATCATTAGCTAAATTTCTAGATAAATATTTATCTTTACTAATACAACTTATTTCAATAACAAGTGAAGATTCTGGATTATTTACATTAATCATTTCCATTAATTTTTCAATTGGTATATCATATCTATCTGATACTTTACTTAATATAATACTTTGTTTTGGTAGTTGTGAAACTGTTGATATCATAACAAAAGAGTTACTATAGTCATAATCTAATGATTCATTTTCTTTTGTTATTTTTAACAAAATTTTAGATGTTGATTGATATTCATCTTTATGAATAACAAAACAATATAAAATGGATATACTAATTCCTAATAAAATAGTTAATAGCAATATAAGCTTATTTTTAAAAATAATTTTAATTAAATCAATAATACTTAATTCTTCTGTCATATTTTTCATCTCCAGCAAATATTATAAAATATTGATTTTAAAAATTTTGTTGAAAAATATGATTTAATTTTTCTATTTATTTTGCAAGTTAAAAACAAATCTTATTATATTTATATTTTAATAAAAAAACAAATCTACAATTAAGTAGATTTGTCAATTTATAATTCATACATTATAATACTTCCGGCA
>CAZQOM010000047.1:6555-9152 GCA_964595145.1 uncultured Anaeroplasmataceae bacterium | reverse complement strand
CCATATCATCACGTCCTTAATATTAGTATATCATATTTTAAAATAATAATCTATAATTGGGCATAAAAAAATACAAAGTAAACATCAAAAACTATTGTTTACTTTGTATTAAAGGTAATTTAATTATTATTCATCTTCATTATTAAATTTCTATTTCTTGCAACAAAATCTGCATTTTTATAATTACTAATTTTATTTAAAGATAATTTGATCATTGCATCATCAATTAATACTAAAGCCCTTTTTAATCCTAAATTTGATCTAATTTTCATCATAAATGGAGTATTAATATGTTTCTTTTTATCTGATACATCTTTATGAGGAAATTGGCCATTAGGATAAATTGATGGATCAAGAGGTAAATATAATTTTAATGTTTTTCCAACGTAGGCTATTTTAAATAAAACTTTTTTACCAACCTTAAATGTGTCATATCTATTTGTAATAACATTTACAACACCCTCATGTTGCATAATTGCATTTTTAATCATATTATAATATGTTTTAGAATCACGAGATGATATATTTACACGTTCAATAAATGATAACATTTTAGCTTTTTCTGGTGATGTAATTTGAATTTCAGATGAATCATGTTGTTGGTATTTTTGCATATATTCATCCATTAATTTTTCAAATTTATTAATATCTAATTTAGAATCAAGCTGTTGAAGATATTCATTTGAGATTGTTTCCTCTTCCTCATCATCCTCATCTTCTTCATCATCAATTTCAGGTTCTGCATATGTATAAACATCATTTTTTATTTCTTTTTTTGATATATTATTTTCTTTAGATTTCTCTTCTAATTCTACTAATCTCGCAAGAATATTTGTTATATTTTCTTTTTCCTCTTCTTCTCGAAGTTTTTCTTTTTTAGTTTGTTTTTCTTTATATTCTTCATTAATATATTCACTTAATGCGCTTTGTATTGCTGATTTAAGTTCTTCAGTAGTTAATCTTTCTGTATCATTTAAAGAAATAGTATCTTTTTGTTTTAAAGCCTCATTTTCCTTATTAGTAAATTCCATAATTATTCTTCTTATCATAAGTTCTATTTCACTTGCAGTCAAATGTTTTTCTTCAACTGGTTTTTCTTGTTGTTTTTTTAGATAAGTATTAATTATTTCCTCTACACGTTTTTCGGTAAGTTCATCTTTATTATTATAAGAAATACGTTGTTCTTGTTCCTTATAATTATCTTTTTCATATTCTCTTTGAGTTTTATACGCTCTACCTTCATAGGCTCTTTTAATTTCTAATGCTTCTTCAAGTTCACGTTTAGAATCATAAGATTCCTTTTCTAATTCAATTTGTTTTTGAAGATTTTCTTTTCGTTGTTGCTCAACCTCTTCTTTAAGTTTTAACGATTCTTTTCTTAAATTTTCTGCCTCAGTTCTTATTCTATTTGCCTCTTCTAGCATTAATTTAGCTTGATTAATATTATTTTCACCTTCAAGCTTAATGCTTTTAGCTTCTAGCATTAATGATTCTGCATTCATTTTTAAAGACGTAGCTTCTTCATACATTTTATTAGATTTTTCGAGTTTAGCTTCTGCATTCTCATTAGATTTTTGAGCTTCAACTAATGTGTTTTGAGCTAATTCAAGTTTAATATTTGCATCATGCTGAGCTGATTTAGCATTTTCTGCTAGATTAGCTATTTCAATACTATCTTTTGAATCGATATTTTGATATTTTTCATTAATTTTTTCTTTTTTTGCTTTAACCCATTCATCTACTGCTTTAAATGTAATAGATTCAATTTTTTCTTCACCATAATTTGAATAATAACCAAATGTATATTGCAATTCTAATCTAATATAATTAATTTCTATAACCTTAAGAATATTAGAAATTTGAGAAATCATTTCTAAAACAGGTATATAATTTTGAGGATAACCAATTAAAAATCTATTAGATTCTATTCTTCCGACAATACCATTATCAGATAGATAATTAGATAATTTGTTTGAGATGTCAATAATTACTTCATCACCAAATTTATATGAATTATTGTAATTAATTTGTTTAAAATTATCAACATCAAAACAAATAACTGTCCATTTATCAATTTTTTTGATTTTTTCAAGTTCTAAAATAAAACCTGTTTGATTATATTTTTTTGTTAAAAAATCCATTCCTTCAAATTGCTTAACATTCTTCTTATGCACATTAAGTATTTTCAATATGATTAATATAACAACTAAAAGTAATACTGAGCACGCAATTATAGTTATTGTAATTTCTGATGCTAGTAGGACTAGATCTATATTTTTATTTAACATTTTATCCTACCTCTTCTTCATATTTTTTTCAAAATTATTCTTTTTTAATGACTTAACCGCAATTAATGCAACACCAAGTATTATTACTAATACACCTAACACAACACAAATAACAATTAAGCTTGTATTATTTTTGTTATTTGTAGAATTCCCAGAATCTCCCGAACCATTATTACCGCCAGAATTGTTTCCAGAATCTCCTGAACCATTATTACCGCCAGAATTGTTTCCAGAATCTCCTGAACCATTATTGCCGCCAGAATTGTTTCCAGAATCTCCTGAACCATTATTACCGCCAGAATTGTTTCC
>CAZQOM010000047.1:0-6455 GCA_964595145.1 uncultured Anaeroplasmataceae bacterium | reverse complement strand
CGCCAGAATTGTTTCCAGAATCTCCTGAACCATTATTACCGCCAGAATTGTTTCCTGAATCTCCTGAACCATTATTACCACCGGAATTGTTTCCTGAATCTCCTGAACCATTATTACCACCGGAATTGTTTCCTGAATCTCCTGAACCATTATTACCGCCAGAATTGTTTCCAGAATCTCCTGAACCATTATTACCGCCGGAATTGTTAGTTTGTTTTGTTACTTTTATTGTAATTAATAATATTCCATCTTCATTGCCAGTAATTTTTCCATATTCTGATTTTATTGTTAATATAATAACATTTTCTCCATCATTTAATTGATATGGTAATGTTTTATCAAAAGAATATTCTGTTTCAGTTGCTGTAAGATTAATTTGTGAATTGAATTTAGAAACACTAGAATTAACAGTCATTTGATATTCATTATTATTTTTTGAAAAATCAGTTATTTCTTTCTCATCACCATAAAATTTAATATTTGATATGCTTAAATCATTATTTAAGCAATAAATATTTACTGTATAAATATTATTAGTCTTTTCATCTTGGCTTTTTACTGTAATAGTAAAAGTATTTAACCCGTGATTATAAGTTGTTATATTTGATAAAGTTGTTTCATATGTAGCACCTTGTGAAATAGTTAATGAAATTGTAGGTGTTTTACCTTCTAAAGATAAATCAATTATATTAATTGTTTCATTTAAAGTAGTAATATCTATTCCATTAATATTTAATGTTTTAATATCAGCACCGGTTTCAACACCTTCTTTAGTAATTGAAATAACATATTCTTTTGTTGTTTCATCTTCTGCAGTTACTGTTATCTTACATGTTTTTTCTTCTTTTAAAGATGAAGTAAAATATGTTATGTCACTTGATATTGAAACCTTAGCTTTTTCATTTGCTGTTGCACTAACTTTAAATCCTGTAACCTTATATGATACAGTTGCCTTATATGATTGATCTAAACTAATTATGTTATCATCTAAATCTTTTACAGTTAAACTAGTTAATGATGTATCATTACTCATTTTATATACATTTATCACATAATCTTTTTCACTATTATTTTGAGCTTTAACTTTAATAGTAAAAGTAGATAAATTTGTAATAGAATAATTATTTCCACTATTAACACTATTATCATTTATAGTAATTGTACTATAACTAGAACTTGTTGTAGGTTTTACTTTTATAGCAGTTGTTGATGCAGGAATTCTTAATGTGTATTTTGTAATATCCTTAGAAAATGCTATTAAAGAGGTATTTTGTTCATTATATAATTTATGTTTTAATGTTGTTCCTTCTAAACTAAATTCTAATTTGTTTAATGTATTATCTTGGTCTTTATCTTTAGTTAATATTAATTTATATTCCCCTCTTGTAGTATTATTTTCTGCAATAGTTTTAAAGGTTAAAGTAACACTATTGCCTGGTTCAACATTAACTTCAAAAGAATTTCCAGAATAGGTTTTATTATCACTTGAATTTATAGATTCTATTTTAGCATTAACTGAACTAGATATCAAAATAGATGCTTTAGATTCTTGTGCTAAATTATGAGTATATGATTTAACTGTATCTGAAAAGTTATAGGTAGTATCATTAACCTTAACATCAATTTTAGGATCTGATGATGCTTCAGTTATAGATACACTTTTACTCATATCCCCTGTTCCTAGATTTTTTTTCGCATTATTACAAACAAGAGATGTAGATTTATCACGTTCATAATATGAAACTTGAGTTGTATTTCCTAAAGGTAATACACTAAAATAAAAATCAGTAATTTCTTTAGGTAATGTATCTTTTATTTTTAATTTAACAGTTCCAACACAAACACGGTTATAATCACAATATGTTTCAATTATACTTGCATCCATTGGTGTTACTGCAGAATAAACTATAGTTGAATATTCTTTTTTACTTTCATTTAAATATGCAGTTGTATATACTTCTGAAAAGTCTTTACCATCATGAATTTTATTAGGTTCATATTTTATTTCAACATATTCATATAATAAATCATCAGTAGATGTACTATTTTCCACCTTTGATGCATAAAGAACTGCCTTACATCCATAAAGATAATAATTGTTTTGTTGATTTATATATAATTCATATGAAATTGTATCTCCTACAACAAATGAATTTTTAGATGTATCTTTTTGAATTAATTCAAAATATGGTTTAGTTTCACTTGCATTTACTTTATTATTAGATATACCTAATAAACAAATAAAAGTAATAATTAAAATAAAGCTTTTAATGAAAAAGAATTTTATTTTTTTCATAATGCATCTCCATTTTCTTTCTTTTCTAAGAAAAGAATTTTATTTTTTCTATGTATATCGTAATATATTATTTTATAATTATTTATTTTACATTCTTCGTTATTATCTAAATTATCATTGGTTTCATTTACTACATCTAAAACCTCTAATTTAGTATTCAATAAACTAATTGTAGATTCTTCTTCATTACGATTAACAATATTCATACCATCAAATACATTTTCTATCGAATTATAATGCTTAATCCATAAATTAACATCATCTAAGTCAATTATTCCATTTTTATCAGCGTCCATAGAAATAATTATTTCTTCTGTAAAAGTTGAAGTTAAATTAATATAAGAAACTATAGAAACTATATCTAATGAATCTACTTCTCCATCGCTTGATGTATCCCCTAAAACAGATACATATATCTTATCTGTTAATACATCGTTGATATATAATTCTAATTGATAGCTAGTTGAAACTAAATTAAATGAACTTTCATATTCAGTTTTTTCAATTTCATAGCCTGTTGAATCATATACTTTGAAATCACATTTATTTTGTAAATAAAAATCATATTGAACAAACTGTGATATAAATTCTTTAATTGTAAGACCAGATAATACATTTGCTAAAATACATCTAGTATTTGGATCATATATAGTATGTTCTGTAGTTTGAATTACATTTTCTTTATAAAAACCAAAGTCAATTTCAACAAATGATTTGAATTCAAAACATGTACCTGTAATTAATTTTAAAATACTTGGAATTGATTCAGTTTTATTTCTTGTTATATTAAATTTAATAGTTGCACTTGCATCACTATTTTCTACCCTGGTAACAAATATTAAAGTAATTTTAACATCAATTTCTAAATTAAGTTCATATTTAGTAAGTTTATTTACAACTACATCATCTTTATAAATTGTAACAAGGCTACCAGCATTAACAAAAAATCCTATAGTATCATATTCATTATCTATATTTATATTTATTTCATTACTATTAATTATTAAATCATCTACATTTGCATTATAAATAATTAAATCATTATTATTTTTTATATAAAATTGAGTTAAATAAGGACTATTACCTGCTGTTATAATAAAATTACAACCAGTAACATTAACAGTTGGATTTTCATCATCTAAATTATAAATTTAATATCATAATCTTTACTAATAATATTTTCTTTTAATTTAAATGATATAGATGCTATTTTATATTTTTCTAAATTAAATACTCCACTATCCTTTTTTATTTCAATATTTACATATGTTTGTTTATCTTCAATATTAACTAATTCAAATAATGATTCAATACTATAATTATAATAATTAAATATTGTATTATCATAAGAAAAATCAATTAATATTTTATTTATATAATAGTTAGCATTAGAAATATAAATATTTATTTTTATTTCTTCTTTTGAATAAATATCTAATGAATTATTATTATCTAATTCAAAAATAATATTAGCATCTGATTTAGCTTCTTTAGTGATTTTAAAAGTAATTTTGGCATTACTTTCATATCCCATTACAGATGTAGTAAATATTAATTCTAATTGATTTTCATTTTCAACAAATGTATAAATATAATCCGTATTTTTATTTACAGTTAAAGAATCCTTATAAATTGTTGTTAAAGTATCAGCATCAACTAAATAATTAATATTTGAATATCCATTTGCAATAGATATTTCTATTACATTATTATTAATTATTAAATCTTCTTGTCTTGCAGTAAATATTACTACATCATTATTGTCTTTAATAATAAATTTAGATAGATAAGGACTTATTCCTTTAACTATATTTAAATTTAAATCAATTATAGTAATATCTTTAATTGTATTTGCAGGATTATATAATTCACATTTAATATCATCTTCTAATGTTCCACTAAAAATAATATTATTATATTCTTTATGTTCTAATGTCTCTTTTAATTTGAATGAAACAGTTAATAATAAATATTTATTAGAATTTAATACACCAGAATCATTAAATAATTCAAAATATAAATAATCATCATACACTTCAGTATTTGACATATTATAATCACTACATTTAATTTGATATTTATTATTATATTCAAATAGTTCCTCATCATAACAAACAACTATACATAATTTACCTACTTTATAATTTGCATTATTAAGATATATATTTATATTAATATCTCCTTGATAATATGAATCAATTGTATTTGTATTTCCAAGTTCAAATATTATTTCAGCTTTACTTTCTAATTCTGTATATTTATTAATAATAACTTTATATTCTTCTTGTGTACCATCACTTGCAGTAATAGTTATTTCATATGTTTGAGAAGCATTAAACATATTAACTTTATATGATGATATATTTAATACATCAGATGAATTATCTATTCTTATTAATGAATTTTCATTTAAAGTTTCCACATTAATAAATGCTTCATCAAATGAAGAATCAAATTTACCAAATGTATATTCATTGTTTTTATTTGATATAGCATTATATTTAACATCATCTACAGTAACTGTTATTTCTTTAATATCAGTATTACTGTTACTTTCTGTTATAATATTTGAAGTTAAATCAAATTGTTCACATTTTAAATCTTGAAATTCATCATTAATATCTAATAAAGTATATGATTCATCAGCTACTATATAGCCAGTTTGATCATTTGTTCCATTTAATACATATATAATACCTAAATTAATTTCTTCAGCATCACAATATGATGTTTTAGATTTGTTATAAGCACATATACCACCATTTTCATATTCATAATATTTATAATCACTACATGATGAATAATCATAACCTATTACAAATCCAAATGATACTTCAAATGTTAAATCTATTCTAATAAGTTTTGTTAAACTTGGATTCATTAATGAAACTTTTAATTTTAATATTTGTGATGTATTATCAATAACTTCATATTTTAAATATGATACATCATTTGCTTCATATGCTCCATATAATTTAATATCCTTAGTAACATTATATGGGAAACTACATAAATATGCTTTAGTACATAAAGAGTTAGTATACCAGCCTTTAAAAGTATAACCTTCCTTGCTTGGTGCAATTAATTCTTCTTCTGTACCATTTATTTCAAATGTATGTAGTGTTTTATATACTTTATTATCTAACATTAATTCTATTTTAAATGTTTTTATTGATGTTACTGTTATAATTAAATCTTTTATATTTGTAAGTGTATTATCAGAAATATTCAAACTCATTTCTTGATTTAAAGGTGTAGTATTTTTAACTTTATAAGTTACTTCACCAAGATAAATTAAATTATTTGTAGTTTTTATTGTGTCTAAATAAATTAAATCACTATCAAAATTAAAATTATATGTAGTTGAACTTATAAAACTATAAACATCACAATAATCATCTGTAGTTAATGAAATACTTATTCTATTAATTTCAATTTGAGTAGGATTATAGATATAATATTGAATTTTAAAATAACCATCTTTATCACATTCTTTAGTTAGCTTGGATATAAATGATGGTTTTGTTTTATCAATATCATCACTAATAATATCTGATAATATAAATTTAGCATATAAAGTCATATTTTTATCAACATTTAAAGGGAAAATAATTATATCACCACTAAATAATGAATTATCATACCAGCCTATAAATAAATATCCATCTTTTTCAGTTATAGGTTCTTTTTCAATATAGTTTGTTGTAAGAGAAGATACTGTTGTTCCTGTAGTATTAAATGTAACCTTATATTTTGTCGGATTTAATGTTTCTTCATCTTCTTCCCATAAAGCATATAAAGAAACATCATTAGTAAGTTCACTTTCAAAATCAAATACTTCGTTAGTAGTAAGTGATCTAACCCAGTTTTTAAACTTATATCCCTTCTTTACTGGATCAGCAGGTTTAATAATATTATCACCTTTTGTAACTAATCTGGTTGTATATAAAATATTTGATGATAGATAATAAGTTATTTTATAAGATATTGTTGATGCTAAACTATTAAAAGTAATATCTAGTGGACTAAAGTTAAATTCATAATGTTGATATTGATCATCTTCAACATAACTTGTATCACAATATTCATTTTCAATATTAGCTATATCACATATTAAAGTCACTTTAAGTTTTTCTAAATTCACATCATCTTTTACATT
>CAZQOM010000046.1:0-9438 GCA_964595145.1 uncultured Anaeroplasmataceae bacterium | reverse complement strand
TCCAATTTCTAAAAGAAATAAAGCTCTAAGTTATAAAAATGACTGCATATCAGAATATATTGCTTGTCATATTCTTGAAAGTATTGGACTTTCAGTTCAAGAAACTTTACTCGGAACATATAGGGTAAGCGAGAAAGAAAAAATTGTTGTTGCTTGCAAAGATTTTACAAGTCCAGATTGGCAGCTTATTCCGTTTGCAGGTTTAAAAAATGAAACAATAAATACACCTACCGAAGGATATAATACAGAACTTTCAGAAATTCTTTCTGCTTTTGAAGAGCAAAATGATTTTAGTCCAAAAGATTTAAAACAATTTTTTTGGAATACTTTTATAGGTGATGCACTTATTGGAAATTGGGACAGACACAATGGTAACTGGGGATTTTTATATAACCAGAAAACCGATAAAATAAAATTTGCTCCATTATATGACTGTGGAAGTTCATTATATCCATCGGCTGATGAAGAAACTATGAAACTCGTTCTAACAGATATAAATGAATATAAAGTAAGAATATATGAGAGACCTTATTCTGCAATAAAAGAAAATGGAGAAAATATAAACTTCTATAATTTTATCTCATCATTAAAGAACAAAGATTGCAATAATGCATTGAAAGAAATTTATCCAAAAATAAATATGGATAAGATAAAAGGAATAATTGATGATACTCCATACATTTCTGAAAATCAGAAGTATTTTTACAAAACAATGCTTGAAGGTCGTAAAAAATATATATTGCAAAATTCTTATGAAAAACTCCTTGAAATTGAAAATAAAGAATCTTTGAGCAAAAATAATTCTTATGAAGTCGAAAGATAAAGTAAAAAGCGAAACGTTGCGCTCAAAACAAAACATTTCGACTTTTTGCCAAAAATATTGATAAAATCATCGTCCTATATCAATCTGCATAGATATCTGACGGTGAACTTTCTTTTCTATTTTATTTTCAACTTTCTGCTTTTTTGCATATTCTTTCAAGAATGTATCGCACGGCACATCATAAAAAGATTTGTTTCCGTCCATAACTGTCACTAGATTTCCTTCTTTTGAAGCGGATATTATCGTACAATTTTGATTCAAATTTTCCTTTCTTAAAGAAAATTTTGAACTTGGATTTTTATTAACTTTGAATGACATTTGAACGCTGTCGCCGATTCTTAAATTAAAATCACGGTCGATTTTTTCGCCTTTTGTAGAAATTGTGTCATACATTGGGCGAGCAATTATTTTTTCATAACGTTTATTGTTCAAGTAATCTTCGTTCAGCGGAACTTCTTTTACCGCTTCGTGATAAGTTTCAATTATAACTTCGTTTACAGACTGACCATCTTTTTTCAAAAGATTTAAAAGTTCTTTAGTCTTTCGTTTTTCGTCTTTTGGCATTTGTGATATTAAAGAATTTGCAAGTTTTAGAGCATCCAGTGGAGAGTTTGCTTCTTTACGACAAAAAATAGCAAGATTATGGCGGAAATTATTTGCACCATTGCTACGAAGTTTGAAAAAATCTTCATATTGAGTTTTTATCATTTTTTCGGCTATTTTTGTATCTTGAGTATAATTTTTTGCTTTTTGAGCATAATCTTTACTTGTAAGAACGTTTAGCGTGTTTTCTGAAATTCTGACATTTTGATTATTGTCTTCAGATTTTAAAAGATATGTTTTTGTAGATTCTTCATAACTTTCGATAATCATATCCTTGAAGTTTTCAAGACCGTGTTGTGTTATCATTGCAAATTCTGGAACTTTTGTTTTGCCATAAATGATTAGGTTTTTATCTGTTTTTTCTGTTTCTTTTGAATTTTCTTCAGATTTTTGTTTAATCTTTTGAGGCTCTTCCAGGGCAGAAACATGATAATATTTTGTCTGTACAAATTCCTTCTTACCATCATTATCTACAGGAATTGTAAGCGTTACAAAAGGTTCTCCTTGTTTTACTTTTGTTCCCTTTGCAACAGCCTCAACTTCATTTATTAAAATGAAATTTTCCTCTGGATTTACAATTCCTTTTTCAATAAGTTCATTCTGAAAATCTTGAGTAAGTTTTATGTTTCCGCCTGTAAAAGAGTTATCTAAAATAGATTTGATTTCACCTTTTTCAAGAATATCTGTTTCAATAGGAACTTCTTTTTCAAAATCATCAATAGAAAATTTATAAGAAAATTTTGTAGAACTAAAAGTATGAGTTTTTTTATCAAAATCTTGGCCTAAACTTGTAAGAAGAATCGGCGTTAAGATTTTTGCATAGTTGCTTTCTTCCTTTTTAAATTCTTCAGAATTCATATAATTTCGCAATTTTTTTAAAGAGTTTTCAAAATCATTTTTTTCAATTTCTGTAGTTTGAATTAAATGAAAAACAGCAGTTTTTTCTTCTACTTTAAGATTCCATTTTGAAGATTCAATTTTTTGAAAATTCTCAAGTAAATCAATAATCTTCTGCGGAACATGAGGGTTCCCGTTTGTATCATAAAACAAGATATCTATTTCATCAGACTGCTCTTCGGTTTTATTATTAAGGGCTTCGCTGATTTCTGATTTTTCAATATCTGCTTTAATAGCTGCTTCAACCATTCCGCCATTTGCTTGCAAACTTTCTATTCCGTTATCAATGATTTTTTCTGACTGTTCGTGATTTTCATTCTGTCGCTTCCGTATATAATCAATCTGCTCTTGCGTTCCGTTTTGCCAAGCTTCCTCTGCTTCTATTGGATCTTCCCAATCGACTGTTTCGTACCATTGCGAAAGTTCATTCTCTTCGTTTTTTGCCATTTCCATTAAATTGTCCAAAGTTTTCTTCCATTCAGGAACTGACTGATAGAGTTTTTCTTGATTTTTGAATATTTCACTTAATTCTTTTCCAATCGTAAGACCTTTATTTTCATCGTGAAGAATCTGAATTCCATTTTCATCTTTTTCAACGTAAAGTTTTCCTCTTTTTACGGCTTGAATTGTTTCTGCAGTTGGTTCAAGTTTTTTATCTAGATAATTTATTTGTGGACATTGACAAATTTGATATAGACGTTTATCTTTTAATTGAAAGCGTTCAGTTTCCGGAGTTTGCGTTGTTATGCTCACCGAGGAATCTTGAACGCTATATTTTTTTATAAAATCAAGAAGTTTTCCTTTTTCAATGTCAGTTAACTTGTGGTCGTAATAGCGATTTCCATCTAAAGTCTTTGCAACAACAGCTTTTACAGTGTAATCATTATTGGCAATTTTTAATCCGCAAAGATAGTATTCATAAGAATCTATATTTGGATGTTTTTGAATATCTTCATTTTTCTCTGATGAAATATATATACTGTTTTCTATAATTTGAGGAATTGCGGCAATTGACTGCAAATGTTCTTTATCTTTATAGTCATGTTCAAGTATTTCGTAAATACCGCCGCCTTTCTTGCTTGTAGTTAAAAGAATTTCATTTCCACTATCTATATTTTTATATTCGCCACGAAGTGACTTACCATATTGAATTGCATTCTTTTTGTATTCTTTCAAATTTTCTGCTTGTAAGATTTCATTGCCAGTTATTTCAACGGATTCTGAATTACGAAGCTTTTCAAGCCGTTCAGCCTTTTCCCAGTCGCCAAATTTTGAAATAAATTCTTCGGAATGAATATAATCTTCTTGCTCAAGTTCGTTTCCTTTTTCCATCTGTTTTTCAAATCCTTTTCCAGCCATTAAATCTTTCATTGGAGTTGCAAGGAATTCTTTTAAACTTTCTGCTTTGATTGAATCTGAAATATAATTTTCGCTTCCGAGTTCTGGACTAAAGCCGAATTCTTTTGCAATAAAATTATTTACTTCTGAATCCCAATAAATTACTGCATTTTTTGCATTTTCGCCGTTTTCTTCAGCAATTCGCTCTAAAACTTGTTGGGCAAACTTTCCGCAGATTCTTGCGTGACACTCACTTAAAATTTCATCTTCGTTCTTTTTAATGTTCTGATAACTTGGATCATTTACAACTTCATTCCAAAGATTTGTCTGCTTAAAAATATTTTTTCCTCGTTCCCAAAGTTTTGGATTTGTATTCTTTGTGTAATTGTCCCAAAGATGAGTGTATTCGTGGGCAAGAACATTTGAATTCATCAGATTTTTATCAGTATAAATTTCACCTTTATAAGCAAAACCGTAAACTTCGCCGTTTTCACTCATCATATATTGAACTCGATTATTTATGTTCATTTCGCGGTCATCAAAAATAATGTAATTTGAACTTGAAGTTTCCATTCCAACATATCCAATTTTCTGCAAGAACTCGCTCGCTTGCTTTTGAGAATTAAAAACTTTATCAGAAAGAATATTAAAATAAACGCTATTTCCTGTATCGTTGCGAGAAACTTTCCATTCTGAACCGATTTTTTTGAGTTCATCATTTATTCGATTTGCACTTTCAAGACCAATCGTTTTATCATAAAAAAGATAATTTGTTCCGTCGTTATCCGGAATTTCAACTGAATAAAGATAAGTTTGTTCGCGTTTATAATTTATAAGATTTAGCGAACACAAAGTTGAAAGTTGAGATTGCTCTTTTAGTAAAGTGGAATTGCCTTTTACATCGGAAGTTAAAATCTGATTCAAAAAATTTTCATTTGACGGATCTTGAATTTGACTTATAACGCTTTGCCAATAAGGACTAAAATTTCTTTCTTGCAAAAATTCTTGTAAAGGCTGATTATTTATGTAAAAAGAATTTCCGTATTTTTTAGAAGCAATTTTTAGTCCTAAAGTTTTTGCATTTTCTGCGTTTACAGATAAAACATAAACTCCATAGCCGTTAAAAGATTCTGAGTTTTCAATATTTTGATTTGTTCCGTAGTGAGCCGCCATTTTTTGAACTTCAATTCCAGTGTTAAGAATTGATTGCATTGTACTTTCTTCTGTGATTACGTTAATTTTTGCTTGCTTTAGTTTTTCTAAAACAAGTTCTGTTGCAATTTCTTGCGGTGATTTGACAGACTCAAATTGTTGTTGTATATTTGAAGTCGGAGAAACGACGTATTCGTTCTCTCTGATCGGGTTGACCATCAACTGCGGAAGTTCTTCTTTCGTATGCTGCTCAACCAAGAGCCTGACCTTTGCAGCTGCATACAAAAGCTGGTCAGGCTTCTTTATTTTATTCACAATATTATTTATGCTTTGTTCGTGTGTAGAAATAGAAACATTCTCGCCGTCAATAGAAACTACAACAGACTGTACTCCGTGAACTTTGTCATCAATTAAAAAAGATTTTGCATAAATGTGATTATCTTCATTCTCTCCAAAAACATTTTCTTTCTGTTCATTGATAATTAAATCTGGATTTTTTAAAGTGGCATGAACCGCTAAAATAAGATTCTGCCGTTCTTTTACTTCAAGTTTTTCAAACTGATTTGCTCCCATTTTTACAGATTCAATAGGTGTAGTTATATAACCTTCTGGAAACAACTTATTATAGTTATCTCTTGTAAATTCAATTTTTTCTAGCGGAATTGCAAGTTCTTTTAGTGCGTTTTTTAATGCGGAATACAATTCTGAGATGTCTTGTAAACGTTCTAAACCTTGATTTTCATTATTTAATTCAAAATTTTTCTTGTTTTCCATTTTTATACTTCCTTAATAATTTTTATCGTTCAAATACTTCTTGACGAACTTTCGTTTTTTTTGTTTTGCTTAAACCTACAAATGAAATATGACTGTCTATGTGATTTTTAGAATTGTTCTGTTCTTCTAGCCTTTGCTTTATAAGATTTGAAATTTCAGAAAGTTTTGTTTTTTTGAAATTTCCTTGTGCAACATAATTTTTCTTTGACACTAACGTTGAGTTTATTTCGTCAAGTTCATCAAGCGTTTGGTCAGAAAAAAGTCCGCCATTCTCGAAAGTTTCTTTTTGTTGCTTTCCTTTTACAGTTTCAGATTTGAAAATAATTTTTTCTGTATTTTCAATTTTAGGTTCATCAATTACAGTTTTATTTTTGTGGTCAGCAAACTCATTGAGATTTTCTATTTCACCATTAAGCCATTCGTAATAACGTTTGTAACCCACCGAAGAATACAAGTCTTTTTCTTCTTGCGATATTTCACCTTTTTTCCACTTTGAATTAAGCATTTGTTCAAATCTTACACTTCGAATTTCTGGTTCAACTTCACTCATTGGACGAAGATTTTTTTCAATGCCTTCTGTAAGTTGTTTTCTCTGTTCAGAAATTGAAGGCAAAAGAATTTTCTTTTCTTTCATTTTAAGAATTTCTCTTTCAAGAATTTTTGGAAGCTCTTTTTGCTTTTCTGTAAGTTCTTTTTCAAGAGAATGTTTTTGAGCATTTATTTTTGGAATAAAATTTTCAATATCTTCCTCGATTTTTATTCCCCAACTTTCAAACTTTCGATTTATAGTTTCAAGTTGGTGTTCAAAGTTTTCTTTAAACTTGCGATCTTCTTTAAGTTGCATTTTGCACCATTCAGGAACTTCAAGATCGTGATTTTTATAATCTTCTATGTTTTGAAGACGATTACCGATAGTTATTTCAGCAGATTTTATGTTATCTTTGAGAGATTTTCGTTTTTTATAAGTTTCTTCAAAAGATTTAATTCTGCTATTTACTTTGTTTAATTCGTTTTGAATATTTTTTGTTCCAATAAATTTAAAATCTGGAGAATCAATTCCATTTTCAAGAATTAATTTTGCTCTTTTTTGTGGGTCTTTTATGAGTTCAAACTTTAATTCTTCTGGATTTATATCTTCTATATTTAATGTATCACCATCTTTATAAGTCCAAATTTCATTTATACGACTTCGTTTTTCATCGTGTTTTTGATACAAAAGACTGTCTATGCTGTCGTTCATAACTGGATAAACACAATGAACGTGTCCTTGCTGATTTCCTTGCCGCCAAATTCTTCCTTCTGCTTGAATTGTTTCGCTAGGATTCCAACCGAGTGAGCAGTTGTACATAACAAAACTGTTCCCGTTTAAATCAATTCCTTCGCTTGTGTTTTTGCCACCAATAAGAATTTTGCACTTATTTTTAGGGTCATTGAATTTTTGTGTTACCTTTGCTTTTTTATCAGTAGTGTTATTTAAAGAACCGTTTATAATTTCAACTGCTTCTTTTGGAAGTCCATGATCAATCAAATAATCTTTTATAATTCCGTGTGCTGATTGTCCTAATGGCATATATATAAACTGACCTTTTTCTGAATTATTTTTATACATATCAATTACGGAATCGCAAACAAACTTTAGTTTTGGAGAAGTTTCTACGAGTTCTTGCATTGAAGGAATTTTTAGTTCTTGATAACGAGAAGGATCTGCAAGAGCTGGAGCAACAAGGGCAACTCTCATTGCATTCATAGAAACAATAACCGCAGCAGAATTTTCCTTTATGTTGTTCATTTTTTCTGTATCAAGTGCCATCATCTGTTTTTGTAAATCAGACATTTCAATTTCTTGAACATGAGTAAACTTTTTAGGACGGATAATTTCTTTTAGTTCTTCACCATCAACTTTGTCTATAAACTCTGTAAGAATTTTTTGAAGTGCTGGAAGTTCTTTCCAATCTTTCATTACTTGTTTTTGGTCAATTTCACCTTTTGAATTTACCCCAAGTTCAAGTTTTGTATGTGCAAATTCTGTACAAAAATCACGAAGTGAATAAATTCCTGACTCAACAAGACGTTTTCTGCCTATATAACTAAGCATTGAATAAACTTCAAGCGGTGAATTTGTAAACGGAGTTGCCGTAAGAAGAAAAACATTTCTGTCTTCATTATGGCGTTGTGTAAGTTGCGTCATTGCAAAAAGTTTTAAGGCTCTAGCGCTCGGCTTTCCTGTAGGAATTCCTGAAAACTCATTTGATTCACCTTTATTTTTTGGTCGAGGAACAGTCCATAAGTTTTTAAAGTTATGAGCTTCATCAACTGTGATGTTGTCAAATCCGCAATCTTCAAAGAAAACATAATTTGAATTTTTTACTTGAGAAGCAGTACCAATAATTCCTTTGATTTTGTCTGCACTTTGGGCATTTTCTCTGTCGTTTCCATCTAAATCTTCAGAAAGGAGTTTTGAATAATCTTCAAAAAGTTCATTCTCGCAAGATTTATCTGTAAAAGTGATATTTTTTAAGGCTTCATAAGTAACAAGCGAAATTGAATTTTCTGGAATATCGAGTTTGTGCGGATTTTCTGAGTTTCTATATTTAGACGATGATTCTTTGTTAAGATTGTAAAGATCATTTACTTTTATATTAGGAAACAAATCTTGAATATCTTTATACCATTTTGCATAAACAGCATTAGGAACTACGATGAGTGGACGTTTGCTTCTTCCTGTTTGAATTTGATTTACGGTTGCAACAATTCCTGCTGCAGTTTTTCCAACTCCAACATCATAAGCAAGTAAACCATTTCCTTTGTTGCATAAAAAAGATACTCCTTTTATTTGTTGGTCATATAGCTTAAATTTTTCTCCGTCTTTTTCACGACTCATTCCGTCAATAAAAAGTGGCAATTTTGAATAATCAGGAATTACATAAGAATTGAATCTTCGATTATATTCATTTTCTATTTTAGCAGATATTTCTGGGCTTAATCCTTCGTGAATGTATTTATCAAAAAGACGATCAGCAGTTTCGCTTCGAGACATTCGTTTTTCTTCTGCTTCTTTTCGCTTTTGAACTTTATCGGCACTAATTTCTTCTTCTGATTTTCTCCAAGTATTAACTCGCTCTGCTTTTACTGATTTTTTATCAATGTATTCAACAATATCATACCAAGAAACATTTTCTGGCAAATCTTCTTGTGAAATATTTGCGGTTGCAAAATCAATTCCATTACGCCAATAATAACCGTCGGTTGCTTGTTCATAAGTCATTCCTTTTGCCCACAAAATAAATGATTCTTGCAAATTAAGTTTTTCTATTTGACCTTCTGAGTTTTTATGCTCAATCGTAAATTCTTCTGCAAGAGTAGAATTTACGCCAAAATGCAAATGTTCCATAGGAATTTTTGGACAAGCAACTTTTTCTAGTTGTTCAATATTTTTTTTATAAAGTTTTATTTTTTCACTTTCTTCTTCACTATTGTTTAGCAAAGAAAGTTTTGTTTTGTAATCTTCAATTTTTGCAGTAATATCTCCAGATTCAAAAAGAACTCTATGAGTAAATTTTTCTGATTCAATTTCAACATAATTTTCGCTTTTGGACAGATACTCCTTGTCCGCATCTGTAAGTTTTGAAAGGTCGATGTTTCCTTGCCAGTTGGTCGCTTTCCAGATTGGAAATTCGCGTTCGTCAAAGTTCTTGCTGTAAAGATGAGAAAATTCTTCTGCAGTCATCAATTCGCCTTTTGACTTTGCAACGGTCTGTTTTGATTTTTGTGATTTTTCAGATTTTGTTTTGTCTGTGTCAAAAACGACGACTGGATCGTAGAAACGCAAAAGCGAATTTTTTATTTCTTCA
>CAZQOM010000045.1:0-9523 GCA_964595145.1 uncultured Anaeroplasmataceae bacterium | reverse complement strand
AATAATGATATTTTAATATTTGTTAATTCTTCTATTTTTCTTATATAGTTTTTAGCATTTTCTGGTAATTCATCAAAAGAAGTAACATTTGTAATATCCTCATCCCAACCAGGCATTTCTATATATAATGGTTTAACATTTTCATATTCATAAAGTGAGGCTGGAACATAATTAATAACCTTTCCATCTAGCTCATATGCATAACATATTTTAATTGTTTTTATACCAGTTAAAACATCAAATAGCATTAAAGCTAAATGATTAATTCCAGCAACTCTTTTTGCATGATTTAAAACTACTGTATCAAGGTATCCTACTCTTCTAGGACGTTTTGTTACAGTACCATATTCATGCCCCTTTTCTCTTATATATGTAGCTAATTCATCATTTATTTCTGTAGGAAATGGGCCTTCTCCTACTCTTGTTGTATAAGCTTTACAAATACCTAATACATTATCTATATATTTAGGAGCAATACCACTATTTAAAGGAACTGAAGCACCTGTAGGTGATGATGAGGTTACATATGGATATGTTCCATGATCAAGACATAACATTACTCCTTGAGCACCTTCAAACAATATCTTAGAATTCTTATTTATTTCCTCTTCTAATAAAATAGATGTATCACATACAAATTTTTTTATTTCTAATGCATATTTACTATATTCATTATATATCTTATCAAAATCAAATGTTTCAAGACCTAACATTTTTAGTTCCATATTTTTTATTTCAAGCGTTTGACTTAAAACCTCTTTAAAAGAAATAGGATTGATAAAATCAGCTACTCTAATACCTATACGATTTGCCTTATCAGCATAAGCTGGCCCTATACCTCTTTTAGTTGTACCTATTTTTTTATCTTTTTTTATACTTTCAAATGCCCCATCTAAAGATTCATGATATGGTAAAACTATATGAGCACGATTAGAAATAAATAATTGATAATCTTTTATTCCTCTTTCCTCTAATTGATGTAATTCTTCTAACATTTGTTTTGGATTAATAACCATACCATTAGCCATAACATTTTTAATATTAGGATTAAAAATCCCTGAGGGAATGCTTCTTAATGCATATTTATTACCATTAAATAAAATAGTATGGCCAGCATTATTTCCTCCTTGGCTTCTAACAACAACATCAGCTTTTAAAGCCAAATAATCTGTAACCTTACCCTTACCCTCATCTCCCCACTGAGAACCGACAATTACTAATGTATTCATATAAATACCTACTTTCCTAAACAAAATTTTGTAAATAATGCAGTTATTAATTCTTCTGGTGTTGAATCACCTGTTATAGCACCTAAATCATCAAAAGCTTGTTTGATATCTATTTCTATTAAATCAACCTCAAAACCATTTAAACAAGCATTATAAGCAGATAATAATGATTTCCTAGATTTTTCCATTAATTGAATTTGTCTTTGATTCGCAAGAAACTTACCTTCATCTATATTTATTTGATTTATGCTTGTAACATTTAATATAGCATCTCTTAATTCATTTAATCCTTCTTTATTTTTAGCTGATAACATTACCATATCATCTATAAATAATTTTCTTTTTTGATCCATCTTATTGCCAATAATAATTCTTGACTTATCTTTAGTTAATTCCAATAATTTTTCATCTTCTTCATCAAGTTCTTTTGATGAATCAAAAACAACTAAAACTAAATCAGCATCTTTTATAGCTGTAGCACTTCTTTTGATACCTATTTGTTCAACAGTATCACTACTTTTTCTAATACCAGCCGTATCAATTAAATGAAGAGTGATATTATCAATATTTAAAGTACCTTCAACTAAATCTCTTGTAGTTCCTGGTATATCAGTAACAATAGCTTTATCCTCATCAAGAAGCATATTAAGCAAACTAGATTTACCTACATTCGGTTTTCCAACAATTGCAGTTTTAATTCCGTGAATTGCTAGATTTGATATTCTAGAATTATTTAATATAACATCCATATCATTTAATACATCTTTTAAAATAGGCATTAAATAATTATTAGTAACTAAAACACTATCTTCATATTCTGGATAATCAATATTAACTTCTATTTTAGCTAATATGTCTAATATTTTGTCTCTAAAACTTTTAATTAAATTTGTTGTTTGTTTTCTAAGCGAATTTTAACCAGCTTTTAATGCTAATTCATTTTCAGCATGAATAATATCCATTATGGCTTCAGCTTGTGTTAAATCTAATTTCTTATTTAAAAATGCACGTTTAGAAAATTCTCCCGGTTCTGCTAATCTAAAACCATTATCACATAAAAGATTTAATATTTTCTTTGTAACTAAAATTCCACCGTGACAATTAATTTCAACAATATTTTCACCATCAAAAGACTTTGGACCAATAAAGACGTTACATAAAACCTCATCTATTTTTGTATCTTTATCCATTATATAACCATAATGAATTGTATGACTTAAAGCTTTTGTTAAATCGCTACCCTTAAATATTTTATTCACTAAAAAGATAGCTTCAGGACCACTACATCTTATAATAGCTATTGCAGATTCTCCATAAGGAGTTGCAGGAGCACATATGTTATCAACCATAAAATAACACCTCACAAATACTATATTATTATATATTATTTTATATTTTTTTTCTATATCAAATTAATAATAAGTATTTATCGTGCTCTATTTTTACAAGCTTTGAAATTATAAATCGGTTTAATTATCTTTTTAATATCATTTATCGGTAATATATTAGGAATAATATCATCAATAGATTTATATGCAAAACGCGATTCATCTATTGTAGATTCTTGTACTGATGTTGAATATATACCCTCCATAGAAGCTTTAAATTCATCTAATGTGACAGAGTTAAAGGCTTCAAATCGTGATAATACTCTTCCAGCTCCATGCGGTGCTGAATAATTATAATTATTAATAATTCTTTTTTTGAATTTATACCATATGTAATCATTAGAACAAACGACGAGTTATATAATTATATGATTGACGGTATTAGAAAAAATGATAATTTTCATTGTATATCGCTTCATTTATATAAATGTATTGATATAATTAAATAAAAATGTATCTTAATAGACCTATTCCAATCGAAGTTAATGATAATATTTATACTTTTAATTTCAGTCATCAAAATATATTTATTTATTTTTCTAAATTTGATAGTGATGCAATAATTTTAAAACCATTGAATTTGAGAAATCAAATGATTTCTTGTCACAAAAAAACTTATAACAAATATATTTATGAATAAATGGCTATCAATTGATAGCCATTTATTCATAATCTACTTCTAATCTTTTATTTAAATTAATAGTCATGTTTCCGTTTTTAACCTTAATATCATCTATTAATTTTTTTATATTATTTTTATCTAATCTTATTTGATAAGTTAATAATAAAGATATTCCCATATCTCTTGACTTAACACTAATCAAATTATATGATTTAGTATTTTTAAGGAAAATCTCTTTTAATTCTTCTTCAAATGCCATATCTTCAGGAATTAATACTTTTAAAATATAAATATCATCAAATTTCAATATTTTAATGACATTTAAAATGATCATTAATAATAAGACTATTAAAAATGTAATTAATCCTACAAATATATATCCCAGTCCAATTATAAATGAATAAACAAACATAAAAAATATGTATGTTAAATCTTCAGTTTCCAAATTTTTTGATCTAAATCTAATTAATAATATTCCTGCAATTAAGGCAGTTAAAGCTCTTTCTGTTTGAGTATCTGAAGCAATTATTTCATCAATTATAATATTTGTTATAGATACTAAACAAACAGATATAATTGGAAGTAAGGATAATGTTATTATAAAATCTTTTTTATATATTTTATCTTTTTTTACCAGCATATATATAAAACTAAATACTAAACTAGTTATTATAACTATTATAAACGGAATTATAAAAGCTAATATTTTGTTATCTGTAAAAAATCTATCTATCATTTAATACACCCTCATATTCTTTCCCATATTTTGAAAAACTAGATATTTTTATATCTAATTGTTTAAGTATTCTTATTAACCATAAAGGAAAATTAGATACTGATTTTATTTCAAGTACATATTCATCTTTATCAATAACATAATTATTACAATCATCATTGTCAATATCTAAATTATATCTTCTTGATTTTATATTAGAATCAATTGTCACTCTTAATGATTTATCTTCTTTATCAAAGAATCCTAATCTATCATATGAAATATATACTTTTGGTTTTAATTCATATCTTTTTAAAATATATCTTATTTCTTTGATTGCCATTCTTGAAGTGTAATCATTAATATGATTTAATTCATCACCACTAAAAAAATCATTTAATTCTTTTTTATTTAATGCAATTCTTCTTTTACCAACAACACCATGTGATTTTCTTTTTATTTCTAAAAAATAAACATCACCATTATAATATTTTCTTAATCTTAATTTTTCTTTAAATAAAGGTTTTGAAATGGATTTAGATATTAAATCATTGTTAGTAGTATCATAATATATATTACATATTTTATATGGTTTTGATGCAAAACAATGTGAATCAAGTACCATTTTATCATTTAATATATTTTTAAGTTTTATATATTGATTTTCGTTTAAAATGAATTTCTTTTCAATTCTATTAAAAGCAAGTACACTCATAACACACCACATTTTCTTTATTATTTTAAAAATACATTTAATATTAATCCGATAACAAGTAAATGAAGTGGATAATATATATAAAATAGCCATTTCATTATCTTATTAATTTTAGGATTGTTTCCTCTTTTACCATTATATAACATTATAACAGGAATTGATAAAAAAGTACAGTATTGTAAAAATGCATATGTTTTTGAAAGCGAAAAATAATAAACAACTACATATAATGTAATCCAAATAAAGCACCAAATAATTTGATTAATCGGTTTACCTCTATTTGAACCGATAGCAAGAACACAAAGTGATGCTATACAACTCCAATCAACAGGAAATGATAAAAAACATAATAATATTATTAAAATAAACTTAATTGGCCATTTTAGTTTTTCATTATCATTTACTTTAAGCATCAAAAGACCAATTGCAAAAGACCATATAACACCACCTTGATTTAAAAATCTATTTATTCCATTTCCAGTAGCAAAGGGAATAAAACATAAAGGACCGTATTGTCTATATATTTCTGTTTGTAACATATATGGTACATGTGATATTATTGCAAATAAGAAAAGACGTGCTATATACTTATTTAAATTTCTTGTGTAATAATATCCCTCTGCAATACAATAACACATTATTGGGCATGCCAAACGTCCAATAATATGAAATATTATCGCAAGAGGCTCTGTCGAATAATTTGGAAAAACAAGCCATGTTATATGATCAAGTGTCATCGCAAAAATTGCAATAAGTTTTAATATATTTTGATTTAATATTTTTTTATATTCTACCATAATACTCTCCTATTATTATAAATTTTTAGTTATCTTTTTTTAATTTCTTTAATAACAAGAACATTATTTCAATGAAATAAAGCATACCATCTCAATATTAGCACATATAAATTCTATATTGATATTAACAACACATTTATTACAAAATAGACCTCTACTATTTAACTATATTTAATTATTATATGGTATTTTGAAATAATCTAAATACTTTTTAACAATATCTTGAGCGTACAAACACGTATCTAAAAGATATCCTTTTTCATGTTTATATTCCTTTAATCCTTTGTAATAAAATAACTTTAATTCCTCATTTAATATCATTGGAGCAATATTATGTTTTAAACATTCTTTGAACATTATAAGTCTACCAACTCTACCATTATTGCAGTAATTTCTAACACTTCTTTCTGATACATTCCATTTAATTGCTATTTCACTACATGTTAAGTATTTCATTATAAACACCATAAATATCATATCACTTATCGGCAATTTTTACAAGGTTTCAACATTTAATGAATTCGCGTTATTTTGCCGATAAAACAATAATTGCTTAATACTTTTTTCTATGCATTCTTTTATAATATAATCAAAATCAATCTTAGCTTATTAATGCTCCTAGTACCTTTCAATAATAATTTTAATGTTATTAACATTTAATTCTAGTTTATTATTATAATTATTAATATTTGTGATGGCATAAATTCCACATTACAGCTTTTAGCTTCATTTATTCATTTATATACTAATCCCCTTAGTTTCAACATATTTTGTTATGTTATTACCTAATTCATAATCTTTAATTATACCTTCTTTAAAGGCTATTAGAATAGCACATATAATATTTTCTATATTAATTATATTTTATTGTTGATTTAAATTATAGCCATATTTATTTTTTTACGCTTACAAAAGATAATTACAAATATGCAAAATAAAAAAGGCTGTAAAACCTAGATGTTAAAAAATTTCAAAACCTAAGTTTTACAGCCTATGATTTTCATTAATATAAAACATACTTAATGCTTAAACAAATTTAATTTTTTTATTTATTATTAATAATTTTCTGGATAAATTTGGAAAAAGCTTTGTTCTTTAGCACAAATAGGACAAGCTTTAGGCGCTTTTTTGCCAACATGTATGTGTCCACAAAATCTACATTGCCACATTTCTTCATCAACTTTTTCAAACACTTCATCATTTTCAATATTTTCTATTAATTTGTTATACCTTTCTTCGTGATGTTTTTCTATTCCTGCAACACCATTAAATAATCTTTCAAGCTGAATAAAACCTTCTTCCTTAGCGGTATCAGCAAATTCCTTATACATTTTAGACCATTCAAAGTTTTCGCCACTAGCTGCAGTATTTAAATTAGTTAATGTATCATTTAATAGCCCTAAATGCTTAAACCATAGTTTAGCATGATGTAATTCATTATCGGCTGTATATTCAAATATTTCAGCTATTTGTTCATATCCTTCCTCTTTCGCTTTATCAGCAAAATATCTATATTTTGCATAAGCTTGTACTTCGCCTGTAAAGGCTGTCATTAAATTTTTTTCTGTTTTTGTGTTTTTTATATCCATTTTATTTTCTCCTTTAACTATAATATTTACTTTATTTCAGTTTTTATGTAAAAAATATTTTAAAAAATAAAAAAAATCCTTGAAATTAATTATTCTTGTGATATAATAGTAATGCACAAAAAAAATGCCGCAGTAGTACAACGGTTAGTACCTATGCTTGCCATGCATATGATGACGGTTCGATTCCGTTCTGTGGCTCCAATTTGTTTAAAGTCTAACTCCCTAGTGGAGTTATTTTTTTATATAGTTTTGATTGACAACAAGATAAAATATTTTTTAATTTTAATCTACTTAATTGCCATAATTTTGTAGATTTTTTTTAAGTTTATTAATCATTTATAGTATATCCTTATTTAAAATCTATTTAAATAAAAAAAGTATTACAATCTTTTTATCGTAATACTATCTTTATATCTCATAGATGTTACTATTAGCAATTCTACATCTTTTAAATTATCTAAATATTATCCTTATTTAATATAGTAAAGTCAAGTTCTATATTAATAATATTTTCTTCTCTTTTTTAAATACTTCTTATATCTGAAATTACACTATAAAAATTAAAAAAATAACGTATTTCCATTAAATATATTAGTTTTTAGATTATATAGTATGACACATAAATAATGTTAATGTATCATCAATTCCTTTAATTATTTCCATATCAGCATATTTAGCATTTAAAATAAATATAGTTGGACCACTTCCACTTATATGAGGAATATAGCTTAAATTATCTATTTTATTATATAATTCTTCTAATTTAGGATTTAAACTAATTGCAACATTTTCTAAATCATTAAATATTGCTTTATCTATTTGTTCAAAATTTTTATTATTAATAGATTCTAATAATAATTTTAATTCTTGATTTTTTGGAACACCATTATAAACATATTTTGAATATACTTCTTTAGTAGATAATCCAAACTGAGGTTTAATAATTAAAAAAGGAATACCCTTAAAATCTAAATCAATAGGTGTAACTATCTCGCCTCTTCCTGTGCATATAGCTGGAATTGAATTTAAAAAGAATGGAACATCAGATCCTAGCTTACATGCTATTTCATATAAATCATCATATGAAGCATTAGTTTCAAATAATCTATTAACACCTCTTAATGTTGCAGCTGCATCAGTTGAACCTCCTGCTAGTCCAGCCATAATAGGTATTTTTTTATGCAATGTAATATGTACACCTTCAGATATATTAAATTTTTCTTTAAATAGTGCTAAAGCCTTAAGGCAAATATTATTTTCTATAGTAGTTTCACAATCAATATAATCAGCACTAGATTTTTCAAAAAATAATTCATCATATAAATCTATTGGCACCATTAAATTTTGGACATCATGATATTCATTATTCTTTTTTCCTACTTCTAATGCTAAATTTAATTTTGCATAAGCTTTTTCATAAATCATTTTATCATTTCCTTTCACCTTAAAAGTAAACGCATTTTCCCATATGTTTCAATTCCACCAATACTTCCTTTTTTCATCTTAGAAAAATTATATATGTTTCTAATATCAACAATTTGATTAAATGGAGTTATCGCAACCATAATAGCAACTAATGCTGGATCATATGCCTCAATATTTTTTCTATCAAATGAAGAAGCAAAATTAGCTCCTGCAGCTATTAAACCTTCTGCGTTACTAGAACATGCACCTGCATATATACATATATCATCTATATCATATTTATTTCTTATTTTTACAATAGTTTTAATAAAATTAATTGTATTCTTATAATTATTTAAATTATCTAAACCTAAATTGTTATAAGAATCATGACCTGTAATAACTACAATATTTGGTTTAATTTTATCAATATATTCCATAATATGCTTAGCCATAAGATCTTCTGATAGTTCAATTCCATAAGCATAAATACCTAATGATTTATATAAATTCATGCATTTAGTTAAATAAAATGGATCACTATCAAGGTGCAATATTTTGCCTGTAATATGATCTATTTTATTTTTATATGAAGCTATAATTTCACTTTCATATTCTTCTTTTGCTTGCCTATATCTTTCTAAAAAAGCATCATCTACATATTCTAAATCATTTAAATTACTATCAGCAATTAATCTAACATATAATCCTTGTAAATAAGCTATATCTCCTTTAATATCAGTTATAACAAATATTATATCTTTATTATGAGAAATTCTTGTAACTATGTCTTTTTTTTGCATAACAATCACCTATATATAGGTTATGATTGTTTTATCTATTATGTGTTATATAATTAGCCATTTTAACAAAATCTTCTATAGTTAACACTTCAGCTCTAATGCTTGGATTAATATCTAAATTATTAAGCATTTCTTTAATAAATTCTTTTTCATATTTTATTGATAAATTATTATATAATGTTTTTCTTCTTTGATTAAAACATAGTCTAATTATTTCTTCAAATATAAGTGTAATAACATCTTTTGATATTCCATATTTTT
>CAZQOM010000044.1:0-10018 GCA_964595145.1 uncultured Anaeroplasmataceae bacterium | reverse complement strand
TTGGTAAATGTTATTTGAGCATTATTGGTAAATTCTATATTGACATTAACATACATTTGAATCAACTTTCTTTCAAGTGATTTATTTAATTGTAAATTGTAAAATAGAAGTCTAAGTTTTTGTCTTCATTCTCTTTTAGTTAGGTTTAATTTACTATTAACAATATAAAAGGGGCTGTAAAAAAAACAGGTTTTGATTTTTTTAAAATTTGGACTTTTATAGTCCTTTTTTGCTTAAAAAAAAGAGCTCGGGATTTTATTTCCTGAGCTATTCTTATGGTAAAATATTGTTGGACTACAAGTATTTTACATGAAATATTATACCATAAGAAAAACATTTTTTGTAGACTGTCACACTAGTAATGTGGAGCAATCACAAAAAATAGACAAAATTTTAAAGTTATAAGACAAATCTGGCGCTTGTGATTTGCTTAATACTCTCATTGAAGAAAATTAAAAAAATAATACCAATAAAGGAGGAAGACCAACGCATGCCCCTTTTAATATGTTAGCATTAATATTATTTAATTTTAGTATTTAATTTACAATTGGGAAGCACTTTAAATTATTAATTCTGAAAAATTTAAGAAACCTAGTGCTAAAAGATTATCAAACAAAGTATTTAAAATAAAGAAAAAATCTGTTAATCAAGAAGCAAAAGATAATTACAAATATACATAATAAAAAAAACTGTAAAACCTAGATATTGAGAATTTTTAAAACCTAGGTTTTTTTACAGCCTCTACATATTATTAATTATATTTAAAAATATTTCTTTTGGTATTTTTTTAATATATGAATCATTTAAATAACTATTATCTAAATATCCACTCCATATTCCAACTAAAATATTATCATTAAAGCCAATCATATAAGAATCATAATCAGTAAGACCACTTTTTCCATAACATTTTGTTTTTAATTTATCATATAAATATCCTGCAGTTGAATGATTAATACTTTTATCGAATGTGGAAGACATTAAATTTTTAATTTCTTTAAAATATTTTATTTCTCCTAATTGTTTATGTTTTATTTTTCTTTTATATATTATTTTATCATTTTTATAGATTTCATTAATGAATTTAAAATCAAGATAATATCCTTCTGTAAAAAATTGTGAATAAATTTTTGTCAAATCGTATAAACTCATACCTACACTTCCTAACGCAAGTGATGGAATACTTTCTGTTATAATATTATATTTTTTTAGATGATTTGCAAGAGTTTTATAACCTAATAGTTGGTGCATTTTTATAGCATAAATATTATCAGATGTTGCTAAAGCTGTTCTCATAGATATATTTTTATAAGGATAAATAGATGCATTATTTTTTATTGTTACTAATTTATTTTTATATATAAAAGAATAAGGAGCACTATAAAATTCTTTATTTATATTATAACCACATTTTAAAGCCTCATAATATAATAATGGTTTAATAGTAGAACCTATATCTCTTTTACCATAATTTACTATATTAAAGCTTGATTTATAATAATCGTTATTACCTATAATTGATAAAATATATCCATTTTTATCGACAACTATTGCTGCATAATTTGCATCAATATTATAATTCAAATTACTTTTATTATAATTAGTTTTAATTATAATATTTTTTTTATTTATATTTAATGAATTTATTTCATTAATCACACCATCTATATAAAATAATAAATCACTATCATATATTCTATAATTACCCATTTTTAAAGGTTTTAAGGCACTTAAATATTCCTCTTCATTAATCACACCATTTTTAAATAAAGTCTTTAAAATAGCCTTTTTCTTGAGTTCTAGTTTATCTAAATTATTACAATAGTATGTTGGTGCATTTAACAGTACTACTAAAGTTGTCATTTGATTTATATTTAATTTCTTATAATTTATATTAAAATAATATTTAGAAGCATCAGCTATACCATATATATCATTACCAAAATAAATATTATTTAAGTAAGCTTCTAATATTTCTTTTTTCGAAGCTTTGTTTTCAAGCTTAATAGAATAATATAATTCTTTTATTTTTCTAATAATATTTTTATTATTATTTAAATAAACATTTTTTATATATTGTTGTGTAATAGTAGAAGCACCTTTTCTTTGATTATTAAAAATATTTGAAAAAAAAGTATTAAATATCCTTTTTAAATTAAAACCACTATGTTTATAAAAATCTTTATCTTCTATATTAAGTAATATATCAATATTTTTTTTGTTAAAATCATCTATGTTAATTAATGTAGTTTTATGATTATTTATAATATTTGCTATAACACAATTATTATTATCTAATATGGTTATATGCGATTTATATAAATCCTTTATAGAGTTAAAAGGATTATAAAAAATTATAATGACTATAAATAATAAAATGATTTTCTTTTTCATATAATCACCATTTTTATTATTTTCTATTATAAAATATTTATGAAAAAAACTAAAGCTTTCACTTTAGTTTATCATTGTTTCTAAATCATATTGATGATACTTATTATAATCTTTTAATGGTACTTCAACATCATAGTAAGTGCCATAATTTTGATATTCTTTATGATATATATAAGATGTTTCTTCTAATAAATGAGCTAATTTTCCATCTTTATAAGGAATTAATAATTTAACTCTAATTGTTGAAGGTCCTATATGAGATAAAATATTATCAAATAATTCTTTTATATTTAATTTAGTTTTATTAGAATAACATAATGATGGATAACCTAATATTTGAATATCTTTATTGTCATTAATATCCCATTTATTTAATAAAAATAAAGAAGGTATTTTATCTGCGTTTAGTGAAGCTAGAACCTGTAAAACGACATTTATTTGTTCGTTTATATAAGGGCTTGATGAATCTATAACATGTATAATATAATCTGCATTTTTTATTTCCGTTAATGTTTGATAAAAAGAAGTAACTAAAGAGTGTGGTAATTTTGATACAAATCCCACTGTATCAACTAAAATAAAATCTTTTTTATCATATGTAATATGTCTATTATATGTAGAAAGTGTTGCGAAAAGCTGATCTTTTTCTAATACTTGTTTAGAATCACATCCTATGTATTCTAAAATAGAATTCATAGTAGATGATTTACCTGCATTAGTATAACCAACTAACGCAACTATAGGTATATCATTTCTTTTTCTTTTTTCAACCTGAGTTTCTTTCATGCTTTTTAAATTTTCTAATTGTTTTTTTAACCTATTAATTTTAGCTAAAATATGTCTTTTATCTAATTCAGCTTGTGTTTCACCCGCACCACGATTAGATAAAGCACCACTAGTTCCACCTATACGTGATTCTTTTTCTCTTAAAAAAGATACTCTAGGTAATAAATATAGACTCTTAACTAATTCTATTTCTAGCGCTGATTCTTTAGTAGTTGAATGTTCTTCAAATATTTTTAAAATAAGATATGTTCTATCAATACATTCTATATTTAAATAATCACTAACATTTCTTAACTGTGAAGGAGTAAGTTCATCATTAAATATTACTAAATCAGCGTTATATACATTTATAGCTAGTTTTATTTCATCTAATTTACCTTTACCAACATATGTCCTACTATTAGGTGAATTAAGCTTTTGATAAACGCTAAAACATACATTTATATTAATAGCTTCAGCTAAATTTTTTAGTTCATCTAACGAATAATTAATATCATATATATCATAAATTGTATTTACCGCAACAAGTATAGCATTCATATAGTATACCTCCTAAACTATATTATATAATAATTTTACAATTAAAACTAGTAGAGATATTTTTCGCCATTTTTTTTATAGTTGATGGTGTATATATTTAATTAAACTTAAATAAGTTAGTGTATGATATTTTTTATTCAAGCATATAATAAAATAAAAAGGAGGGCTTAGTATGGATGAGTTTAATCAAAGAGCTAAACAGGTTTTTGATTTAGTAAAAAAATATTCAATAAAAAATAATATAACAACATATGGTAGTGAATTTTTAATTTTAGCAATGTATGAAACAAAAGATAGCTTATGTCATTTTTTATTAGATGAATATGAAATAACAAGAGATGAAATAGCTGAAAAAACAAATGAGGTTTTTATTTTAAGAAAAGATGTTGGGAAATATAATTCCTCACTTGAAGCAATATTACATCAAGCTAAACTTCTAGCAGGAGATGCAAGTATTTCTGAAGAACATTTATTTATGGCTGTATTAATGAATAAAAATACAATTGCATGTTCTATATTAGAAGCTTTAGATTTAGATATTGATGAATTAATAGATGACGTAAAGGAAATATATGATTTTGATAATAGTCAAGAATTAGCATTTGTTAGAAATATAACTAAAGAAGCTAAAAATAATGAATTAGATAGTTTTGTTGATAGAGATGAATACTTAAAAAGATTAGATGTTATTATTAATCGTAAATATAAAAATAATCCTCTTTTAATAGGTAATGCTGGAGTAGGTAAAACAGCTATAGTTGAAGGATATGCTAAAAAATTAACTTTAGAAAAAAGTGATATATCAGTACTTTCTTTAAATTTAACATCAATGCTTGCAGGAACAAGGTATAGAGGTGATTTTGAAGAAAGATTCGATAAATTTATCAAAGATATAGCTAGTAGAAAAAATGTCATTATTTTTATAGATGAAATACATACTATTATAGGTACTGCAACTACAGATGGCAATTTAGATGTTGCAAATATGCTAAAGCCATTACTAGCAAGAAATGGTATAAAGCTTATAGGAGCAACTACAATAGAAGAATATCATAAATCAATAGAAAAAGATAAAGCATTGTCAAGGAGATTTCAAACTATATATATTAGTGAACCTACATTAGAACAAACAAAAAAAATATTATATGGAATAAAAAAAGATTATGAAAAATATCATAATGTTAAAGTAGATAATAATATTTTAGATTATTTATTAGAAGAATCTGATAGATGTATAATAAATAAATATCGTCCGGATAAGTGTATTGATATATTAGATGATATGCTTACAGTTGCTAAAATAAATAATAAAAAAGAAGTTGATATTAAAGATGTAGATACTGCTATTTTTAATTATTTAGGAAATAAATTAATAGATTATGATTATAAACTTAATTATGAATTATTAGATAAATATAGATGGTTATATTCAAATCATTTATTAGATGAAATACCGCTTTTAAAACTAGAATATAAAGGAAAAAGTGAAGGACTTATAGCTTTAATAAATGATTGTAAAAATATATTTAATATAAAAGAAGAAGCAGTATTAAATATTGATTTAACAGGATATAAGGATTCATTTATGCTTTCAACATTAATAGGAGCACCGCCAGGATATGTAGGTTATGAAGATGAAGGAATATTATCTAAACATATTTTAGCTTATCCCATATCAATCATTGTATTTAAAGGATTTAAATATGCATGTAGTAATATAAGTAATTTTATTTATAATTTGATTAATAATGGATTTTTTACTGATCAAAAATCAAGGTCAATTTCTTTAAAAAATACAATTATAATAGTTGAAGGTATTAATACAAAAAATAGTTTAGGATTTAACGATAAAATTATTAATAATGATAATATTTTTGATGAGGTAATTGAAAATAAAAATAATTTAGTTTTAAATTTAAATCAATTATATCAAAAGGCATTATCAAGATTAAATTATGAAATATCATTTGATTTTGATATTAATTCAAATAATAAAAGAAAAGTTAATTCATATTTATACGAATTTACTAAAAATAATATAGGAGGAAAATACGAAATCCATAAAGAAGACATATTAGATAACTGGTTATAGCATATAATTAATATTATTAATTAGATTAATCTACCTATTTTCAAGGTAGATTTTAATTTTTAATTTATATATTAATATAAAAATAATTTATTTCATAAAAAAATGTAAAACTTTTTTTACTTTTGTGATAAAATAGAGGGTAAAGGAGTGTTTTTATTATGATACATATTATTACAGATTCAACAAATGATTTAGATTTAGATACTTTAAAGAAGAATAATATAGAAGTTTTACCATTATATGTGAATTTTTCTGATTCATCTTATAAAGATGGCGTTGACATAAAAACAGAGGAATTATATAAATTGGTTGATGAAAAAAATGAATTACCTAAAACAGCTGCAATATCGATGCAAACGTTTATTGATGTTTTTTCAAAATATGTTTCTTTAGGCGATGAGGTTATTTTTACAGGTATTTCTAAACAAATGTCTAGAACATATGAAAATGCTTTTCTAGCAGCAAAAGAAGTAGGAGAAGGTAAGGTATTTGTAGTTGATTCAATGAATCTTTCTACTGGTATTGGTTTATTATTATTAAAAGCTTGTAAATATAGAGATTCAGGCTTTTCTGCAAGTGAAATTGCATCTAAACTAGAAAATGATAGAAATCTTGTTTTATCTCAATTTTCAATTGAAAGAATGGATTATCTATATAAGGGTGGTAGATGCTCTGGCATGGCGAAAATATTTGGTACTTTACTTAAAATTAAACCAATGATTGCGGTTAGAGATGGAAAAATGCACGTTGCTAAAAAGCCTCATGGAAAAATGAAGGTAGCTTTGGATATAATGATAGAACAATTAAAAGAAGACCTAGATAGATTAGATAAGGACCAAGTCATAATTACACATTCACTAGCTTATGATTATTGTGACTATATTAAAGGAGAAATATCTAAATTTTTAGGAGATATTCCTATTTTAACGACTGTTGCAGGATGTGTTATATCATCACATTGTGGGCCTGGAACAATTGGTATTTTATATATGGTTAAAGAATAATGGGTGGTGTTTTTTGTGAAACAAAAACTAAAAGAAATAAGTCTTCATCTTTTAGATTTAGGTAAAAGAAATAGGCTTATTAATTATAAAACTAGTGGTTATAGAAATATTGATATATTAAATAAAAATATTGAAATATTATTCGAAAAAATTATTAGTGGCAATTGGCTATCTATATATAATATTGATCCTGTTTTACAAAAATACAACAAAACAATTGATGGAACAAATGAAAGTATAGAAGAATATTCTAAATTAAAAGTTTTTGATATTATTAACCCATTGTTAAAGGCTAATGATATATTATGCTATAAGGAAGGTTATTCTTTAAATAAAATAATAAAAGTAATGTATAAAGAATATCAAGACACATTAATAGAAAAAGGTATTAATACTTTATATATGACTTTTGGTATGGTTTCATATCAAGAAAAAAATGAAACGTTTTTAGCGCCATTATTATTAATACCTTTAACTATGGATTTTAATAATAAAAAAATAAAAGAAAGTGATGATGAAATAATATTAAATCCTACACTTTCTTATTTATTAGAAACAAATTATAAGATTCATTTAGATGAATTTGTTGAAGGACAAATGAATTTAAAAGATTATTTATTAAATGTAGAAAAGATTTTAATAAATAATAAAATGTCTTTAAATTATAATATTTCAATAGGTATTTATTCATTTTTAAAAATGAATATGTTTAATGATATTAGAAATAATATGGATATTATTTTAAATAATAATAATATTTTAAATTTATTAGGACAACCATCTTTCAAACAAATAAATGAAAAATTAAAAATATATCCTGTAGTAGGTGCTGATGAATCACAATTAGAAGCAATTAAGGCTGCAACAAATGGTGATTCATTTGTTTTACAGGGACCACCTGGAACAGGGAAAAGTCAAACTATAACAAATATGATTTCATCGCTTATTGCGAATAATAAAAAAGTGTTGTTTGTTTCTGAAAAACAAGCAGCATTAAATGTTGTTTATGAGAATTTAAAAAGAGCTCAAATTAGTGAATTTGCGATAGAATTACATTCTCATAAGGCCAATAAAAAGGAATTTATTGAAGAGTTATATAAAACAGCAATTTTACCTAAATATGATATTAATAATTGTGCAGCTGATTATGATCAAAAATATGAATATTTAACTTCTGTTTTAGATGATTATAGAAAAACTTTACATAATAAAATAGATAGATTAGGGCTTAGCATGTACGAAATTTATTCTAATTATCTTAATGTTAAAACTGATTTTACTTTTAAATTAGATAATATTATAGAATATAATTTGAATGATTTAGATGAAATAAAATTGAATTTAGATAAATATGCCAATTTATCAAAATCATTAGGATATGATTATCATAAAGGAGCTTTTTATGGTTTTATAACTAAAGATATAGAATATATAAGATATGATGCTAAAAAAGATTTAATTGATTTATATGAATTTTATAAATCAATTAATGACATTAAAAAATTAATTATTCCTTTAATCCCTTTTAAAATAAATAGCTATAAGAATGTTATTGATGCTTTGCCATATTTAGATAAAATAGTTCAACTAAATTGTTTTTTAAGTGATTATTTTATTAAAGATAAAAGGAATATTTTATTAAATGATATAAATGAATATAGAAATGTAGCTAATTATATAAGAAAATCAACTTTAAAGAAATTTATAAATTTAGATATAATTAAAACTAATGATTTAGAAACATATACTAATGAATTTAGAGAAATAAAAAAATCAAAATTAAGATTTTTTAAACCAGGATATTATAAATTAAAAAAAGCTATAAACGCTTATACTAATTTAAAAATGAATGATGATGATTTATTAAAAAAACTAGAAGAATCATGTATTTATAAAAATAAAATTATTAGTTTTAATCGTTTAAAAAAGAAATTGCCTTATGAAAATAAAATGGGAGATTATGAATTATATTATAATGATTGTTTAAGCTTAAATGATTTTGATTTTGATTTAAATTTAAATGAAGAAAAATATTTAAGTTTAAAAAAAGGACTAATAGATATCTTATATAAGTTCAGTCAAATAAAGAAAATTAATTTAAATATTTATATAGATAAATTTGATTCTAATGTTTTTAATTTGATAGAAGGAAATTTAGATGATATTGTTGTTAAATTAAAAGATATGATTGATTCTATTGAGTTACTTAATATACATTCACAGCGTTTAGAGGTTTTAAAATATTTAGAAGATAAAAATGTTATTAGTTTTTTAGATTATGCGATAGAAAATAAATTAGCACTTAAACAATTAAGTAAAACATTTGAAAGTATATTTTATGAAGCTAATATATTGTATGAATTTAAAAATAATACTATTTATAAAGACTTTTCAAGCATGGGAATTGATTCTATACTTGAAGAATTTAAACGATTAGATGAAATGCATTTAGAATTAAATAAAGCCTATATTGTATCTAAATTATCATCTATTAGACCTGATGAAAGTATAATGATAGGTTCTAAATTTGCCATATTAGTTAGTGAATATAACAAAAGTAGAAGACAAAAACCTATTAGAGTATTGTTAGAGGAAATATTTGATTTAATATTAGATATTAAACCAGTATTTTTAATGAGTCCTTTATCTGTTTCTACATATTTAAATAGTAAAATAGATATGTTTGATGCAGTTATATTTGATGAAGCTTCTCAGGTTTTTGCATGGGATGCATTAGGAGCTATATATAGAGCTAAACAATGTATAATCATTGGTGATAGTAAGCAAATGCCACCATCTAATTTTTTTAGTAGTAGTGTTGATGATGAAGAGTATGATAATGATTTAGAATCAATTTTAGATAAAGGAAGTAGTGCATTTAAAACTAAAAGATTAAATTGGCATTACCGTAGTAGAAGTGAAGAATTAATAGCATTTTCAAATGAAAACTTTTATGATTCTAGACTTATAACTATTCCTCAAGCTAAAAAACATCAAAAAGTTTTGGTATTGATTTTTATCATGTGATGGGTACTTATGAAGTTAAAACAAGGGTTAATAGAAAAGAAGCTAATTATATTGTTGATTTAATTAAAGAACATATAACATCAAGAAGTGATAAATCACTTGGTGTTGTAGCTTTTTCTAATGCTCAAGCTGAACTAATATGGGATTTAACTGAAGAAAGATTAATGAATGACCC
>CAZQOM010000043.1:2467-10381 GCA_964595145.1 uncultured Anaeroplasmataceae bacterium | reverse complement strand
AGGAAAATGAAGAAACTCAAGATAATTATGTATTTGAATATACAGGTGAAATTGAGATTAAAAAACGTACATTTGCTTATGAATTTAAATCATGTATTAAAACTGATGATGGACTACCAGGATATGCTGTATTAAATATTAAAGGTGTTTATGAAGCAGATGGTTCTATAAATACTAACTTTGGTATTTCATCATCAACTGTAAAAATCTATTATTACTTAGATATTGTTAATGGAAATAAAACTCCATATACAGAAAATACTATTCCAGTTACAACTGTTGGTCAACCTGTAATAGTATATGCTGATATCGTTGATATTTCTGGTAATATTGAAAGTCTTTATAAATTATCTTCATTTGTTCTTATCTTAAATAATGCAGCAACAGAAGACCCAGATTTAACAGATGGTCCAGATGATGCATTAAATGATCCAGATAATATATCATTTGAAGGTAAAAATAAAGTATATGATGGTGAACTATATGAAGAACCAAAATATATAGGAAGCGACGCTGCTAACAGAAATATTACTGTTTCTTATTATACTTTAGCATATTATAAAGAATGTATGAGTAATAATACACCTTTAGACCCAAGTAAAAAGATAAGTAGACCTAGAGATGTTGATGATTATGTATTTATTTTAACAGCATCAGCCTATGGTTCTACACCAGAACAATCTTGGGCACAAGCTTTTAGAATCAAGAGACGTTATGTTGATATTGATTGGAAAGATTATTATATTAAACTTCCAAGTGGAAAAAATTCGTTAGATTATTTCGCACTTCCAAAAGCATCATTTAAAAATGTCTTTGGTCAACCAGTTGATTTAGTAGTATCACCTCAATCAGGATATAAAGATGTAGGAACATATCCTGTTACTGCAGATTTCTATACTGAAGCTCAAGATACTACACCTACTAAATCAAATGCAAGAGACCAATACAATCAATTATATTCTAGAAATTATGCATTAAAAATTAATGCAAAATCATTCCAAATAACTAAAGATGGTGGAATTAATCCTAAACCAAGTGATGCAGAAACAAATCCTGACATTAATTTTATTGCTAAAAAAGAATATGATGGTAATCAATACCCTGCACCAACATATACAGGTACAGGTACACCTACAATTGTATATTATACTTGGGATTATTGGGATAAAAATTATCCAAATCTAGACCCATCACAAGGTTCTTTAACTCCACCTATAAATGCTAATGAATATGTATTTGTTTTAACTATTCCAGCACACGATGGTAAAGCTGAACAAGTATATCATCAAGCATTTGAAATAACACCTAAAGAGGTTGAAGCTGTTTG
Organism: uncultured Anaeroplasmataceae bacterium; assembly: GCA_964595145.1. Classification (GTDB taxonomy): domain Bacteria; phylum Bacillota_I; class Bacilli_A; order Acholeplasmatales; family Anaeroplasmataceae; genus Pelethenecus. The sequence goes on along the minus strand of CAZQOM010000043.1, from coordinate 9,054 downwards.
GGGTAATCTAGATTTTATGTATAATGGACAACAACAAGGACCAACACCAACATTTACAGATATTAATGGTAATCAAATAAACTGTACTATTAACCCTGCTGGATATACTAATGTTGGACAAAATTATCCATTAACTGCAAGTTCACCAGATTCTAATTATAAGATTAAGAACTTCAGTGCTAAAATGAATATTAATGGAACTGATATTACAGCTATTTCAATTCTTCCAGATCAAATATATACATATTTAGATATGATTATTTTAGCTGCAACTCATAATGATGATACTAATGATATTTATTATTATGTATATAAAGATGAATTTACAGCTGATCCATCATACGGATTTATGAATAATCCATTATGTATTTATGATAAAACTTGTTCTGATACAATAACTACATATGATAAAGTGTTTGCTGATTTATCTAAAGTATTTGTTGTAGACGATAAAGGTATAATATATAATATTAATTCTAATGATAAATCTTTAACTAACGCTAATCGTCCTTATAAGATGATTCTTGATAATGATAAATCAGCTAAAGAACATAAAGTAGAATTACAATTAACCGACAAAGTACAAACTACTTGGAAGGATACAAAAGATACAAAAGATAAAGAAATAGGTAAATATTTAATTAAAGCATTTGATTTAAATATTAGTAGTACAGACCCTGAATGGGAAATTAATTATAAGATTGATGAAGATACATGGTTATATACAGGTAAGCCTATTGAACCTAAATTAACTATTACTCTTAAAAATAAGAAAACTAATGTAATTACTACATTAGTAGGTAAGAGTGATACAGTATCTAAATATGATTTTGAATTAACTTATAAGAATAACATTAATGTAACAACTGATACATCAAAGGCTGAAATATATGTAACTGGTACTGGTAACTATGATTTTACTAACGCAACAAGACCAACAAATCCAAATGGTGCATTACCGATTAATTTTAATATTTTTGAAAATATTCAAGTATAAGTATTAATAGATGGTTCAGCTGCTAGATGGATTAAAGCTGTAATTGATCCTGCAGATGGGGCTGTTGATATGCAAGGTTTAGATTTAGATTCAAATGGAAATCCTGTTATTATAAAACATACAAAGCCTATAGAATCTGATTTATATTTAGGACGTATTCCGCACGAAACTTTTATTGAAACTGTTTTGAAACAATTTAAAAATTATGATGATCATCCTGAAATGTTTGTTGTTAAACGACCAGCAAATGATAATGATGAATCTATAGATATTGATACTGATGGTTATGTAACATTAGATTCTGATAATTTTAAATCAATGAATTTTGGTAATGGTTATAAAGTTTGTCTTGTGAAAAGAGATTCAAGCGGTAATATAGAATCAACATTAGATGAAGTTATTGGTATAGTTTTAGGAGATTTTACTAATGATGGTTATGTAAATCCAGCTGATATAATAGAAGCAAAGAACTTTGTTTCAACTGGTAAAAATTATACAGATGTTAAAATATATAATTATTTAGCTGCGATAGTTGATAGAACTAATGTGTATTATAATCCTTCAACTATTATTTCGCTAAAAAATTATGTTTCTAATCCAAATGGTAGTGTAGGATCTCTGCCAAATAACTTTAATTACTTTGATAATGATTGGAGTCAATTTATTCAAAGTTCATCATAAAGAAATTGAAATATAGTTTTAACTAATTCACTTATTACTATATTTCGTTTCTAAATATAAATATTAAAAATAAAAGAACTTTGGAAAGGAAAAAATAATATGAAAATATTTGATAAATTAAAAAGAACAATATTAATATTTGCATTAGTTGTAGGGATAGGACTAACTTCGTATGGAATAAGTAAGACTGCAAAAGCTGCTGTTAATACGAAATATCCAGTAGTCACTTTTACTTATGCAATGTATGAAAAAGATTCATTCGATGCTTATTATTTTACTTATACTGGAGCAGATGGCGTAAAATATGGCAGAAATTCGATAAAAAAAGCAATTGATGCAGCTAACACTGCTCCTAGTATGGAACAGATGGCTTGGAATTTTGGTATTTTTGGCTCCAATGGTATTTATTCAAGTGCTGGATTAACATATGATGTTGCTAAAGGTTTATTAGATGCTTCACCATCAAGTATCGTTGAAGTTACAACATTAACTCCGGGAAAAGATGTTGTTGTTGCAGCTTATGCATCTACAAGTGATGGTAGTGATATATTTGCGACACAAGTTGCTTTAGATATTCGTGATATGATAGATGGAACTGCTTACTATTATAATAAGCCGGGCTATGAAAATGATACAAATGTAATACATTCATCAAAAGATCCAGTTTCATTAAAAGATGGAGTTATATTAGGAATGTCATATGATAGTTCTTCTTCTGGAGTATTCTCTTCTTCTGATGTTTTAGTAGGCGCAGTAGCATTTAAATTGTCTAGTAACGTCAGTTCAAGTAGTGTAATTAAATTTAATAATCGTGCAATTCAAGGTCAAACTTTATTTGGATCTACAACGGTTAATGGAGGTAATGGTTCTATTAACATGGGTAGTTTATCTTGTCCTGATAATTTTGCAGAAGAACAATTAGCTTTTACTAGTCAAGCTCAATCTAATAATACAGAACTTGATACATTAACAGTTGATGGAAATAATGCTTTAAATGGTACTGTTCTAAACCAGTAAGTGCTGGAACTGCTAATATATCTGCTACTGTTAAGGATAATGGTAGTATTGAACCTACTGCTTATATTTATACTTCTATACCAAGTATACCATCAAGTGGTACAGATAATGCACCAAGTGGGCATACATCTACTATGAATTTTGTCAGTGGTAATGGAACAATGACTTTCCCTAGTAGTACAAATGCTGGTGATACAGTTTATGTACTATTTAGAGTAGTTGCTAGTGATAATACTACGAAGAGGTGGTGTTTGCTATCTATTGATAAAAAACAGGATGAGAATTGTAATTTATCATCGTTAGTAATTGAAGGTACTAATAGTGGTAATGTTAAGCAATTATTAACAGAAAGTACATCATTAAATGCTGCTAATCCGACATATACTGTCTATTATGCGAAAAATACTACTAATTTTAATATAACTGTAGGTATTCCAGGCTATCAAGCAACAGCTGTATTAAATCCAGGTTCACTTAGTCTAACTCACAACAACAAAACTGAATTTTGTTCTGGTACAATGACAAATAATACTACTTATACATTATTAGTTACTGCACAAAATACACAGTATACTAATACATATAAAATAATATTTAAAGAAGCTGATACACAACCTAGTGATGTTAAAGGTACATCAGGAGCTGGTACAAATCAAAAGATAGTCAATGCCACTCTAAATGGTACTAAATATACATTATCTAATATGGCACCTGGTCAACAATCATATAATCTTAATATGACTTTACCTGCTGGTGCTACAGCTGAGGTATTTTCAGATTCTAATTGTACTAATTCTATGGGTGCTTTAACATCTGGTAATGCTTTTAATATTAAATATGATAATAGTGAAACTTCATTTGAAACTGCTAAGACAAAAACTGTTTATGTTAAAATAACTAATGGTGGTATATCTGAGGTATATGAAGTAGAAGCAACAAGACCTGTTGCTGAAAATGATATGAATTTTAAATTCTATAATACTACATATGATTCACCTACTGCTACTGGTATTTCAATGACTATTACTCCAAATGTTTCATCTGGTGTTACCACTTATAAAAATAGTGTTAAATTACCATATGATTCACCTTCTGCTTATTTAACTATTGGATTTGTAAATAGTAATTCTAAATCTAAAATTTTATCAAGTGATGGTCAAACTGTAATTACAGATATTAATCAAACAATAACACTTGACACTGGTAAAAATTATACAACTAAAACATTTAAATTTTTTGTTCAAACAGAATATGATAAATATAATAATAGTAATGGTACTGAGATTCAAGTTATAATTGAAGAAGAACAACCAGATAATACTAATACTGCTCAAACTATTGTTTTAAAGCCAACAAATGGTTCAAGTTTTACAACAAGTGATTATATCAATCAAGGTAATAATTATACTTATTATGTTAAACAGGTAACTCATGGTTCTACATTTACATTAGATGTAACACTTGGTGGTTCTAAAGCTAAAGCTTATGCTTCAACTTCACCTTTAACTGCCGATAGTACTGGTAAATATAATAGCAGCAATGCTTATAATAGTACTACAGTATATAATACTGGTGAAACAATTTATTTATATGTACAAGCTGAGGATTTATCTTCTACAGCATATACTATTAAAATAGAAACAGCTAAGAATAATGAAGCTGGTATTCAAGATATTAAAATTATAGCTATTGATTCACGAACTGGTACTGAATCTACTATTTTTGAAACTACTGATTTTAATCCTAGTACTTATTTATATGATAAAAATAGTATTTCTAAATTAGAAGTCCCATATGGTACTAAAGTAATTAAATGGATTGTTAATTTAAAAGATAAAAATGCTAAGTTGAATCTAAATGGTAATCCTGTAGGTGCTGATGTTGGAACTTTAGTTAAAAGAGAAGGAAGTTTTAATTTAACTATTGGTGATAATTCATTAAAGTTTGTTGGTGTTGCTGAAGATGGTAAAACAACTTCACAAGAATATATTATTAAAGTTTCTCGTGAAAATGCATCTACCAATACGGGTATAACTTCAATTACAATAGCTGGTATAGATTGTACTTTATCTTCAAATTCAATTTATTTTGATGAAAATAAAACTACATTTAATATGAATATTAATAATTTTAGCATTTATTTACCTTGTTCACCTTTAAATACAGATAGAACTGTTTCATTCACATTACAGGATAATAGATCTCAAGCTAGATTTACTGATAATGAAGGTAATGCATTAACAAGTAATTATGTATATACAGGTAATTTAGTTGCGGATAAACATTACAAATTTAGTATTGCAGTTATTTCAGAAAAAGAATTAATCGATAATAGTACTAATCCAACTGCTGGTTCAACATATGTATTTCATGTTTATGTTGGTTCTGATAAACATGAATTAACAAGCCTAAATATAACAGATTCTAATTCTAATGTTCTAACAGATTCAAATGGTAATACTATTAATTTATCTAATTATCAAAATTATACAATTTCAAATCCTTTATTATTAGATTATAAAGTTACTAGTATAAATGTAATGGCTGATATAATACAAGGATTCTGTGGTGGTAAAGTTTATATTAATGGAAATGAAGTAACTGTTTCTAATAGTAAAATTAATAATCAAATTTCTTTAAGTGCTGGAGTTAATACTTCAATTGAAATAAAAGTAAATTCTGAATTATATGAAATGGATAGTAATAGAACATCTTTACAAAAAATATATTCATTTTATGTAAAAAGAGAAGAATGTAAGCATGTTAATACATTTGATAATTTAGAGGCTATAATAGACGGTAATAATGTTAGTTTCGATACAGCATTTAATCCAATACAAGGAAATTATGTTATAAGTGAATTAACTAGTGGTTCTAATATATCATTTAATTATACATTAACTGATACAGATTCTAGTGTTGATGCTTCTACACCAACATCAAATATTCCAATTACAATTAATTTTAATGATACAACAACATCTCAAACTCAAGTTATTGAAATTAAAGTTAACTGTAAATGTGGTAGTTCAAGTCAAGTTAGAACTTATAAGATTACATTATCTAATAAGGCTATTACCTTAAGTAATACTCCAGGAAGTATTACAGGAATTACAGCTACTACATATCCTGATAATTATACAGCTGATAAGTTAACTCCATCATTTAATAAAAATCAACCATCTTATACTGTTACATTATCTGATGTAAATCAATATGATAATACAGTTAAATTTATTGTTAATATTGATGATTTAAAAGGACATGTAAAATTCGAATGCGATAATAATACAATTATTAAATCTGGTTCAACTTCAACTGTTGATTATACTTTATCTGGACTTAATTTTGGTGATACAAAGACAGTTACCATTACAATTTTAGCTGAAGATTCAACAACAGCTGGTAGTGTTTATACAGTTACTGTTACTAAACCAGCTGAAGCTAGTAAAGATGATGAACCATCTCAAATGTTTTATAATGGTATACCAGTTCCTAATTTTACTAAAAATAATTACGGACCTTATAATATTCATATAAATGATGATACATCTATTTATTTTTCAGCTACTATGCCAACTGGTGCTAATTGGGCTGACCCATCAAGTTATACTGATAATCAATATGTAGATTCTCAAGCTAATTCATATAACTTCCCTGCTGGAACATATACAAAATTATTTGTATTATGGATACAATCTGCAAATAGTAATGAATCACCTCAAAAATATACTTTTAATGTTACTCGTAATGGTTTAAAAGAATTTGATGATTTAAAAGCTGAAGTATTACATACTGATAATTCTACATCTAATGAACTTTCTCCAAGTTATTCTAGTGCTCAAAAGAGTTATAAAGTACAATTAACTAAGGATGAAAGTACAGTAACAAT
>CAZQOM010000043.1:0-2457 GCA_964595145.1 uncultured Anaeroplasmataceae bacterium | reverse complement strand
GAAACCTAAAGATAATAATGCTTTAGTTACATACGAATTATCTTGTGGTGGAAATATTTATATTGCTTCACTTGGTAGTGATGGATATTATTCATATGAAGTTAAAAATATTAAATCTACAGTTAATGCTGCTGGTGTTGATACACCTATAGTATATAATATTAAAGTAAAATCTAATAATAATGGTAATTTATCTGATGAAACTTATTCTATTAGTATTTCTAAAGCTAGAGCTAGTGATGTTGCATATATTTCAAAATATGAATATCAAGAAGTAACTAATGGAAATAATCAATCATTAAATGCTAATTTCTATACACAAGGTAAAGTAAATTATGATAAAGCTGATGGATTATCATATAGAATTGATAGAAATATTACTTATTTTAATCCAACAATTACTTTAAGTGATACTCAAGCTATTTATGAAATTCAACAAAATAGAACTTTAATACCTGGACAAGTAAATAAAGTAGAAGTAGTTGTAATACCTGCAAGTGGTGTTGATTATTATGGTATAGGTCAACATGATTATTCATCTGCAATTCGTTATATGTTTGATGTATATCCATGTGATATTGATGCTTCTATTGAAGATATTTTTGCAACAAAATATCAACCAAGTGGTAATACTTTTGATCATATAATTGATATTGATGATACTTCATTTATTGATTATTCAAATAATAAATTGAAAATAACTGTATTAAATTCAGTATCTACAGCTTATTTATATGTTAAAGGTAATGGTGATCATTATAAAATATATTTAAATGGTCAAGTTATGAATAATCCTTCACAAACTTTAACTGCTGATGCTGATAATAATTTTAAGATTTTTATTAGAAGTGATTATGCAAATGCATATTTCTTAGAAAATGGATTTGATCCTGTTTCTAATAATCAAAATGTTAAATATGTATCAGATGAAGTTACTGTGACTATTCATAGAAATGGTGAAAGCCATGAATGTAATTTATCTGAATTAAAAGTAACATTTGATGATGCAAATAATACTTCATATACACATAGTCTTGATAATGGAGTTGTTGTAACATCGATGTTTGTAATTAAACAAATTCCAACAGGTGCAACAACTGCTACAATTTCTGCAATAGGTGTTAATCCAAATGGTTCTATTACAGGTTTAGCAACTGTTCAATTTTCAAAATTATCAGAAAATAATGGTTATTATGTATTTACTGTAACTAGTTATGATGAGAAAAAATGTCACAAAATTGATTATAGTATTGCTATAGCTAGTGACGAATTAAATTTAGATAAAAATAATGATATTCTTGAAATAATTGTTACAGACTCAGATGGTAATGTTTATTTATCAAAAACAAAAGGATTTAATCCTCAAACAAATACATATGGAACATTTGATCTTCCATTCTCAGCTAAGAGTTATACAATAACAGTTGTTCGTCCATCAGGAGCTACTTCAAGTGTTATGATTGATGGTAAACAAGGAACTACACTTTTAACTCCTATTACTGATTCTATGCGTGGTAATACTAAAAATGTTATAGTTAACTGTACTGCTAAAGATCCAAGTGTAGGTAAAGGACCTGATTATAATATTTCTTTAAATTTCATTCCTGCTCAAACAGAAGCTACATTAGAAAAATTAAAAGCTGATGGAACAACTGTACCTAATTTTGATAAAAACGTATTTGAATATACCTTAGCTAAACGTCCTACTACAACTAATAGTATTACATTTAGTTATGAATTACCAAAAGATTCTAAAGCTACAGTTTCAGGTGATATTGGTCAACAAAGATTAGAATATGGTTTAAATAAATTTGTAATTATTGTTACAGCTGAAGATACAACAACAGTTAATAAATATATTGTTAATGTAGAAAGAGAATATCCTTTACCATATTTAACTGATTTAGTTCATGTTGGTGAACAATTATTAGATGAAGCTGGTAAGGTTACTACATTTGATAAAGAAGTATATAGATATACTACTGTAGTTCCTTATTATCAATTAAAAGCTGTTATTCAAGCTTCAATTGATAATCCTGAATATGTCGTAACTGTAAACAGAGGTAATAAAATTACTGATGCTACATTTGTTAAAGAATATGAAGATACATTAGATGTTGGACAAAATGAATTTGTTATTGTTGTTAAATCTGCACATAATACAGTTCAATATTATTTAACAATTACTAGACGTCCTGAAGCTTCTATGGATACTGGTGCTAATTCAATGGAAATTCTTCAAATTCCTATCTTCAAAAACGAATATAATGATAAGAATAGACAATATAATTATGTAGTTCCTAATGGAATTAGAGAATTAGATTTTAAAGTTGATTTATATAAGAAGAATGATGCTACTGGAAATGGCGCTACATATAAAATAATTAATGTTAGAGAAAGTGGTGAATCTAATCCTGATGAAAAGGAAACAATACGAGTTGGTAAAAATACAAAACT
>CAZQOM010000042.1:0-10523 GCA_964595145.1 uncultured Anaeroplasmataceae bacterium | reverse complement strand
TTGTTTTCTTCGTCGTTTTTTTCGTCATATATAGTTTTCAAAGACTAATTTTTTTCCGCCGTTTTTAGCAGACTTGTTTATAATACTACAAAACAAATTTAAAGTCAACAACTATTTTTTAAAAATTTGATTTTTTTACATTTTTTTATAAAAAAATAGAACATTTTCATAAAAAATGCTCTATTCTTTATTTCTATAACATATTTTTTAATAATTCTTCCTTGTTTTTAATAGATAAATATTTTGGAGCTATATCAAAAACGGTCCTACATCCACTTTCTCCTTCTTTATTTAATCTATAAGAAGCTCTAGCATACGCCACTAATATACTACCTGTAAATTCCGGATTAGAATCTAGTTTTAAACTATATTCAATTTTATGATTAACTCCATCACTAGTACTACCTGTTCTTATTACAAATCCACCATGAGGTATACCACTGTGATTTTTTTCTAATTCTTCCTTAGATATAAAATGTATTATAGTATCATAATCAGCAAAATAATTTGGCATATTTTTTATTTCATTTTCAATTAAAACTTTATCAGCACCTTCTTTAACTACAACATAGCATTCTCTTAAATGCTTTTCTCTTGTAGTTAAATTAGGATTTTCTAAATTTCTTACTCTTTTTAAAGCATCTTCTTTTGGTATAGTATATTGTCTTGCATCTAAAACACCATCAATTCTTCTAATTGCATCACTATGACCTTGACTAACACCCTTACCCCAAAAAGTATAATCACAACCATTAGGTAAAATCGCAGACATATATAATCTATTAATAGAAAACATACCTGGATCCCAACCGGTTGAAATGACTCCAATTTTACCGCTTTTTATTGCTTTTTCATCAACATTATTATAATGATTATAAATATTTGCATGAGTATCAAAACTATCAACAACATTAAAATATTTTACAAGTTCTGGTGTTTGAAAAGGCAAATCAGTAGCTGAACCACCACAAATTATTACTACATCTATCCTATCTTTAAATTTTTCTATATCATCTAAGCTATAAACATCAGCATAAATTGTTTTAACATCCTTAGGATTTCTTCTTGTAAATACACCAACGAGCTGCATATCCGGAGCATATTTTAAGGCTTTTTCTACACCCTTACCTAAATTACCATAGCCACATATTCCGATTTTTATCATATATTAAACCTCTTTTTCATCTTTTCTTAATATTGAATCTTCTTTATTAAATCCATTAGGATATCTTTTTTTTAATTTTTCTATATTAATTTTTAATACATCTTCTAAACAAACATCAACAGCAAAGCACGCTTCAACAATATACCAAGCAACATCGCCTAATTCCTTAATAAATTCATCCTTTTTAAAATCTTGATTATGAAATATGTGTTTTTTTACTAAATCAATAGCTTCTCCTGCTTCACCACATAATCCCATAACTGAATTAATAAGAATTTCTTTTTTATCTAATTCTTTATTAATTGTTTTAAGGGCTAATTTTTGATATTCATTAACTTCCATATTGCCTCCAAAAAACACCTTTTAAGAAGGTGTCTTTATTATTTATTAATTCTTTTAACCTCAGTATATGCCATAACAAAAGGACCTACACCCTTTGCATCATTTTCTACAACCGGTTCTGACATATAATATTCATACGTTCCATCACGTCTTAAATTATTTTCAGGTCCAAGTCCTGCAACTAAACAAATACCGCCCAAATTTAAATCACCATTTTTTACAGTTAAATATTTATTACAAATGCCATTAAAAATATCTAAGCCTATATTCAAATATCTTTCTGGTAAAGCTTTAAGTCTAACACCTTTTAATATAGCATAAGCTATCATTGATGATCCAGATGTTTCTAAATAATTATTTTCTTTTCCTGGATAATTTGGAACCTGATAAAACATTTTTGATTCTTTATCTTGATATTTTAAAATACTATCAACTATATCTTTAAATATTTCTTTAATGGTATGATATTCATCATACATTTGTTCATTCATATATTCATAAACATCAATTAATGAAACTGTAAACCAACCAATAGATCTAAGCCAATAATTTTTAGATAGACCAGTCTTTTTATCAGCCCAAAACATAGTTTTAGAACTATCATAGCCATGATAATATAAACCTGTCTCTTTATTTCTCATAATGTTATAGACATTTTTATATTGACTTATTATATCATTATAATTTTGCATTTTATTAAATTTAGTTTCATATCTAGTATAAAAAGGCTGCATCATATATAATCCATCAAGCCATACTTGATTTGGATATATTTTTTTATGCCAAAAATTACCTTCTTTAGTTCTAGGATGAGTTTTAATTTGTTCATATACTAAATTAATAGCTTTTAAATACTTTTCTTCATTAGTATATTCATATAAATCGAATAATACTCTAGTTTCAGAAACATCATCAGTTGAATATTTTTCTTTATCATACCCTAAAATAGTTCCATCTTCATGAACATAATAATCAACAAAAGATTTAACAAAATCAAGATATTTATTATCTTTTGTAGTTTTATATAATTCAAGAAGTGAAGTCATCATACAACCATCAATATAATTCCAACCTGGTTTTTTACCTTGTTTTATAGCTTCGATATTCCATAAAGGTAATTCTGGTTTTGATGTCATTAGTTTTTCGATATAATCATCTATTATTTTATACATAAAAGTCCTCCATATTTGTTTATATATATTATACAAAAAAGAAGGACTTTTTACAAGGAAATTAAACTAGCTTATATAAAAATGAAGATGATTTAAAATTAGTTTGTAAAACATTTTCTTCATTTAAAAATATATTTTTCTTTTCTATTTCGCAAAAATTAAGTGATTTAAATAATTCTTCTATTTGATTACATTCTGCTATACAAATAAGCATATTTATACCTAAATTTTTAGCATTTATTTCTAACACCTTTAATAATTCTTCTAAATCAGTTAGCATCAAAGCTTTTTTGAATACAAAATATCTTATTAATCCCTTTAAACAAAACTTTTCAAAAGAAATACATCCAACTATTTTATCATCATCAAAAGCTATACAAGCATTTTTTAATATTTCTTCATCTATTTTATCTATCGAAGGAACATTAGATAAAAAACATTTTAAATCATCAACTGTAGATGAATTGATTTTTTCAATCGTCATCACTTTTTTCTCCTTTTAGTTTTTCAAAAATATGAACTATTAAACTTTCATATTTCATTTCCTCACTACTACTTACCTCTAAAAATTCTGGATATACAGTTCCCCACCAATTACTACCATCTCCACTACCTATAACTATATATAATACCATTTGATTCGTATTTTTTACTGCAGTATTATTATATGTTTTATTATATAAGGTATGATTACCTAAATCTAATTTAATTTTTTCATTTAAATTATTTTCTAACAAATTAGCAAAATCATCCTTTGTTTTTTTTATATTATCTATAAAAATATCATAATTTTTATCATATGCATTCTTTAAATAACATATTGTGATATCTTTAGCCTTTTCTTTTATATCTAAATCTTTTTTTAAATCGCTATTTGGGATAATTCTTATTCTTATTTCCTTTTCATCCTTATTATTTAAAATGACAATAAGACAAATAACAGTTAATATAATTATTAAAAACTTTCGCATATAAAAACCCCCCTCAAGATTAGATTATCCTAAGGGGGTATATTTTATACATTTAATATATTTTTTATTTGATTTATTGTAATCGTACCTTCTCTTATAACCTTAATATCAGCTGATGAACAATCAATAACTGTTGAAGAAACATTAGATGAAATCTTAATAGGTGGGTATATAGTATCAACTAAAGTAGAATATTTTGATTTTATAATTTCATAGTCATTTAAAGCTTCTTTTCCACTTTCATTAACACTAGTTGTAAGCATTGGGCCATATTTATTTAATATATCAATTGCTGTTTTAGAATCAGGAATCCTTACACCAATAGTTTTATAGCCTATTTTATTATAAACCTCTTCTTTTGATTTCAAAATAAGAGTAAGTGCTCCTGGCATAAATTCTTTTATTAATTTCATGCTTTTTTCATCAACATATGCGATATCTTCTATTTGTTTTAAACTACTACATAAACATGCAAGTGGTTTTGAAATACTTCTATTTTTTATTTCATATATTTTTTTTATGCTTGAAACATCAAATACAGGACAACCTATCCCATAAACTGTATCGGTTGGAAAAATAATAATATTATTCATTAAAATCACCAACATAGATGAAAGTCATTCTATCCTTTCCTTCTAAATCCTTTAAAACTTCAACTCGACAACCCTTAAAATATTTATCAGCAAGATTAAGCATTTCTTCTTTTTTATTATAGGCATGTTCAAAACAAATAATGGCTTTATCCTTTAATAGCGGTTTTACACCACTTAGAATTATTTGATAAAATTTCATTCCATCTTCTCCTCCAAATAAAGCTATATTTGGCTCATTATCCTTAACTAATGGCATAACCTCTTCTGTTTCAGGTATATATGGAGGATTAGAAACAAAAATATCAAATTTATATCCCTCTAATGGCTTTAACATATCTCCTTGTAGAAATTTAACATTAGCATTTAATTTTAAATTATTACTTATAGCAACCTCTAAAGCTTTATTAGATATATCAGTAGCAATAACATTCATATTTTTTTCTTCTAAACTTAGTGTAATACCAATACATCCAGAACCAGTAGCTAAATCACAAACATCAACTTTTTCTCCTTTAAAATAGGTGTCATAACGATATAATATTTGTTCTACAAGTTCTTCTGTTTCATATCTCGGAATCAAAACATCACTATTCACATTAAAATAATATCCGTAAAAACAACTAGTTCCTATTAAATATTGAATAGGTTCGTTATTATAAATATAACGATTATATATTTTATAAAAATCATCATATATTTGTTTTGGAACACTTTGATGTAGCATAGAATATAGTTCGGTAGGACTACATTTAGTTATGTGTTCTAATAATAAAAATACAGCACTTTCTTCTTTTTGATTTTTTAAAGCCAAAGCTTCAGCTTCTTGAATTAAACCTTGATATTTCATATAATACTCCGTTCAATTAATTTATCATTTTTATATATTAATTTCATTTCAAAATAATCATCATCATTTAATAATTTATTTAAAAAAAGATGATCACCTTCCCATAAATTTAGATTAAGAATTTCATCTTTTAAAATCCATTTTAAAATACCTTCATCACAATCAATTATTTTTCCTTTAAAAGAATTACTTTTATATAAATAACATACTTCATTTAAATCATCAATATAAAAATAAAGTTTAGCACATAATTTATAATTTAAAAGTTCTAATCCTGTTTCTTCTTTAACCTCTCTTAATAAACATTCATCAATTGTTTCATTTAATTCTTGATGTCCACCTACACCAATCCATTTTCCTTTATTTATATCCTTTTCCTTTTTATTTCTATAAAGCATCAAATATCTATTATTTGATTCAATATAACATAAAGTAGTATTTTTCAAAATATCACTCCTAGTATAATTTGTCAAAAAATTAAATTCGCAAAATTATTATATATATCTTTGTCAAAAATATTATCAAATAAAAAAATTAAGTTAAAATAAAAACCTAACTATTAAAATAATTAGGCTTAAATATTAATATTTCTTTGAATAATAAATATAAACAAATAAATATATAATTAATACTACCCCTAATATTCCAAGAAGTGTATAAAAAACAATAGCATCAAAAAAGCCAGCAGTTATTAATGCAATACCACATACATAAATAAATACCTTTATAACTAATGCATTAGTTTTTAATTTAATAAAATTTAATCTTTCATCTGTTCTAATTAAAATAAATTGATTTCGATATTCATTATCTAATAAAAATCTAATATAACGATATATCTTAAAAATAATATAGGCTTCAAGTAAAATAAATATAGCATATCTTAAAACAAATAAATCGTTATAAACTTTAAATTTTTCCTTAAAAAAAGGTAAATTAAATAAAATTAATAAAAGGATTGGTAATAATGTTGATAAGCTCATTACAATTAATCTGATTTTAATTCCTTTTTTTATTTTTTCTTGATAATCCATTAATATTCACCCTCTTCTAAATCAAATATTTGTTCTACAGAAACATTAAATATTTTTGCCATCTTTAACGCTAGTGGTAATGATGCAATATATTTACCCTGTTCAATAGAGATTATAGTTTGTCTAGTAACACCTAGACGTTTAGCTAATTCTTCTTGAGTGTATTTATGTTTTTTTCTTAAATCATATAATCCATTCTTCACCAAAACCATCTCCTTTTTGATATTATAGCCTAAATTTAATTTTTTTTAAAGAATATTATAAAAATAAAGGTAGATATTTATGCAATATAACTTAAATTATCATAAAAAATTAGATAGAAGTCACATTATTCCTAATATATTAAATGGTGCTAAAAGCGGAATAACTTCGCAATTTTTATCAGATATAATATTATCTATACTTCTATATAATGAAAATGTTATTATAAATGATATTAAAATAAGTTCTATTCCTGCTTATTATGCAGCTACAGCTACAGGTATGCTAACAGGTCTTTTAATAATATACTTAGATCCAATAGCTATTGTTGCCTTTACAACTATATTTTATGATTTCATCTTTGAAATAGTTGATTATAAATTAAATAATGACCCTATTAGTTTAACTCCTGTAGAAGAAATATTTGATGTAGGTTTAACAATTATTCTTCTTATTGTTTTTGATCCTACAGCTAGACATCAATATTTAAGATATAACCAAAAAAGACATTTTATAGAACCTACCTTAAATAGATTAGATAGAACACCTGCATTAACTATTTTTATAACAGTACTTACAAGTACTTATGCTTTTTTAAAGGTTAGTCAATAAATTTAGGAGCAATATATCTATTTTTTCCAATTGTTTTTTTGCCATATTCAATAGCCTTTTTAGGACATCTATTTATGCATGCTGAACAGTGAATACAATTTTTATCCCAAATAGGTTTATTATCTACTAATTTAATATTATTTAATGGACAAACTTTTTGACAAAGTCCACAAGCTACACATTCATCAGTTGTATAAAATTTTTTAGGTTTAATAAAAAATTTATCAAATAACCAAATGACTGGTTTAATAGATAATTTATGAAAAAATCCTACCTTGTTTTTATTAAAATCCTGATTGCTATTTATAGTTGCTGCTAAGGAAGGTATTTTTTTAAACGCTTCTTTAAGTTTTAATTCATTTGTCGTAGAATCTTGAACTGTAAAAAACATTAAATAATCTTGAGGCATAGAAATATGTTCAATACCTTTATAATCTAGTTTCAAGGTATTTGCTATCTTTAAAGCATCCATAGATGCTGCAGATATACCACTTCCTGCACAAGTCATTATAAAATAAATATTTTTATTACCACTTAATTTTGATTTTTTTAATAAATTAGATATAATAACTGGAATTGTTGAAATGTAAACAGGACAAACTATTACATATGGTTTTTCAGATGTTTTATCTAAAACACTATTATTTTTTAAATAATCTGTCATATTAATTATTTCATCATCACATAAACTTGCAATACTTTTTGCTACATATTCACTATTACCTGTTGCTGAAAAATATATAATCATATTCTATTCACCTCTAAAATAATTATTAATATATTCTTTAAAGCTCTTATCTCCTATAATATCTTTTCCAACTAAATTATGTGATAAAGTGAATTTAGAAAATAAGATTACATCTTTTTTACCTGCTTTTTTTATCTTAGGTAAATTAGCTAAAATAGAAAACATAAATTTAGGAACATATTTAATATTTAATGGTTTATTAGAGGCCTTAAAGCATAATTCAGTTATTTGTTTATATGAATATGTTTCTTTGCCACCAATTTCATATATTCTATTTGTTTCATTTAGATTATTAACTATATAAAAAGCAAAATCAGAACAATCAACTACATTAGCTTTAATATCACCATAGCCCTTTAATAGTTGCATTTGTCCTTTTTCAATATAAGGTTTAAATACCTTTAAAATATCATAAAAATAACCTGTAGGACGATATATTAAATAAGGGATTTTTCCATTTTCTAAAACTGTCTCAAACATTCTTTTAGAATTTAACATTGGAACTTTTTTAGCATCCTTTGTATCACAAGCTATTACAGATATATAAATGAATTTTTTAACATTGGCTTTTAAAGCTTCCTCATATAAATTAACATTTCCCTCAAAATCAATATCATAACAACTAAATTTATTACTAGCTGTAGTAAGACCTACTGTTGAAATGACAATATCACAATCAGCAAATACACCAATTAATGTTTCTTTTTTTGTTACATCAATATACTTATAAACATATTTTTCTGAAAAATCATTATCCTTTTCTTTTAAATCTAACGCAACAACCTCATAATTACTTGATATTAATTGTTTTAATATTTCAAAACCTAAATTACCAAATGCACCAGCTAATCCTATTTTCATTTCCTGCACCCCTTTTATATTATTATATAATTATGAGAATTTTTTTTCAAGGAAAAAGAAAGAGCCTCATGTATTTGAGGCAACTAATTCTTCTAATTTACAAAAGATAAATCCTTTACTTCTTAAATCGTCTATTATTTTCGGTAAAACCAATACATTTGACTTCGTTAATGTATGCATTAAAATAATAGAACCATTTTTAGTTTGATTCATTATATTATTATAAGCATAATCAACACCTTTATCATCGTTATATGAATAATCATAATAACTGACATTCCATAAAAATATATTATATTTATACTCTTTTAAAATATTTATTTTTTCTTGATTAATTTTACCCATAGGAGGTCTAAAATATTTTGTCATATGCTTACCTGTCATTTTATAAACAATATTTTCATATCTATCTATATCTTTTCTAAATTCAGCATTTGATAATAATCTAATATTTTTATGACACATTGTATGATTACCTAGTGTTTGTTCATTTACAATTCTTTTTATTAATATTTTATTTTGAGTTAAAAAATCACCTTCAATAAAAAATGTTGCAGAAACATTTTTTTCTTTTAAAATATCTAATATTTTAGTTGTATTAATATATGAATGTCCATCATCAAAGGTTAAATAAATATGGTTTTTATTAATATCACCATTATAAATAAGTTCATTATTATTTTTTATAGATATTTTACTTATCAATAATAATATCATTATAAATAAAAATTTCATATTATCACCGATAATATTATTACCTATTTTTAATTATTTATCAATTTCTTGAAAAAATCTACATATTTCCTTAAAATAAGACAATTTTTCTCTTCCTTGAATGTCAAGTAAAATATGTATTTCACCTTTATTATATGTAAGTTTTATATTTTCAAAATTTAATGTTGTATTAAATAAGAAATTACCATCTAATTCTTTTGATTTTATATCAGTAAAAATAAAATCAAAATATCTTTTATTAGTATTATCAATTTTATATATATCTAACTTTTTACAATAATTTTTCATAAGTTTTTCATACATATATAATGCTAACTCATCATCTATTTTACCAAAACGATCAATTAATTCAATTTCCAAATTATTAAGATCATCAAGAGATTTTAGTTTATCAATTTTCTTATGTATCTCAATTCTAACATCATCATTTTCAATATAGCTATTAGATATAGTCCTTGAAACAAGAGGTGTTGAAATTGATTTATCTACTTTTTGTTCCTGAACTAAATTAATATGATTAATTTCTTCATTTAAAATCCTTAAATACATATCTAAACCAACAGACTCAACAAAGCCAGATTGTTCTTCTCCTAATAAATCTCCACTACCACGAATAGATAAATCACGCATAGCTATTTTAAATCCACTACCTAATTCATTAAATTCTTTAATAGTTTCTAATCTTTTTTCTGCTTCTTTAGTTAATATTTTTCTTGGTTCATACATTAAATACGCATAAGCAATCTTAGTAGATCTACCAACTCTACCTCTAATTTGATATAACTGTGATAAACCTAATCTATCTGCATCATGAATAATTAAGGTGTTTGTATCAGGCATATCAATACCAGTTTCAATAATCGTTGTACATAATAAAATATCATATTTATGATTAATAAAATCTCTAATTCTATTTTCTAATTGGTCATGAGTTAATCTACCATGACCAACACATATTCTAGCCATTGGAACTAATTGTTTTAATTTTATTTCAATTTGTTCAATACTGTCAACAAAATTATATAAATAAAATACTTGTCCACCTCTTGATAATTCTCTTTCAATAGCCTCAGCAATAATACGATCATTACGCTCTAAAACATAGGTTTGAATAGGATATCTATTTTTTGGTGGAGTTTCAATCATTGATAAATCTTTAAGCCCTAACATTGACATTTGTAAAGTTCTAGGTATAGGTGTTGCAGATAATGTTATACAATCTACATTAACCTTTAACTCTTT
>CAZQOM010000041.1:0-10825 GCA_964595145.1 uncultured Anaeroplasmataceae bacterium | reverse complement strand
AGACTCCAGATATCGAAGTATTATCTGATACATCTAATAAAAACTGTAATGAAGTAATTATACGTTTAAGTGATGGTGATCAAGAAGTATTTGTTACATTAAGCTTACAATCTACTGCAATCGGTGGAGGAGGTCTTCCTGCAAGCTTAGATGTATTTATTCCTTTGATTTTACTTCTTATTGCTATAATCTTATTAATTGCTATCTTAGTATGTGTTAATAGAGATAAATATGGTTCTATTAATAAGAGAAGAAAAAAAGACGAAGCTGCAGAATAAGAGGTAACTAAACATGAATTTATTTAAAATTGGTGATTTTCAAGTTACTATGACTCATTTAATAGTTGCATTTGTTGCTATAATTCTTATTATTGCAGTAATAGCTTATAGATACAATCATAGAAAACAAACAAAAGTAAGCCAATATATGGATAATGAATGTTTAATTTACAACAAAAAGGGTATTGTTAAATTTATGGA
Source organism: uncultured Anaeroplasmataceae bacterium (assembly GCA_964595145.1). GTDB lineage: Bacteria > Bacillota_I > Bacilli_A > Acholeplasmatales > Anaeroplasmataceae > Pelethenecus. The sequence goes on along the minus strand of CAZQOM010000041.1, from coordinate 10,346 downwards.
TAAAAAAGCCAAAAAATTTAACAACCCTACAGTTGTTGTAGTTGAAATTAGGAATTTAAGTTATCTATATATGAACTATTCAAAAAGAAATAAATTAATGTATGAAATAGCTAATCATTTAACAAGTGGTTTATCTAAGATTGAAACTATTTCTAGAATCGAATTTGATAAATTCTTAATTATATTTGATGATAGAGATAAAGAAAAAGTAAAAGAACAATGCGTTATTTTAGAAGAACGTTTAGATAAGATGACTATTGATGATTATGGTATGTATGATTTCTATGTTTATTATGGTATCTATGAAAATGCTCCATTAGATGATCCTGATTTAATTTATATTGCTCCTGCAATAACTAAATTATCTCGTTTAGTAGAAAATAATAATCAATATTTTTATACTAATGATGTAAGAGAAATATTTAATAAATTAAAAGCTGTGAATTATGCTAAAGACATTGATTTAGAACAAAATAGATTTGTTCCATATATTCAACCACGAGTAGATATTACAACTGGTAAAGTTGTAGGTGGTGAAATATTATGTAGATGGACAAGTGAACAAGGCTTTAAATATTCACCAGAAGAATTTGTTCCTTTATTTGAAAATGTTGGTTTCATGCGTATTATTGATGAATTAATGTTAAAATCTGCATGTGAACTTGCAACTAGATTAGTAGGACAAGGTAAAAGTGATATTAAAATTGGTGTAAATATTTCTAAAAATATTTTAATGACTTCTGATTTTGATACTAAATTAATGGAAATATTAACTCAATATGGAACTAGTAGTAAAAATATTGAATTAGAAATTACAGAAAAGACATATATGGAAAATCCAGTTGAAGTAGCCAATAAAGTATTAAAACTACATCAATTAGGATTTAGTATTGCTATGGATAATTTTGGTGAGAATAGATCATCTTTTGAACATTTAACATCAAAAGTATTTGATAGTGTTAAAGTTGATCCTTTATTTTTCCAAAATAGATTATCAACAGATAAAGATGTTGCATTAATTAAAAATATAATAAAAATTTTAACTAAACTAGATTATCAAATAGTTTGTGTTGGTGTAGGTGATAGACAAACACTTGAAACGCTTGCTGGTATAAGTAGAGATTATACTGTTCAAGGTTTTGTTATTTCTGGTGCTATTCCATTACCTCAATTTGGTGCATTCGTTGGTACTGTTTTAGATTTAAAATTACCTTCATTTGTTGAAGAAAGTAAAAATATTTCTATTGAAACAAATGTTACTGGTATGCCTAATGGAGGAACATCAATAAATATTACTGGTTTAGGTACTAATAATGATCATTCTAAGGAATTAGAAGATATGCGTCGTCAAATGGATGAAATGCGTCATCAATTTGAATTATCTTTAGAAGAACAAAAACGTTTAGCTCATGAAGAAGAATTAAAACGTATGAAAGAACAAATGGAACGCATGCAAAAAGAACCTCAACCACAAATTATTAAACAGGATAATGAGGAAATAAGACAACTTAGAGACGAAATAGAAAGACTTAAAAATCAAAAGAATCCAAGTAATTATGAAATTGATGCATTAAAATTAGAAATCGAAAGATTAAAATTAAATCAAAATAATACATCAACAACTTATGTTCAAAGAGAATATCATAATGGATATTATGATGATGAAGTTTCTAGATTAAGAAGAGAAATTGATGATTTAAGATATTCTAGTAGAGATAGAAGATATTATGATGATAGATATTCAATTCATATTACAAATGATCGTGATAAGGAAATAGAATTATTACAAAAACAAATTGATGATTTAAAAGAAGAACAAAAAAATAATGTTAAATCATATAATGTTGAAGAATTAATTTCAAGATTATCTAGAACTCATGATAATTCTAAATATGAAGCATTAAGAGCTCAAGAAGAAGCTAAATCATTAAGAGAAAGACTTGATCAAGAAAAGAAGGAAAGAGAAGAATTAGAAGCTTTAATTTCAGATTTAAAAACTTCAAAAGCTCAAGTTGAAAAGAAACTTAATGAAGCAGAAGCATTAAGAGCTCAAGAAGAAGCTAATAAGAGATTAAATCTAGATTTATCTACTTTAGCAGAAAATGATTTTGATGATTATGATGATGAAGATGAAGAGGATGATGAAAAAATATCTAAACCTACTTTATCTTTAGAAGAATTAGAAGCTATTATTCAATCTTATCGTGATAAATATAACGATGAATGGAATCAACATGCTAAAGAAGAATTACAAGATGGCTATTATGAAATAGTTGATGGTCTTAACTATTATAAAAAAGCTCGTCAAACTTTTATTGAAAAGTTTGCTAATATGAGTGATGATGTTAAACAAATATATAATATAGTTAAAAATGAATTAATGAAATATAAAGGCATATCTAATCGTATGACAAATTATTATGATTGTTTCTATTTAGGTAGAAAACAAATCGCTAAACTTTCATTAACTTCTAAAAAGATTAAAGTATATTTAGCAGCTGATCCTTCAAAATATCCTGAAAGACAATTCCCACATAAAGATGTATCAGCTAAAAAGGCTCACGTACGTACTCCATATTATACAATGATTAAATCACAATTATCAGTTAAACGTATTAATAAAGTTATAGCTGATGTAATGGATGAGGCAAATGTTATAGTAAATGATAGCTATGAGCCTGTTGATTATGCAACAAAGATTAAATTAGAAAATTAAAAACTATAGACTATCTTTTTGATAGTCTTAGGTTTTAAGTGATAGAATTAATTTTCTATCATTTAAAAGCTAAAAAATTTGAGGATGTGATATATTGAAAAAAATATTATTAACTTTTATTTTAATAATTAGCTTATTATGTTCTTGTAAAAAAGAAGATAATAATAAATTATTATTTATTGAACTTGAAAATATAAATAATATCGAAATATATCAAAATAGTTCATATAATTATGAAAATGTTAAGGTTATTGCTTATTATAAAGATTATAAGGAAGATGTAACAAAAAAAGCTAGTTTTAGTAGTGTTGATACATCTATTTTAGGTAAACAAACTGTAACTGTAAAATATTTAGAATGTAGTAGTAAATATGATATTAATATTGTATTAAATAATAATTATGAATTTAGTTTAAAAATCGAAAAAGAACCAAATAAATTAAACTATTATATAAATGAAAAAATTAATTTAGATGGTTTAATTATTGCAGTTTATAAAAATGGTAATTATGATACTTTTATTGATATTAATTCAATATCATATGATATTCTTTTCTATAATAAATATGTATCAAAATTAGATAATATAGGACCATATCAAATAGTTTTAAAATATACATATCGTAATGTTGAATTAACTACAAGTTTTTACATATCTGTTATAGATAATCCAAATAACTTAAATCAATATTTAAAAGTTGATACATCAAATGCTAAATTAAAATATGATTTAAAGGAATCATTTGATTATACAGGATTAAAAATATATGAATGTGATTCAACAGGAGTAGAACAATTAATTCCTAATTATTTATGTGAATTTAAATTTAATTTGAATTATATAGAAAAAACAGAATTTGATACTGCAGGAACATATAGTGTTATTGTAAGTTTTAATGATATTAAAGGCTATTTTGAAATAGTTGTTGGAAATACAATTACAGATAAAAAAATTCAAATTGATATTTCATATGCCAAACAATTATATTATGTTGGTGAAGAATATACATATTCAGGATTAGATATTAAATATTATGAAAATAATGAATTAAAAGAAATTGTTCCTGCTTATAAATGTCAAATTGATTTTTATTTAAATGGTGTATTATATGAAAGTTTTAGTACAGCAGGATTATTTAGAATATCTATAATGTATAATGATTGTTATGCTGAATATTATGTAACAGTAAAAAGGAGGTAAAAAATATGAAAAAATATTTTTTAAGTTTTTTATTAATTTTAGTATTATTTATATCTAGCTGTGGTAAAAAAAATACTACTTCTGATAACCCATCTAAAAAAGATGAAATTGTAATGAAATCTATAAAGGTTGTAAGTCGTTCTGGTAAAACTATTACTGAAGATAGTGTATTTGTTAATCAAACAGAAACTTATAAGCCTAATGATATTTATGTATGGGTTTTATATTCTGATGATACACATAAGGATGTTACATCTGAGGCTACTTTTCAAACTGTTGATATTAAAACAGTAGGAGATAAAGAAGTTGAAGTAAAATATTTAGAATTTAAAACAAAATATATTTTACATGTTAAAGAAAATAATGTTACAGATATTTCTATAGATTATACTAATTGTAATTTAATATATCCAGTAGATTCTTTATTTAGTAGTAGTGGTTTATCTGTTAAGGCATATTATAGTAACGGTACAAGTACTGTTATAAATGATTATAATTTATCGATTAAGGACTCTAATGAAAGCTTAGATGAACCTTTATCTATTGGTAAAAAAACAATAGTTGTTAGTTATGCTAATTTAAAAAAAGAATTTGAAATATTGGTATATAAAAGAATATATACAAATAATTATAATTATAAAATTGATTATATACTAAAAGATTTTTTAGTTGATCAAGATGGTAAATGTGTATTTAAATCTAAAACTGAAATAATTAATAATGATATTTTAAAGATGAATTTATCTAATGTTGATGTATATACTAAAGAATCAAATGGTGAAAATGTTGATTTTGAATTTCAAAATGAAAAATATAATTCCTATTTAATAATACCTACAAAAGAAGGTTTAGAAATTACTTTACATCATGATACTCAAGTATATTTAGTTGCAAGTACACTTGATAATTCATTAATTTATTTTAAAAAGGATACTAATGAATATCAAGCTTTTGGACATACTTCTAATTATTCTTCACTATTATATTGTGAATTAAAAGCTGGTACATATCAATTAATTTCTAATAAGAAAAATACAAGATTATATGGTATTTCATTTGATGCAGATAGTAATTATATAACAGGCATGAACTTAGATACAACTAATGTTAAAACAAATTATTCTTTAAATGAACAAATTTCTTTAAATAATTTAAAAGTATATGCTACTTATTCTGATAATACATCTACATTAGTTGATAATTCATTAATAAGATATAAAATATATAATGAAAATAATGAAGTTGTTACAACATTAAATCAAACAGGAACTTATAAAGTTGAAATATCATATTCTATTTATACTAAAAATTATAATATAGTTGTAAATGATACAAGAAATTTTGATAATATTATTTTAGATATTAATGGTGTTACTAAAGAATTTTTTGGAGAAACATTTAATTATACAGGATTAAAAGTATATGGATTAAAAGACAATAATAACATATTATTAACAGATGTAATAGATTATAAAGTTGAATTATTATATAATAATGAAGTTGTTAGTGATTTTAATCAAATAGGATCATATCAGGTTAGAGTAACATATATTGGTCAAGGTTGCATAAATGATGTAGCATATTATAATGTCAATTATTCTAAAACTGTTAGTGATATTATTATTGATACAACAAATGTTAAAACAAATTATATAATTGGTGAACAATTAGATATATCTAATTTAATTGTAAAAGCTAAATATAGTGATAATACATATAAAGATATATCTTTAAGTTCAATAGAAAGAATTATTTATAAAGATAATGAAATTGTTGAAAATATAAATTCAATTAATGAATACAAAATTGTAATTAAATATGCGGGATTTAGTAAGGATTTTTACATTAGAGTTTCTGATGTTGTTGGCTTTGAGGTTATTGAGTTAGATACTTCTAAAGTTACAAAAGAATTTATTGCAACTAAATTTAATTCTAATAATTTAATAGTATATGGAAAAAAAGCTGATGGTACTAAAGAATTAATCTCGCTAGATGAAATTCATATTGAATTAACTAATGAAGATATAATTTATGATGATTTTAGTCGTGCAGGTACATATAAAGTGTCTGTTCAATATATAGGTAATGTTCCTTGTGAAAATAACATTCAATATTATGATGTTACATATCGTTTTAAAACTATTGAATTTGGATATAGTGGTCCTAATGCTAGTGATTATGATACATGGAGTGAAGAAGTAGGAAATCCAATTGATTATAAATCTCTTGTTAGAGTACCTAATAATAATTATATATTTATGGGATTTTCACCTACTTTCGATGATGATTTTGTAAAAATTTATTATGATTATAAACCAACTAGAGTTATTTATTGTTATGTTTCTCCTAGATATGAATATATTGAATTTAATTATATAGGAACACAACCTAATCCTGAATATTTATTACCTGAAGAAACATTTGTAAAGTATGAACTAGATACTACATTAAGTACAGATAAATATAAATTATATTATGCAGTATGCTCAATTAATTCTACTAATGCCTCAGTATCATTATTAAGTGATAATAGTGCTAATATTACATTTGAAGGATTAAATCCTACTGAGGTTAATGTTAATGTTACTGATTCTAATAATAATATTATGAAAGTTAATTCAAATAATTATACTTTAAATGGTTTAGATTATAATAAAAATTATACAATAAATGGTTATATAGTTGTTGATAATGTCACATATATAGTAAATGAACAATCATTTTCTACATATCCTTCAAGAACTTTAACTGCTATAACAGAAGATCGAGCGATATTAAATGTGTCAAAATCAACACTAGAAATTGACTGTAGACCTTATTTAGAATCACTACCTAGTGGTTATAATATTATAGCATTCCAATTATTAGATGATAATAATGAAACTATGTTTGAAAAGGCATATACAGGTACTGATACAATTTATTTTACTGATCTTGTTCCTAATACAACATATAAAGTTGCTGTATGCTATAATAAAGAAGATATAAATACATTATCAGCAAAAAGTGTTAATTATACATATATTTTTAGATTTATTGGCTATTCGTTCTTAACTTATGGAGATAACTGTTATAGAGTAAGAATGCAATATCAAGGTGATACTTTATATACATGGTATTTATCTGAAAATAATCGTTTTAGTACTGATTTATTATGTGATTTTTTATTACCTAAAGAATTGTCTGGTTATAGAATAATTGGTTGTGAAACACCACTTTATAATTTAGAATCTAATATAGATGTTGAAATTGTTTTAGCTAAAATAAATAGTAATGAAATTGTTCACGCATTTTATGGTTTTCAAGGTGTTTTATTAAAATATGAAGTTTTAAATAAGGATATTTATCCAACATATCCTACACCACCTAAAACTTTATCTTATTATGAACGAAATTATACTTTTACTGAGTGGACTATATCATATGATAAAGATATTAAAAAATATAATGCATTATACAAATGTGATGAAATAAATTCTAATAGTAGATATGGATATGAATTATATATTTTTAATAATAAATTAGTTTTAGAACCAGGATATTGCGGCATTCAAACTAATTATCGAACTAATATAGTTTATACTATATTAAACAAAGATATGATAGATATTACTAATAGTTTAACATTAAGTGGAAATTATTTAAGATTCTTTGAAGGCTTAACTGAATCAACAACATATTATTTAAGAACCACTGTTTTATATGATTTAAAAGATGGTAATGGAATTAAACAAGAATCTTTTGATTATGAATTTACTACTATGTCTAATAATCCTACAAAAAACATAGTTATAACTTATGATATTGATCCTAATACACCTAGTTTATTAATAAAAAAAACAAATAAGAATAATTATAAATATGTTATTGCTCAATTTAGGGATGAAATTTCATGTATAAGTTATTTTGGAACATTTGATTTGGGAAAACTTGATTTAAATGATATATTATATCTTTATTATTGTGATGTCAATGAAGATAATAAAGAATTTAAAACATATCAAATTTATAATAAAGTTGTAACTTATGAAATGAAAGAAGTAAAAGATGTTGAAATAAATTACTTAAAATTAATTCAAAATAGTGATTCTGTTAAAGTTATAATTAAAGGTAAAAATGTTAGTTATATTAATTTTTCTTTTTCTTTAGATGTTTGGTATCCTGAGGCTGGTGATATTAATACTAGTCATTTACTTTTTGGTACACCTATAGCTGATTTTGAAAAGAAGATTTCTGATGATGAAATTATATATGATTGTCATATAATGACAGATGAAAAAGGAAATCCGTATATTTTTATAGTAAATTATAATTATCCATTTGACATATTTTTCTATAATTATAAGGGTAAACCAAACACTTTTACCACTGAAATAATAGATAAACCTGAAGGTGAAGAGGATATTCCTGATTGTATGATATTTTACTATAAATTAGTTATATAAAATTAAACATATATCTTGCAATTTATGATAAAAAAAGATAAAATAATAACATTAGAAAGAAAAAAAGGAGATTTTTATTATGGCAATTGAAGCTGGAGATTTCAGAACAGGTTTAACACTTGTTATTGAAGGAAAATTATATGAAGTATTATGGTTTATGCATGTTAAACCAGGTAAAGGAGCTGCAATCCTTAAAACTAAATTAAAGGATTTAAGAGCTGGAACTGTACTTGAAAGAAATTTCAATACAAATACTAAATTTGAACAGGCAATGATTGAAACTAAACAAGTTCAATATTCTTATGAATCTGCTGGTATCTATTATTTTATGGATATGGAAACATTTGAAACTTATGAATTATCTGAAGAAGTAATAGGTGATTATAAAAATTATATATTAGATGGTATGGATTTATCATTACGTTTCTTTGATAATGAAGTAATTGGTATTAATATGCCTGATAAAGTAGAATTAACTATTACAGAAACTACACCTGCAACTCCTGGTGCTGCATCAACTTCAACAAAAGATGCTACATTAGAAACAGGATTAAGAATAAGAGTTCCTCAATTTATTAAAGAAGGAGATAAAGTTATTATCTCTACAATTGATGGAAGCTATTGTGGTAGAGCTTAATTAATGAATAAAACTGTTTTAGTTACAGGTAGTTCACAAGGAATTGGTGCTGCAATTATATTAGAATTAGCTAAAGAAGGATATAATTGTATTATTAATTATAATAATAGTAAAGATAAAGCATATAAATTAAATGAAAAAATAAAAGAATATAATGTAAAATCATTAGTAATTAAATGTGATGTTAGTAATGAAGAAGAAGTTGATTTTATGTTTAACCAAATTGAAAAAGAATTTGGTGGTGTTGATATTTTAATTAATAATGCTGCAGTTGATATACCTTATTTATTTTATCAAAAAAAAGTAGAAAATTTCAAAAAAACACTTGATGTTAATCTTATTGGCTCTTTTATAACAGCTAAAAGAGCCAAAAGATATATGATAAATAATAAATGGGGAAGAATTATTAATATATCATCAACAAATGGTATTAATACATATTATCCTATGGGTTTAGAATATGATGCTTCTAAAGCAGCACTTAATTCATTAACTCATAATTTAGCAATTGAATTTGCTCCATACGTTACAGTTAATGCTATTGCACCTGGTTTAATAGCTACAGAAAATGAAATTAAGGATTATGATGATGAATTTATGGCTATGGAATTAGATAAGATTTTAGTAAGAAGAATTGGAGAGCCATATGAAGTTGCTAAACTTGTTAAATTTCTTATAAGTGATGATGCATCATATATTAATAATTCTATTATAAGAATTGATGGAGGACAGTATAGTACTGTTTAATAAAGTGAGGTTTTTATATGATTATTAAAATGAAAAAAGATAAAAAATATCAAACTATATCTTTTGATGATGCTTTATTAATTGCTGATGAAGGTGAAGGAAATAAATTAAAATTTTCTAATGATGATGATGAAATGAAATTTTTTTCATTTTTAGATCTTTATTATGATAAAGTTGATGAATTAAGCGAAAGATTAGATTCTATTGATATAGAAGATTTAGATAATTATAATAATTTATCAGAACAACTTTTTAAAATAAAACCTTATTTAGATGTTTTTCATGAATTAATAGCAATTGAAAAGAAAATAGATAACATCTTAAAGTGAACAATCGGCAGTTAATACTGCCTTTTTTTATCACTTAATTATAGATTATTAATTTAAAATATGATATACTAATATTAAGGACGTGATGATATGGCTAATTATTTAAATCTAGGAAATGATAAATTTAAAAGTTATTATAATGATGATATTTTTATAGATAAATCATTATTAATAAAAGAAGTTAATAAATCTTTAAATCTAGAAAGTAAAAAATACATGTGTGTTACACGACCAAGAAGATTTGGAAAAACAATGGCCTTATCGATGTTAA
>CAZQOM010000040.1:0-11292 GCA_964595145.1 uncultured Anaeroplasmataceae bacterium | reverse complement strand
TTATAAATATTATATTGCATATAAAATTACTCCAAATCAATTAATGATTTAATTATAGGATAATAATAAGGTTGAATATAAATTACATATTCTTCATTATTATGTTTAAATTTTAATGCATAATAATGATTTGCAGAAAAATTTAATCCTTTAATTCTAATATTATATTGTTCATATTTAGCATCTTTTATACTTTCTTTTTTATGCCAACTTTTAAATTTATATGCTTCTTCTATTTTTTCTAATGTTGTTATTTCATTTAATGGTATAGCAATTAATGAATTTAAATCAGCTAATAATAAAGAATCTTTATTTTTAGTTACGCTAAGTAAAACATTAAAGAAAACATTATTTTCTTTTATTTGTTTTTTTCTTATAACTGCTTGAGCACTTAATATTTCAATAGATGGTGCATCATTTGTTATACCTAAGCATTTTGATGAATATGCTAAAATTTCATCAAAAGCTTTTCTAGCTTCTTTTTCATAATTTATTTTTTCTTTACTTTTACTAAATTTTTTTAAGAATATATAACTTATTACAAATCCAATTATACCAACAATAACTGCACAAAAATAAAATAAATTATCCATAAAAATCTTACTGAATTCTTCTTTATTTATTTTATTTATAAAATCTACTAACATAAATAATCCGGCAATTACAAATAACATTAAAAATAATCTATTAAATGTTGATAACCATTTATTAGGTTTTGTTTTTTGGTTTATGTCCTCATATTTTTTTGTTAAATTTGAAATTTTATTAATTTCAGATTTAGTTAATTTTTTTATTATAAAAGGTTCATAATTTGTTTTAACCTTTTTTTCATCATAATCATTAATTACACCAAATAAATTTTTCATTTAAAAACTCCTTATTTTTATTCTACATCTAATGAATATATATAATTAGCAAAGAAAAATTTACCAAATATATATTTATTAGAAGCACTTTCAGTTAAACAGTATACTCTATTATTTGCATATTCTAAATCTTCACTCATTGCTGGTCCATTAATAACTTTACTATAATTATCAAGTTTAATTAATTCTACACCTTCATAAGTTTCACTTGTTTTCTTAATATCTTTATCATAATAGATATAATATTTTGAATTAGCCATACCATATGATGTAGATAATACAACTGTTCCATTATATGTTATACAAAATCCTTGAACCTTATCTCTTATCGAGTATATCTTTACTGGTTTAGTTAAATCAGATAATAAATAAGCACTACATATAGCATAATATGTATCATTTTCTACTTCTATTTTATGGTCAGTAACATATTTTTTACCATTATGGAATTCACCAACATATAAATAATTTCCAGTTATAGATATAAATGACGCAGAATTATTTACTTTAAATTTTTCATTTAAAATAACTTTATTATTGTTTAATTCATTTTCTTTAATAATATAGACATATCCATCATTAGCCAAATAAATATTACCATTTGAATATGCAATTCCGCCTACATGACCTGTAAATATTTCATTATCATTTTTATATAATTCTACATATCTGTCACTTGATTTATGATTTGTTATATATATTCTTGAAGCTTTGTTTGAAAAATAAGCACTAGTATATATTACATCATTTTTTTCATCAACCGCAATTCCCTGAGGAATAGCTCCAACATTTAAGCCTGGATTTATACAAACAGATTTTTCAATTGAATAATAATTGTTATATAATATAAATTTAAAAACATTCAAAATTCCTAAAAAAAGAATTAATGATAATATAACAAAATTAATTATATTTAAAATACGTTTAATTAGTTTCACTTTTAACACCTCACAAATACACTTATATTATATAACTATATCATATTATTTTTCAAGAAAAAAAGAAACCAGCACTTATTATGCTAGCTTCTTATTCAAACTTTTTCTTTCTTTTTTCTCTTTTTTAAACTTTTTATTCTTCTTCTTTTTCTATATTTGAAACATCTTCTAGTTTTTCATCTTCTTTAGTTTCATCTTTTTTAAATGAAACTAAAACTCTAGTTAATATACCTAAAATTAAAGCACAAGCTACTTCAGTAATTGTAACTTTACCAAAATTTAATGTTAATCCACCAACACCAGCTATAAGAATAACTGATACTACAAATAGATTTCTATTATCATTTAAGTCTACATCTTGAATCATTTTTAATCCAGATACAGCAATAAATCCATATAATGCTATACAAACACCACCCATAACACATGATGGAATAGTTGCAAGGAAGGTAACAAATGGTCCAACAAAACTTGCGATTATACATAAAATTGCGGTAACAAATATTGTAATAACTGAAGCATTTTTACTTATTGCAACACAACCTACTGATTCTCCATATGTTGTATTTGGACAACCTCCAAATAATGCACCTACCATAGAACCAACACCATCACCTAATAATGTTTTATCTAAACCAGGATCAACTAATAAATCTCTATCAATAATTGTAGATAAATTTTTATGGTCTGCAATATGTTCAGCAAATACTACAAAAGCAACTGGAACATAAGCAACTGCAACTGTACCTAAATCAGCAACTGTAAAATCTTTAAAACCTTTAATAGCTTTTATAAATGTAAAATCAGGATACCATTTAATTGATTTAAATAATGTAAAATCAATAACTTTTAAAGCATCTACATCAGCTAAATAACCAATACCTGTAAATATTGCAGCAACAATATATCCTGCAAGTATACCTATAATAAAAGGTATCATTTTCATCATTTTTTTACCATAAACGCTGCAAAATATTGTAACACCCAAAGTAATTAATCCACATAATATAGCTATATAAGGTGAACAAATTGAAGCACCATCAATTTTAATACCACCACTAGCTAAATCACCAACAGCATTACCAGCTAAGCTTAGTCCAATAATTGCAACTGTTGGACCGATAACAACTGGAGGCATTAATTTATTGATCCAATTTACACCACATTTTTTTACTACAAAAGCTAAAATAACATATACTAACCCAGCTAATATAGCCCCAATAGCAAGTCCTAGATAACCAACAGCTAATGTTGCAGCACCAGCAAAGGCTGCAGCCATACTACCTAAAAATGCAAATGAACTACCTAAAAATACTGGACTTTTAAATTTTGTAAAAAGTAAATATACAATAGTTCCTACACCAGCTCCAAATAAGGCAGCTGATTGACTCATACCATTGCCAATTATTGCAGGTACAGCTATTGTTGCAGCTAAAATAGCAAGTAATTGTTGAAAAGCAAACACTAATGTTTTACCAAAAGGTGGTTTATCATATACACCATAGATTAAATTTTTTTTCATATTCTTCTCCTAATATTATTTTATTGTACCTAATGAAACTTCCATTTTACCGTCTGTTTCATTAACTTTTACCGCAATTATTTCATCTAAAGAAGTTGGAACATTTTTACCTACATAATCAGCTCTAATAGGAAGTTCTCTATGTCCCCTATCAACTAATACTGCAAGTTGAATATTCTTTGGTCTACCTAATTTCATAATTGCGTCTATTGCCGCTCTAACAGTTCGACCTGTAAAAATAACATCATCACATAATACAACTTTTTTACCAGTTAAATCAAAATCAATTTCAGTTTTATTAATTAAAGGAATGTCTCCTAATTCTTTTAAATCATCTCTATATAGCGTAATATCTAAAGCACCTACTTGAAGTTTTTTTCCAGTAAATTTATAAATATTATCACTGATGATTTTCATCATGGGAACACCTCTTGTTCTAATACCAACTAAAACAACATCTTCAATTCCGTCATTTTTTTCTATAATCTCATGTGATATACGGCTCAATGCTCTTAACATTGCTAAATCATCAAATAAAACTGTCTTTAATTTCATTTATGTTTCCTCCTTACAAACAAAAAAGCCTTGTCAGTTACGACAAGACGAAAAAATCAAAATATAAATGATATAACGCATTATATCTAAATCTTGTCGGCATCTCTGTACCAAATTAAAGATTATTTTATTTTCTAGTAAATTATACCACTAGTAAATGCATTTTGCAAATAAAATATTAAAAAACCTACAAAAAATGTAGGTTTCATAATATTAATTTAAATTCCAAGCATCACTATAAGTTACTTTTCCATTAGTTGTTCCAAATATAACTGATAAATCATTATATTTTTTAGCCTCATTTTCTTCTTTAATAACTGTAACACCTATAATTGATTCAGTTATAGCACCATCACCAGTATTATTATATTCTCTAAACTTAACTGTTTGATCACTAGGCTTTGCATTCATAGATACATAACGTTCATTTTTTGAAGAACCACTAAATGCTTTTTTAGAAATATGACCATCAAGAACAGAATTCATAACCATAACTTGAGCATATTTACCCCAACAACGGCCTATTGCAGTATTAGCATTTTCAACAACATCTGCATCAGCTGTGAAATGACAACCATCAAAAATTGCACCATATTCTATATAATCATCATCACCTTTGTTACAACCCTTAAATGCTGTAATATAACCACCATCTGTCTTGCCAGATGTAATAGAGTGGATTTCACAATTTTTAAAATATGTTGTATTATTAGTACCAAATATGAAATCTGTTGTACCAGAAATATATGTATTTTCAAGGTATTGTCTTCCTGTAAAGAATTCTACAGTATCTTGATAACCAAGTAATTTAGAATCCTTCATAACAAATTTATCTGCTTGTACTAATAAAGCTAAAGCTCTATGTTCACCATATCCTTCACCTAAATCTTGGTCAAATACAGTTTTACTATTCCAATAATTTGAAACTGTAACACCACTGATAAAGAAATTATAAGCTTGTTCTCTTATATTTAGAGTAGCAGTTGAATCTGTTACTTGATCATATCCTGATTCATCCTTTAAACCATATAGTGAATTCCATTCAATTTTTGTTTTATCACTACCTTGACCAATAATTGATAAATTAGGTATTGTTACTTCTAATTTTTCTTTATAAGTACCTTCAGCTAATACAATTTGTTTTTTGTTATCTTTATATGTATCACCAATATTACCTAAATAATCTAATGCTTGTTGAATAGATGTAAAAGTATTATATCCTTCATTAACAGCACCAATAATGCCTGTATATGTTTGATCAACCTTAATTTGAATTACATTATTTACAATTGAAGGTGCTTCACCTACAACATATACATCAAATGTTTTTTCAAATGAAGTATTATTTGCAGTAATCTTAATTATTTTCTTACCTACTTCACTTGCAGTAAATCCTGTTTTATCAACACTAAATTCATTAGAGTATAAAATGAAATCTAATTTCTTATTACCACATTTACCGCTAGCAGTAACAGTTAAATATTCAGTAGATAATTCTTCGTTTAATTTATAAACTCTCTTAACTGTTTGATTAAAATAAACACCATTTCCATAAAATGTATTAGACTCTAACTTAGTAGTAGCATTAAAGCCTAAAGAAATTTCTTCAATTTCATAAACATAAACCTTAAATGTTTGTGCAGCATAATCTTTATATTTAACAGAAATTGTATATTCTCCACTTACATTTTTATTATAATTTGATGAATCAATAATAACATTTTCATCATCAATACTTAACCCTTCTGTTCTTCCATTACCATATTTCTTTAATAAAGCAATAGTTGAAGGATCAAAATCTCTACCAACTAAATAATTTTCAATAGATACATCTTGAAGTTCAAAACCAGTTTCATCTGCCTTTTCTACTCTACAATTAAGTTCAATTTTGAAAACATCTACTGTTCCACTTTTTCTATTAAATGTATAAGTACCATTAGAAACAGGGATTTCTAATCTAACAACTGGTGAAGATGATTCTTGACCTGCAAATTCTATTTCTTCACTTGTACCATCAGGTTTAGTTACAACTAAAAATTGAGTTTGAGCTCCACTAGAACCATTTTGAACCCAAATATATAATTTTCCTTCACCTTGAACATCAACATTAATTTTACTTGAATTTGAACCAAATTTAATAGATCTAGCAAATGTTATAGATTCAGAAGAATCATTAGGATTAGTCCAAGTCTTAGCTCTATTTCTTACTTCTGTTCCTGAAGTAATAGAAAATACTCCTGATTTATATTCATCAGCTAATTTTCCTGTTTCAAAGTCATCTACATTAAGTACATAAGATGCCTCTTCATATCCTTTTTCCCACTTAGCATATAATGTAATATTAGCTGTAACTTTATCAGTTTCAAAGTTCCATGCATTTATGCATTCAGCTTCTTTATACCAACCCTTAAATTCAAATGTAGATTTTGTAGGATCGGTTGGCTTAGTTAATGTAGAATTATCATTAACTTCTACACTTGATATTTCTGAACCACCTTGAGTATCAAATGTAACTGTTCTACTTACTATAATTTCTTCCCATTTTGCATATAATGTAATGTTTGATGATACTGTATCAGTTTCAAAATTCCAAACATTTTTACATTCAGCTTATTTATACCAACCTTTAAATTCATAAACAGTTTTTGTTTGATCAGTTGGCTTTGTAATTTTTCCTCCAACCTCAACTTCTACTTGTTTAATATCTGTACCATTTGAGGAATTAAATTTAACAGTATATTTTGTTACCTCAGCTGGTGGTGTAGGTGTTACTGGTTCTTTTTTGCCACAAGCTGTAACTCCAAATAACCCTAGTGCTGATAATCCTAGCACAATTAAATGTCTTTTTTTCATATTCTTCTCCTTTTTTCACTTTTTTGAAAGCGTTTTATGTTATTATATCAAATAAAAACAATTATGTAAAGGACCAATTTTTTTATTCATCTATAACATATACATAATAAAAAAGAAGGAAATATTCCTTCAAATTTTAAAGATTATTAATTATTTGTTCAACTTTTTTTATAACTTCTTCTTTAGTTAATTGTTTATTTAAATGTATTACATTACCTTTAACAATTATTTTTAATTCATCTTCTAAAATCATTATATAAAAGTTTTCTTTGCCAAATAATTTATATTTTTGTTCAAAATATAAAACTATTTCACCATATTCCTCTTTAGTCATTTTTTCACCCCCTTAAGCCATTAAAGAGAATGAAAAAAACCATCATCATGATGGTTTAATCAAAGGACGTAAACCATCATTCAAGCTTTAGCACCTTACATAAGCAGGTTGCTGAAGAGTCACAGAGCTTGTCTCTCGTCTTCTCTTTATGGTGTTATAATTATATGCTATAAAAGCAATTATTTCAAGTTTTTTTTAAATATTATCGTTTTTAATTATCATTTTGCTTACTTTTCTACCACAAACCATTGCTTCTACAACGGTCTTAGCACCTAAAACAATATCTCCACCAGCATAAATGCCATCAATATTTGTTTTAAAATTATCGCAAACAAGATATTTATAATCTGTTTTTAATTCATTTTTATCATAAATATCATCTGGTTCTTGTCCTATTGCTGAAATAACATAATCACATTTAATCTCATCAAAAACACCTGTTTTAGTAGGCTTTCTTCTACCTGATGAATCTAGTTCACCTAGAGCCATTTGTTCTACTACTATCCCACATACATTATCTATTCCAATTACTTCAACAGGATTATTTAAGAATTTAAAAATTATGCCTTCTTCCATAGCTTCTTTAATTTCTTCTTTAGTAGCAGGAGCTTCATCTATACTTCTACGATATACTACTTTAACATTAGCACCATCTCTTTTAGCACATCTAGCAGCATCCATTGCTACATTACCAGCACCAACAACTACTACATCACCTTTAAATATTGGTCTATTTCCAATATGAAGTTTTATATCTTCATTAACCTTAACTAAATAATCAAAAGCATTTATAACACCTGTTATATTTTCATTTTTTATTCCTAATTTTTTAGATTTAGTAAGTCCAGTTGATATAAATACATAATCAAATGTATTTTTTAAATTAATAATGTCACTTTCAAGCATTTTTTTATTATAATTAATAACTACATTTAATTCTTTTAATTCATTTAATGATTTCAAAACATTATTATAATCTAATCTATAATTTGGAATACCATAAGCTAATACCCCACCAAAATAGCTTTTTTCTTCAAACATTTCTACATAATAGCCATTCTTAGCTAACTCTAGTGCACAAGCAATTCCAGCAGGTCCTGTTCCTATTACTGCAACCCTTTTATTAATAGTATTTTTCTTAATTTGTTTTTTAAAAACATTTTCTAAAACATATCTTTCTAATTTATTACAATTAATAGGTTTTCCCTTAATACCTAATACACAATGTCCTACACATTGCTTTTCAACAGGACATACAATTGAACAAATATGAGGAAGACTTGAACATTCTCTTATAATATCATAAGCACCACTTAAATTATCTTCTTTAATGTTTTTAATAAAATCCCTTATTCTCATATTTGTAGGACATCCCGTTTCACATCTAGGATTTTTACACGATAAGCACTTTGAAGCCTCTAATATTGCCTCATCCTTATTATAACCTTTATTCATACACCAATTATTCATCTTTATTACCTCTAAAAGCTTTATCTATTAAATACGCATCTGCTAAAGCAATAGCCACACAAGCCTCTAAAACAACTAAAGCTCTTAATATAATAGCTTTATCATGTCTACCCTCAATTATCAATTCTTCTACCTTATTATCCTTAAAATTATAAGTATTTTGAGGTTTTGAAATAGATGGAGTAGGTTTAACAAATACATTTACAGATATATCATTTCCATTAGAAATACCACCATTAATTCCACCATTATTATTAGTTAATGTTTTACCTTCTTTGTTATAAATTAAATCATTAAATTCGCTTCCCTTTAACGATACACCATCAAAACCTATTCCAAATGATACTCCTTTTACACCACCAACAGAAAATAATAAATGTGAAATAGTTGACTCAAGAGAATCAAAATAAGGTTCACCTAATCCAATTTTTACATTTTTTGCTTTTATATTAACAATACCACCAATAGAATCATTCTCTAAAACAATATTATTTAATATCTCTTCAAATTTAGCCTCATCATTAATTCCTGCTAAATTAGTAATTTTAGTTTCAAATGTAACATCCTTTAATATTTTTTTAGCAATAACTCCAGCACACACTAATCCTAATGTTAATCTACCTGAAAAAGATCCACCACCACGGTAGTCATTATAGCCATTATATTTTATTTTTGCAGTGAAATCAGAATGTGATGGTCTAGGATGATTTAAAAGATTTGAATAATCCTTACTCCTTATATTTTCGTTTAAAAATCTAATTAAAATAGCTCCTCCAGTCGTAAAGCCATTAAATACACCTGATTCAATTATCACTTCATCAGATTCTTTTCTTGGAGTAGAGGCTAAAGAATTTGATTTTCTTCTATCTAAATCTTCTTTAAAATCTAAAGGTGATAAAGGTATTCCAGCTATAACGCCATCAATTAAAACTCCTACAGAATTACCATGACTTTCTCCAAAAATATTAACTTGAAATAATCTACCTATATGATTCATAAAAGCCTCCTTTTAAATCATTTTTTCTAATTCATTTATATCTATATTAATTGTTTTATTTTGCCAAATTTCTTCAGCTTTTATTGCTTGATATATAAGCATTGTTATACCATTAATACTTGAACTGGCATATTCTAATAATTTAGTTTTTTTAGGATTAAATATTATATCAATAACTACATTTATTTTTTCTAATATTTTTTTATCTATTAAGCATTCATTAATATTAGGATACATTCCTATAGGTGTTGTATTAACTAATATATCAATTTTACTATTTTCTAATTCGTTATATCCTTTTTGATTTAACTTAGGATTTCTTGATACAAAATAGCAATTACCACCTAAATCTTTTAAAACTGCATTTATAGCAAGTGATGCTCCACCAGTTCCTAAAATATAACACTCTTTATTTAATACATCTATATTATTAATTCTTATAGTTTCTAAAAAGCCATCATAATCTGTATTAGAGCCTATTACTTTATCATTTTTAACATAAATAGTATTAACACTACCAATTTTTAAAGCTTTATCATCAAGTATGTCTAAATATTTAATTATTTCTTTTTTATAAGGAATAGTAACATTAAATCCAGCATATTTTCCTTTTTTTAATTCATCAATATAATAACCTAATTGATTAATATCACATTCAATTAAACTATAATCTGCATCTATATTTAAATTATTAAATATGTATTCATGAATTATTTTTGAATAGCTATGAGATAAATGTTCTCCTAATAAACCATAATGTTTCATTTAATTAAATCCTTTTGATAATCCTTAGATGATTTTAAAACACCATTTAAAAATGTTAAATAATAATCATTTAATTCTTCACTATTTAATAATTTTAAATTTTTATTAACTAACTCTTCTTCTCTTTTAGAATCAAAAATATCTAAATTATTTTCTTTTTTATATAAAGCAACTTCTCTTACAGCTACCATTCTTTCTTTAAATAATTCAATCATTTTTTTATCTATTTCATTAATTATTAATCTAGCATTTTCTAATTTATTCATAAGAAATAATACCTCCTAGAGATTTAAAAACCTCCCAAAAATCCGGATATGATTTAGATACACATTCAGCATTTAAAATAGTCAAATCCTCATCCATTTTTAAACTAGCCATAGCAAGTGCCATAGCAACTCTATGATCATTATGGGAATCAACTATTCCACCATTTAGCTTACCTACACCATTTATAATCATTTTATCTTCTTCTTCAGTTATATTAGCACCTAATTTATTTAATTCAATTTTCATACACTTTACTCTATCACATTCTTTTATTCTTAATCTTTTCACATCGGTAAAAATTGATTTACCGCTAGCAATACTTGCTAAAACAGTTAAAGCAGGTCCTAAATCTGGAGTTTGAGAAAATGATATATTTCCGCCCTTTATTAAGCTATATTTAGATATTAAATCATTACCAAAAAATGAAACATTTCCACCTAAAGTATTAATATCTTCTATTATCTTTTTATCTCCTTGTAAAGATATTTCATTCATATCCTTTAATTTAATATTAGCTCCCATAGCTCCAGCAATTAAGAAGAATGCAGTTTGAGAATAATCTTTTTCGACCTCATAATTATATGGTTTATATATTTGATTACCCTTAATAATGAATTCTTTATAATCATTATTAATAATATTTATACCATATTTTTTTAATATATCTAAAGTTAAATCAATATAACCCTTTGATTCTAATAATGTTGTTATAATAATTTTTGAAT
>CAZQOM010000039.1:0-11431 GCA_964595145.1 uncultured Anaeroplasmataceae bacterium | reverse complement strand
GATGAAAAAGTTTTTAGAAAAATTAACATCTAATCGTTTTTTAGGTGTAATAGTAGGTATGCTTATTACAATGGTTATTCAATCATCATCTGCAACTACAGTAATGGTTGTAGGATTTGTAAATGCCGGTATGATGAGCCTTACTCAAGCAGTATGGGTTATTATGGGTGCTAATATAGGTACAACTATTACAGGACAATTAGTTGCGTTAGATATAGGATTTATTGCTCCTGTTTTTGCAATTATTGGTGTTGTAATGATGGTATTTATGAAAAAACCAACATTAAATGAAGTAGGTAAAATATTATGTGGTTTTGGTGTTTTATTTATTGGTATGGATATGATGAGTTCATCTATGATACCTTTAAGAGAATCAGAAACATTTGTTAGTTTAATAACTAAATTTTCAAATCCATTTTTAGGTATTTTAGTTGGTATGGTATTTACTGCAGTTATTCAGTCATCTTCAGCATCTATAGGTATTTTACAGGCTTTAGCTATAAGTGGTGTAATAAAGCTTGATAGTGCTGTTTATGTTTTATTTGGACAAAATATCGGAACATGTATTACTGCATTACTTGCTTCTATGGGTACTAACAGATGTGCTAAAAGAACTACATTAATTCATTTAGTATTTAATTTGATTGGAACTAGTCTTTTCACGATATTATGTATAACCTTACCGATAACTGATTTTGTAGCTAAAATAACTCCAAATTCTGTTGCTCAACAAATTGCCAATATGCATACTATATTTAATATAACAACAACATTATTACTTTTACCATTTGGAACATTATTAGTTAAATTAGCTGAAAAATTACTTCCGGATATAGACAAAAAGGAAAGTGTTTTTGCTTACTTAGGTAATTCTATGGACCTAAATGTTGGTGGTAGTGCCATTCATTTAGAAAATGTTAATTTAGAAGTAAGAAGAATGTATCAAATGGCATTTGATAATATAAATTTAGCTTTTGATAGTTTAATAAATCAAGATGTATCTAATAAAAAGGTTATTATAGATAATGAAGATTTAGTTGATAAATTAAACGAAGGAATAACAAAAGAAATTACACATTGTTTAGCAAATAATGGTAATTCAAGTGTAAGTTTAGCATATGCTTCTTATATGAATATTACTAATAATGTTGAAAGATTAAGTGATCACTCAATGAATTTATTTGAATATTTAGAATCATTTGTTAATAATAATATTGAAATTAATGAAGAAGTTATAAAGGAAATAAAATGTATGAAAAATATTTGTAATGAAATGCTAACTAATATTTTTTCATCATCATTTGAATATATAAGCAATTTAGAAGATAAGATAGATAATATGACAATTGAATTTAAAAATAATATGATGGAAAGACTAAAACAAGGTATATGTACAGCAGAAGGATGCTTAATATATTCATCTATTTTAATTGATTTTGAAAGAATTGGAGACCATCTATTAAACATTTCAGAAGATATAAAAAATATTAACAATCAATAAAAAAAGCTATCAATAAACCTATTTTATAAGGTCTATTTGATAGCTTTTTTCTTATATTTCATTATATTTATTTTTTATATATAAATCAATTTCTTCAGCAACCTTTTTAGTTGCTGCAACGGCTTCAACAACTGTTCTAGCGCCAGATACTACATCTCCTGCAGCATATACACCTTCTCTTGTTGTAGCACCTTTTTCTGAAGCTTCAATTAATCCTCTATGATTTGTATCAATTTTCTTAGTGTTACTAACTATATTTGTTTGAGCTCCCTGTCCTATAGCAATAATTACAGAAGAAGAATTGATTTTATATGGATGTTTTGTATCATTTTCATATGATATAGAACCATCCTCATTTTCAATTTTTAATACAGGTTCTACAATAATGCCATCACTTTCAATTTTGATTGTATTAAGATAATAATTCATTTTAACACCATCAACCTCAGCAAGCATTAATTCCTCTTTTAAAGCTGTAACCTCATTTTCTCCTCTAAAGAAAATAACATCTACTTTAGCTCTTGTTTTTCTTAGAATAGTTCTTGCAGCATCCATAGCGACATTACCAGCACCGATAATAACAACATGATCGCCTAAATTATTATATGAATCAGGATTCTTTAAGAAATCAATAGCAAAATGAACATTTCCAAGAGTTTCACCTGGTATTCTTAATCTATTAGGTTTCCATACACCTGTACCGATAAATATTGCATCATAACCATCTTCAAACATATCATCAATGGAGATTGTAGGTCCAATAAGAGTGTTAGGTCTAAATTTTATACCTAAATCCCTCATTCTTTCAAGTAATTTATCTAATAGTGATTTAGGTAATCTAAATTCTGGTATACCATATCTTAATACACCACCAATTTTATCTTTAGAATCAATTATAGTTACATCATAGCCTTTTTGGGCTAAGATAATACCTAAAGTAATTCCTGCAGGTCCGGCTCCAATTATACCTACTAAATGACCATTTTTTTGATTTGGATTTAATTTAGCCTTATCTAAAAAGAATGTAGAAATATAATTTTCTATTTCGAAAAATTTAATTGGTGAATTTTTGTGATTTAATACACAATGTCCCATACAATTTTTTTCGTGGGGACAAATTAAAGAACATACAGCAGATAGTGGATTATTTTCAAATAATTTATATCCAGCTTCTTCCATATTTCCATTTAAAAACATTTGAATTATATTAGGAATATCTGTTTTAACAGGGCATCCTTCTTTACACATTGGTTTTTTACAATTTAAGCAACGCTTTGCTTCTGATAATATATCACTCATATTAATACCTCCTTTAGATATTATACATTTTTTTAAACAAAATTGAAAGCGTTTTATTCACTTTATTGATTTATTTTAAAAAAAGTTTATTAATATCATAAATGAATAATAAATACTATAGATGTTACTGTATAAAATTTATATTGTAAACTAATAAATATTTATGATACAATATTTATATGAAAAAAAATGAAATTATATTTAAAGTAGAAAAAGAAGATGTTTTATCTGAAATATTAAAAGAAAAATTATCTAAAAAATTTTATCGTTTTCTTAAATCAAGTAATGCAACTATTCTTGTTGATAATGAACATATAGCCTTGTTTAATAAGGTTAAAATTGGTAGCGAAATTAAAATAATATTTGAAATTAAGACTAAGGAGGTTAAATGGCCTAAGGTTGATAAAAATCCTAGAGTAGTTTATGAAAATGATAATTATTTAATTGTTGATAAAGAACCTGATTTACTTACAATTCCTACAAAATCCAATCCGAATAGTTTGTATCAACAGTTAGTTCATTATTTAGGTGAACAAGATATTCATATATTAAATAGGCTTGATAAGGAAACAAGTGGATTAGTAGTTGTTGCAAAAAACAGATATGCTGCAAGTTTGCTAGAACCAACACATAAACATATGACAAGAAAATATTTATGTTTAGTTGAAGGTAAGGTTTTAAATGATGGAACTATTATTAATCATATTGAAAAATGTGAAGATTCAAATAAACGAATAGTAAGTGATAAAGGCCAAATTGCAATTAGTCATTATAAGGTAATTGAAGTATATGAAGATAAAACGTTATTAGAATTTGTTTTAGAAACAGGAAGAACTCATCAAATAAGAGTACATACTAGTAATATGGGACATCCTATTATTGGTGATGTTTTTTATGGAGGTAAAGCTAGTAATAGGCTACATTTAACAAGTTATTATGTGTCATTTTATGATTCTTTTTTGAAAGAAGATATTCATATTGAAATAAAAAAGGATTGGTGATATTTTGGATGTTAATAAAAAAAATAAATATAAAATAATTAGATTAATTATTCAATCAATCATCTTATTATTTATTCTTGCGGTTATTATATTTGCATGTATTAAACTATATCCCATTTTTAACCGTATGCAAAAAGATGAAGAATATTTAAATGAGGTATTAAATAAAATTAATTCATATGGAAGTATAAGCTGGCTGATTTTGATTGGTATGCAGATACTTCAAACTATTTTAGCAGTAATACCAGCTGGTCCTATTGTTATGATAACTGGTATGTTATATAATCCAGTTTTAGCAGTAATAATATGTTTGGCAGGACAAACATTAGGTGCTTTGGCTGTAATAGGATTAGTTAAGATATTTGGATACAGTTTTTTAGCTCTATTTATTGATCCAGAACAACCTAAAAAATTAAAATTATTAGATGATGGGCCACGATGTGGAGTTTTAATATTTTCTTATTTATTAATTCCTTGTTTACCTAAGGATCCAATTACTTTTATTGTTCCTTTTACAAAATTAAAAATTAGATACTTTCTTATTATTCAATTTTTTGCAAAAATACCTATGACTATTGTTACAGTTATATTAGGAAATTCCTTAGTTACTGGTAATTATATTATTGCAATTATATTAGGAATTTTCAGTTTAATATTAGCTATATTATGTTTTATTTTCAATAAAAGAATTGTGGCTTTTGTTGAAAAAATTGCAAATAAAAATAAAAAAATTGCATAAAAATATATTGTCAGTTCATACTATATGTGAAAGGACTGAAAATATGACTAACGTTAATTGTAATGTAAAAATGTGTGGTTATAATGAGAATTGTAAGTGTTCAAAGAAAATGATAAATATAGAAGGTTTATTTGCAAAAAGTAAAATAGGCACATTTTGTCAAAGTTTTAAAAATCCCCATAATTCAGATATTTTAATTTCAGAAATGGCAAAAGAAATGTCTTTAGTAGAAAGTGCTGTAAAAGTAATGTGTAGTGCTAATTATTGTATTTATAATCAAAATAATACGTGTATATCTAAAGAAATTAAAATAGGTAATCAAGATGCTAATTACAGAAGTGAAACAGAATGTAATAGTTTTAAAACTCGTTAAATATAATTGACATATCAAAATCAAACAGTTCAGGATGAAATTGAATTCCAATTATTGGTAAACTATTATGTTTAATTATTTCGATTTCATTATCAATGCTTTTAGCAAGAATATTAAAATTAGGCGCCAATTTATCAATACTTTGATGGTGAAAAGAATTTACTAATATTTTTTTATTGTTAAAAAAGATAAAGTGATTTTCATTAGAATGATTTAAAATATTTTGTTTTAATGTACCACCTAAAAATACATTAATACTTTGTATTCCTCTACAAATTCCAAGTAGAGGTTTTTTATTATTATATGCATATTCAATTATTTTTTTATCTAAAAAATCAATTTCTAAATCTATATTATTGCAAGCATAATTTTTTTGGTTATAATATGTGGGATTAATATCATCCCCACCTGGTAATAAAAATGCATCATATTCATTTAAATTACTATTTAATGTAATTATTCCAAAAGAATGATTATATTTTTCAAGCATTAAAATATAACTTTTATGTATGAAATAATCTGTATAATTTTTTCTTATTGCAATTCCAAATTTCATAAAATCACCTATTTAATTATATTTATAAAATTTATTTTTATTAATATTTATAACTATTAGTTGTTTTAATTTATTATTTAAGTAATAAAATGTCTAATATATTTGAATAAAATTTTAAAAATAGGCTTATTTTATATAGTTTTATTTTAAAAAAACTTAAATACTTAACAAAAATTTATAAAAATAAGTTTTTTTCTTTATTTTATTTAAAAATAATTATTATTATGATATAATATATTAAATATTTTTTTATAGGGAAGGAGAATAATATGGATAAAATATTAGCTAAAAAAATAATATTAGAATGTCTTACTACAGGCGGTGATTATGCTGAACTATTTATAGAAGACTGTATAGAAAATTCAATTAAACGTGTAGGAAAACAAATAGAGGATATTAATGCAAGTCATCTATATGGTGCTGCAATACGTATTTTAAAAGAAAATGCTGAAGTATATGGTTATACAAATGATATAAGTGAAGAAGGTCTTTTAAAACTTGCAAGAAATTTAAGAACTACTTTTAATAGTCCTGTTTTAATAAAAGATTTTGAATTTAATGATTGCGAAGTATCTAAGGATACTGATTTTAAAGTTTTATCAAAAGATATTCCTAATTCAAAGAAATTAGGATATTTAGAAACTTGTACAAATGCTATTAGTTCTTATAGTGATAAAATTGTACAAGCAATTTCATCATTTTATGATCAAACTCAAACAGTAACTATTATTAATAGTAATGGTGTTTATAAAACAGATGTAAGAAATCATCAAAGAGTTGCAGCAGTAGCTGTAGCAAGTGATGGAAAAAATATGGAACAAGCATCTAATTCATATGGCGGTAATTTTGATATTTCAAATTTTGATGATTTTGATTTTGAAAGTTTTGCTAAAGAAGTTGCTAAGGTTGCTGTAGAAAATCTTTCTGCAGAAGAAGTTGTTGGTGGAGTATATGATGTTGTAATACACAATGCTTTTGGTGGAGTTATATTCCATGAAGCTTGTGGACATGCTTTAGAGGCTTCAAGTGTTAGTAAAGGTATGTCAGTATTTAGCGGTAAATTAGGTGAAAAAATAGCATCTGATTGTGTTACAGCAATTGATGATGGTACAATTCCTAATGAGTGGGGTAGTGCTAATATTGATGATGAAGGTCATAAAACACAAAAGAATGTATTAATTGAAAATGGAATTTTAAAAAGCTATATGGTTGATATGAAAAATGGTAGAAGAATGAATGCAAAAGCTACTGGTTCATCAAGACGTGAAAGTTATAGATATTCTCCTACATCAAGAATGACTAATACATATATTGCAAATGGTAATAGTACTTTAGAAGAAATAATTGCTAATACAAAGTATGGTTTATTTGCAAAAAGTATGTCAGGTGGTTCTGTAAATCCTGCAACAGGTGAATTTAATTTCTCTGTTGGAGAAGCTTTTATGATTGAAGATGGTAAATTAACTAAAAGAGTTAAGGGGGCAACTTTAATTGGTAATGGTAAAGATACATTATTAAAAATTGATATGGTTGCTAATAATCAAAGTTTTGGTTATGGTATGTGTGGAGCTTCATCTGGTAGTATTCCAGCATGTGTTGGTCAACCTACTATAAGAGTTAAACAAATGACTGTTGGTGGAAATGGAGGAAATAAGTAATATGAACTTTTCTAAATTACAAGAAGCTTCTTTAAAAGTTGGAATTACAGACATTGAGGTATATGAAAGTATTTCTAATGGTGTAGAAATTTCAACATTTAATGGAGTTGTTGAAAATAATACATCTTTTACAACAAATGTTTGTGCAGTAAGAGGTGTGTACAATAATCAAATAGTTACAGTATATGAAGAAAACTGTAGTGATGAAATGATTCCATCAATAATTGATAGAATAAAAGATAATTGTTCAATTAAAAATCAAAATGATCCATTCTTTATATATCAAGGTGATAAACAATATCCTGAATTAAAAGAAAAAGAAGTTGATTTTGATAAATATACTTTAGAAGATAAAATAAAATTATGTACTAAATTAACAGAATTGTTAAAACAAAGAAGTACTTATGTTCAAATGACTGAAATAGGATATTCTGAAAATGAAAATTCTAAAAAAATAATTAATTCAAATGGGCTTAACTTAACTAATAATTCTAAAACAGCATTTTTATATGCTGAGGTTGTTTGTAATAAAGATGGGGAAACTAAAACAGGGTTTGATTTTTTAAGAATTGATAATATTAAAGATATTAATTTAGAAGAATTTGCAAATAACGTTGTTGATGATACTATTTCTACATTTGGTGCTGAAAGTATTCCATCAGGATCATATAAGGTTGTTTTAGATAAAAAGGTTGTAAGTAACTTACTTGGAGCTTTTTCAAATGTATTTTCTGCAGAAGCTGTAATTAAAAATATGTCTTTTTTGAAAGATAAATTAAATGATGAAGTATTTGGAAAAAATATTACTATAGTTGATGATCCACTTTCAAAAGAAGCACCAAGTCAATCAGCTTTTGATGACGAAGGTGTTGCTAGTTATACTAAATGTGTTGTTGAAAATGGTGTTTTAAAGACATATTTACATAATTTAAAAACTGCTGCAATGATGAACGTTAAATCAACTGCAAATGGTTATAAAGCTAGTGTTGGTTCAAGTGTAGGTATTAAAGTTTCAAACTTATATTTAAAAGCTGGAGATACATCACTTGATGAAATGTTTAATATAGTAGGTGATGGTATTTATATTACGTCTGTAACAGGTCTTCATGCAGGATTAAATCCTGTAAGTGGTACATTTAATTTACAATCAAGTGGTTTTAAAATTGAAAATGGTAAAAAAACTGAACCAGTTACATTAATTATTTTATCAGGTACTTTACAAGAATTATTAAATAATGTAAGTGCTGTTGGTAGTGATTTTGAATTTAAAAGAGGAGTAGGAGCGCCTAGTTTATTAGTTGAATCTATGGCTATTTCGGGTAAATAATATGGAATTAAATAAAGTACGACAAATATTCAGTTTTATTGGTGATTTTACTGACTTTTTAATTGATAATCAACAAAGAATAAAAAATTTAATGTTAGATTATGAAATTCAAACTAAAGTAGATACACTACCGGACAATAGAGAAATTAAAAGTTTATTATTTACTAAAAAAAATATTTCTATAATGTTTACTCCTGGAAGAATAGATTATTCATATAATTATGTTAATAATATTGATTTGAAAGATGTATTATATGAAGCAGATGAATTTTTTAAATTATTTTCAGAAATATTTTACGATTTAAAAGCTTCAAGAGTTGCAACTGTAGGACAAGCTTTTATTAATAATGAAAATGATTCTGCAGTATTGAAATTAACTTCTAAAATGGGATTATCTAATTTATTTGGTGCTGCAAATGAACTTCATTTAAAATTAAATAATCCTAAGAATTTATTTGAAAGAGTTAATTCTGTTTTGGACTTAAGCATGGGACAAGCTAAAAATAATAAAACAAATGAATCTATGCAAGTAATGCTTGTTGCAATTGATATAAATACAGTTGCTGAAAATAAAGAACAAAGATTTGAGATTAAAAATTTTAAAAGATATTTTTCTGAATTAGTCCAAGAAGCAGAAGATAAATATAATCTATTATTAGAATTTTAATAAAAAAAACTATGAGGCATATAAATAACCTCATAGTTTTTTTTATTCAACGATTGTTCCAAATACTTGACCAGCTAAAGCACCTGCATTAGATTCATCTGTATCTATATGCATCGCAAGAGCATAATTAGGAGAAACACGAATAACAGTATCACCGAATATTAAAGCTCTACCTGTTTCACTAGTTACTTTAACGTTAACAATTTGACCATTTTTAACACCGAATTCTTCAGCATCTGTTGGAGTCATATGGATATGTCTTTTTGCAACGATAACTCCTTCAGTAAGTTCTACTTCACCAGCAGGACCAACAAGTTTACAAGCTGCAGAACCACTTACATCTCCTGATTCGCGAATAGGAGCAGCAACACCTAATGTTCTAGCATCTGATAAAGATACTTCAACTTGATTTGCATTTCTTTCTGGTCCTAAAATTGAACAATTTAGTTCACCTTTAGGTCCTACAACCTTAACTTTTTGATTTGAAGCAAATTGTCCTGGTTGAGATAACATTTTCTTTACTTCTAGTGATGCACCTTGTCCAAAAAGAACTTCTAAAGTTTCTTTTGTAACATGTACGTGTCTAGCACTTGTTTCAATAATAAATTCTTTCATAAATCATTAATCCTTTCAAAATTAATATTTTTACCACATTATTATATCACATTTTAAAAAAAATGCACCTAATTTTTATTTATTCGTATAAATTTTGAAAATTAAAATTAAAAATATGATATTTCATTGTATTTTTTTTATATTTATAGTAAGATAATAATAAGAGGTGATTGTGTATGTTTTATCATATTTTTAGTATTATTGCAGGTGTAATTGTTCTTATTAATGTAGGACTTTCAATTTATGGTAAATTAGCGAAAAAATTAAATATAATAATTGATACAATTTGTGCAGTTATATTTATTACTATTGGAATTTTAGGATTTGTATTACCTGAAAAATATGAATTAGCATTAACTATTGTTT
Source organism: uncultured Anaeroplasmataceae bacterium (assembly GCA_964595145.1). GTDB lineage: Bacteria > Bacillota_I > Bacilli_A > Acholeplasmatales > Anaeroplasmataceae > Pelethenecus. The sequence continues at coordinate 1,329 of CAZQOM010000039.1, read as the reverse complement.
TATTTTGCTTAACTGTTCTTTTCATCTTAGAAACTATATTATTTATTAAACAAAGAAATAATAAAAATAAAACTAAAGAAGAGCCTACAAAAGAATAATTTTTTATAATTAAGCTCTTTTGCTATTGAAATGATTTGTAAATGTTCAGATATACCTAAAAAACCCATTGCTGCCAGCGCAATCATTTGATTTTTAGTAATCTCGATTCCGCCCAGTATTTCTAAAAAAGGATATAGAATTTCGTTATAAAAAAATAATTTTATTAAAACTCTAAATATTATTAAAATACCTAAAACATCAATTATGATTTGGGTATTTTTTTTAATTGAATTAAAAAATAAATCAATATATTTTGTTTTTTCAATTTTTATATTATTTATATCCTCACATATATTATTATTGTTTATTATATGCATTAAAATAATTGCTAGTATGATTATTCCAAAATAATATATATAAATATTAATATTAAATTTATTACATAATATAATTGTGTATGGTAATGACAGAAAAGAAAAAGAATAAACAAGACTTTGATACTCACTTTTTGATATTTCTTTGTTTAAATATGCATTATATATTAATTTTGTTGAAGCTGGTGAACCACATATAAAAGAAAATAAGATAAGAAATGAACTTTTTTTATAATTAATATTAAAAAGAAATTTAAATGGCTTATATATAATTTCGCATATTTTGTTTATTTGTGGCATATTTTGTAAAAAGTCAATAACAACAAAACTAGGATACATAATAGGTATTATAGTTTGATACCACATTATTGTAGCATTATAAATTTCTTTTGAAACTAAATCTTGATTAGTAATTAATAAATATAAAATTAAAAGGAGAATAATTGTCATATAATCACATTTAAATATATTAAAATAATATATATAATATAATTAATTTAATGAAATAAAATGTATTTTATGTTAAAATATTTATCAAGAAGGTGATGAGTTATGAATAGACATTATAAAATGTCAGTTGCGTTAGATGTTGATGATGTGTTACTAGAATGTATTCCATATGCAATTAAGTTAGCAAATGAAAAATATAAATTTGAACCACCAATTACTATTCATGAAGTAGATAGATGGGGACATTTAGGTAGTAGAGCAGATATCATATTTGAATATTTTAAAGACCCTAAATTCTATGAAGAACAACCGGTAATTGCTGGTGCTAAAGAATTTGTAAGAAAACTTACTAAGATTGCTGAAGTATTTATTTCAACATCAATTCCTCCTGAATTTATGGGCATAAGAGCCAAAAGATTAATAGAAGAATTTCCTGAAATAGAAGTAGGAAATATCTATATGGGTA
>CAZQOM010000038.1:0-11714 GCA_964595145.1 uncultured Anaeroplasmataceae bacterium | reverse complement strand
AAATAATGAAAAATACTTAAAATTATGCTATAATAGTTTAAAGTTGCCTTTTTTTATTAGAAATAGAAAAGATGGTGACTTTATTTGTTTTAGTTATGGAACTAAAAAAGTTTCAAGAGTGATGATTGACTGTAAGATTCCTGCATCAAAAAGGAATCAATATCCATTAATATTTGATAATGATGGGAATTTATTATGGATTTATAATCTAGCTAAAAACAAATTAGTTCAAGAACAAAAACAAAATTCTGATATATATTTTGTTTGTGAGGAAGTTTAATATGAAAAATGATATAAAAAAAGTTAGTGTATCTGAAGAACAAATTGAAGAAATGCTTACAAGACTTGGTAAACAAATAACAAATGATTATGTTGGTAAAGAACCATTATTTATGGGTTTATTAAAGGGGTGTAACCCATTTATGGTTGATTTATTAAAGCATATTGATTTATACTGTACAGTTGGTTATATGGATGTTTCTTCTTATGCAGGAACAAAGTCTACAGGTAATGTTAGAATTAATCATGATTTAGATACAAATGTTGAAGGTAAGGATATTATAGTTGTTGATGACATTTTAGATACAGGTAGAACTTTAAACGCTGTTGTTAAATTATTAAAGGCTAGAGGTGCAAGTAGCGTTAAATTATGTGTTCTTCTTGATAAACCTGAAGGTAGAGTAGCACCTATTAATGCTGATTATATTGGTGGACTTGTACCTAATGAATTTGTCGTTGGCTATGGATTAGATTATAACGAAAAATATAGGAATTTACCTTATATTGGTGTACTTAAAGAAGAGGTATATTCTAAATAGGAGGATTTATGCAAAATAACAACCAAAATCAAAAACAACAAAAACCAATAAGAAAATTTGATTGGAAATTTTCTTTAATTGTCATTATTGCAATTATTGGTATAATTCTTTTTATAAGATATTTAACTGAACCTACTACAAAGGAAATTAGTTTTAGTGACTTAATTGTTTCAATAACAGATACTGAAAACCCTGTTGATTCTTCTACTATGGTTGCACAACCACAAAGTGGATCAAACAATGAAACAATTTATATAATCTATGGTAAATATAAAGATAATACAAGCTTTAAATTAAATGTTACTGTAGGACAATATGAATTATTAACATGTGGTGGTAATGTTACTATTAATGGTGAATTAAAATCAATATCTGCAGTTTCTATTCGTTTAGAAAAATTAGAAACAAATACATTCTTATCAATTATTATAAGTTTAATACCTTATATAATCATGATTGGATTCTTTATATTCTTATTTAAAAACCAAGGTCAAGGAAAAGCATTTGACTTTGGTAAATCTACTGCAAGACTATCTAAAGGTAAAGGAGTTACTTTTGATGATGTTGCAGGTTGTGATGAAGAAAAAGAGGAATTGGTAGAAATAATAGATTTCTTAAAAAATCCTAGAAAATATTCAGAAATCGGTGCTAGAATACCTAAGGGTGTTTTATTAGTTGGTCCACCAGGAACAGGTAAAACTCTTCTTGCGAAAGCTGTTGCAGGTGAAGCTAATGTGCCTTTCTTCTCAATTTCTGGTTCTGATTTTGTTGAGATGTTTGTAGGTGTTGGTGCTTCTCGTGTTCGTGATATGTTTAAAACTGCAAAAGAAAATGCACCTTGTATCATTTTCATAGATGAAATTGATGCTGTTGGTAGACAACGTGGTGCTGGTATGGGTGGAGGACATGATGAACGTGAACAAACACTTAACCAATTACTTGTTGAAATGGATGGATTTACAGGAAATCTTGGTATTATAATTATGGCAGCAACAAATAGACCTGACGTATTAGACCCATCTTTACTTCGTCCTGGTCGTTTTGATAGACAAATTACTATTAGTAATCCAGATGTTGCAGGAAGAACTGCTATATTAAAAGTTCACGCTAGAAATAAACATTTAGATCCATCAATTAAACTTGATGAAGTAGCAGCAAGAACTCCTGGATTTAGTGGTGCCGATATTGAAAACCTATTAAATGAGGCAGCATTACTTGCAGCTAGAAATAATAGAAAAGTTATTACTACTCCAGATATAGATGAAGCTATTGACCGTGTAATTATGGGTCCAGCTAAAAAATCTAAAAAATATACTGAAAAAGAAAGACGTCTTGTTGCATTCCACGAAGCAGGACATGCTGTTATCGGATTAAAACTTGAAAATGCTTCTATTGTTCAAAAGGTTACTATTGTACCTCGTGGACAAGCAGGAGGATATAATTTAATGATGCCAAAAGAAGAAACTTACTTTAGTACTCAAACTGAATTAACTGAAAGTATAATAGGCTTTTTAGGTGGTAGAGTTGCTGAAGAATTAATCTTCAATGATGTTACAACTGGTGCGCATAACGACTTCCAACGTGCAACACAAATTGCTCGTTCAATGGTTACAGAATATGGTATGTCATCATTAGGTCCTGTTCAATATGAACAAAAATCAGGCGATGTATTCTTAGGAAGAGATTATCTTAAAGAAAAGAATTTCTCAGATCAAGTAGCACTTGAAATTGATAAAGAAGTTCGTAGAATTGTTGAAGATTGTTATGAAAAAGCTAAAGAAGTTATTTCAAATAATCTAGATCTATTAAATTCAATTGCTGAATACCTATTAAAAGTTGAAACATTAACTAAATCTGATATTGATGAAATTGAAGCTACAGGTCATTTAAAACGTTATGATGAAAAAGAACATTTAAATCAATCTTCTACTACTGAATGTGATAATGTTGAGGAAAACAATACTAATACTGATATAGTTGAAAATAATACTGAAAATGAGACTAGATAAATATTTAAAAGTAACTAGATTAATTAAGCGTAGAACACTTGCTAAAGAGGTTGCAGAAAATGAACGTGTTCTTGTTAATGGTAAACCTGCAAAGCCCTCTAAAGAGCTTAAAATAGGTGATTTAATCACTATTGAGTTTGGTAACAAAGATGTAACAATTGAAGTTGTATCATTTGAAGCTTCTACTAAAAAAGCTGATGCAATTAACTTATATAAATTTATAAGTGAAAAAATAAAATAAAAAGGTAGATTTCTACCTTTTTTATTTTATCATTTATTTACTGACTTGTTTTTTTATTTAGATAATTCTTCTAATTTCTTTTCTGCTTTTTCTTTTCTTTCGTTAGCTAAAGCAATTTGTTCTTCTCTTTCTTCTTGAGCTTTCACCTTTTTTTCTTCGATACTTAAATGAGCATTATCCCAACATTCTTTAGCATCTGCCTTAGCTTTCGCAAAAGTGTTATGACCTCTATTTTCTTCAAAATTTGCTTTTGATTCTGCTTTTACAGCCTCAAAATTTGCTTTATCAACCTCATGTTGAGCCTTTGCGCTATCTTTCATATCTTTAAATGCTTTCTTAAAAAATTTAATCATTATCTTTTCCTCCTAAATTACAAACTTATGTTTGTTATATTTATAATATACTCTATTTATTTTAATAAACTGTTATTAAAATGTAAAAGGTTTGTAAAATAGATTTTTAGATAAAAAAATAAAGAGATAGGGTATATAAACCTTATCTCTAATTATTTTTTATCAAATATTAAGCAGCTTTAACAACAACTGAAATAGATTTAACTCTAACTTGTGTTGAAGTACTAATATTTTTTAATGTAAATGCAGTACCATTAATAGTCCAAGCACCATCTACTGCTGTAATTGCAGTAGTACCGTCAGCACCATAAATTGCAAAGTCTTGAGCAGTACCTTTATCACCTAATTCAACTTGAATTTTTTCAATTACATATCCGCTATCAGCAGTAATAGTTAATGAATTACCATTACCATCAGTTTTAGCATAATATAATCTAATAGAATCCCAATAAATACCCGCTACTGAAGAACCAGTTGTATTTTGTACACTTCCAATAGCAAATGAAACAGATAAATGAGAATCAGTTAATCCTAAATCTGCTGCAATAGTATGTCCATCAGGAATTGTATCAGCATTATATCCATTAACTGTTGCGCCATCAATTGTAATTGAACCTTTAGCAAATGTAGGAGCTACTTTAACTGCACCTTCAACAGGTTGAACAACTTCAGTTTTAGCTTCTGCAACAGTTAAAATCATAGGGAATACAACTTTCTTTTCAGTTAATGCTAAATCAATATTACCAACTTCATAGAATCCTAATGTTTCGTAAGTTCCATTAGCACCAATTACATATTCTTTATCATCTACAATAGTAGTTAATGTTCCATATAAATTATTAATATTATAAACAGATGAAGCATCATCTTGGTACTTAATATTAGTATAAGTTCCAGATTTAACTAAATTAATATATTGTTTTTTAGCATCATTCATGAAATATAAATGATATCCACCAGTTGTAGCTTCTAATTTAACATTTTTAGCAGCTTTTACATCAGTTGATGTAGAACCATAATAACCACTCATTTCACCTGTTAAATATAATACTTTATTATCTTTATTCTTTTGAACAATAGATAATGTATATTCTAAACCTGTTCCTAAAGAAGGAGATGCAGGGAATGATGTTTCAGCTTTATCAATTGATGAAGCACTAATTGTAGTATATGTATTATAAGTACCTAGATAATATTCAACATCAGCTAATGTTGTAACTAATGTATTATAAGTAGCATTTAAATTCCATATAGAAGAAGCAGTATCTTGGAATTTAATATTCTTATAAGTTCCACTTAATACAAGGTTAATATATTGTTTTTTATTTTCTGCATTGAAGAAATAAACGCTATATCCACCACTTACTTTTTCAAAATAAATTGCTTTCGCCTTTGTTGCATCTTCAGTAGTATCAGCATAATAACCATTCATTTCACCATTGAAATATAAAACCTTATTATCTTTATTCTTTTGAACTAAGCTGAATACATAAGGAACACCTTCACCAAATACAGCTGTAGTTGCTTTTACATCTAATTTTTCTTTATATTCATTTGAACCAGCTTTTGCTGTAACAGTTACTTCAGCTGTTTCAATAGCATCTGTTGGAGTAACAACTAATTTATTATTTTCAATTTTAATATTAGTATGTTCACCTTCATTTAAAGCATAAGTTAAAGTAACTTCATCTTTATAATCTTTATTACTTGCAAGAAGATCTAATGTAGAATTTTCAGTATAAACACTCTTAATTCCTAAACCAGAAACAATTTTCTTTGCAGCTGCTTCAAAACTAGTTGATTCAACAGTAGTTTTAAAATCATTTGAAGCAGTAGCATCACCTGCAGTAACAGATGCTGTTAATTTAACATCAGCATTTGCATCAAATGGTCTATGAACATCAGCTGTAAATGTATTTTCATCATTTTCAATAATATTTAATACTGATGTATCACTTGATGTCCATTTAACATCGTATTTTGTTCCTTGATATTTTACAAATTTTGGAATTGTAAAATCTTCAGAAACCTTATCACCATCTTGAGTTAAAATTACTTTTGAAATAACTTCATCAGCAACGCTTGTTTTAGTTTCTTCTTTACAAGCAACTACTGTTGCTAAACTTAATGTAGCTACAGTACCCATTAAAACTTTCTTTAAAATTTTCATTTTCTATCCCTTTCTTATAACTATTGTAGAATAATAACATCTTCAATAGAAACAACCTTTATTTGTTTTGAATTTTCATATGTTTCTATAAATCCAGTAACTGTAATAGTCTTATCTTTAAAATATTCTTCTGTAATAAGTTCATAATTTTCTCTTAAAACAGTTGTTCTAACAGTAATAGTTTCATCCCCAACTTTACCTGTAATAGTCATCGCACCATCACTAGATCCACCATTATTAGTAGTATAAATTTTTACAACTTTTATATTTTCTAAAGTTACAAATCTTCTTTCATCCATATATGTTGCGTTTACTACATCAGATACTGTAACAGGTGTCTTTTTAATTTCATAATCACTTGAAATATATTGAATATTATCTTCATTTTTTACTGCTAAATCTTTTAATCCGGAAATTTGAACATTTCCTTCATATGATTGAACAGTACCACAAACAGATAATCTATTTCCAATAACTATTTTTTTAGATGAAAAATTATAACCTGTATATAATAATAAAGAATAAACTTTATCAGCTTCTGCATCATAATCTTGAACATAAATATATAATCCTTCAGTTCTTACTACAGTAGCTTCAAAACGAACTTTTGCATTTTGTTCTAATAAAGTAGTAGAATTTTCTAATATATATTTAATATCAGTATTTAATGCAGATCCGGCAAAGAAATTTTCATCTTCATCATTACCAAATAATCTTAATTTTTGAGCCATAGCTTGATTTTGAGCAGCTATTAATTGACTTTTATATTTGTTAGCAGTAGCTGTTTTACCATAAGATAATCCTTCTTGAACAAGTTCAAGATTAATCAATCTATAATCTGCATCTGCAGATGGTTTATACCAAATATATGTTAAATAACGATTACCAGTAGTATCTTTTTGGGCAGCACCCCCGTCTGTTTGAACGACTATAGAAACAGCACTAGATAATTTACTAGCTGTAAATAATGAGGCTGTTTTACCCCATTTTTCTACTTGTCCAGTAGATTCAGGGGTATCAACACCTAAAAAACGAGCTGTAAATTCTTGACCATTTGCGACAAATACCGCTGTATCTCCATCAACACTTCTAACTAGTGTTGCTAGAGCAACTCCATCATTTCCAAAAAAACTATGAGATGCCGTAACATTTATATTTAATTTTGTTTGTCCTACATAATCTGTATAAGAATTTTCATTATTATTATTTTCTTTTTCTTTAGAACATGAAACAAATAATAATAGTGCGAATGTAAAACATAATACATATAGTATATTACGAATCTTTTTCATTTTATCAACTTTCTTTTATTAATCTTCACATTCTAAAATTGCATCAGCGAATGCATTTGCAATTGTTTTAGTATTACTAATTGCAGCTACAAATAATGAACCAACTTGATCACGAGCTGTAGAAGAACCTACGAATGCAGGTGAAGTATAATAATTATCAGTTAAATCACTTGAAATTTTTGCAGTTAATGCAATTAAACCATCTTTTGTAGTACCTTTAGCACTATTTAACCAATCAGAATATTTTAAATCAGCACCATTTGCACCTTGACCTGCTAAAACACCATTATCATAAACTGATTGTAATACAGGGTTATATCCACTTGCAAAAGAGAATGCAGCTTGGAAATCTGTAGTTAATAAGAATTCTTTCATGAATAACCATGAAGCTAAAACTTCTTGAGCATTATCTTTATTAAATAAGCATAAACTTGGTCCTTGAGAAATACATTTTAATTCTCCACCTTCCCATTTAGGAATAGGAGCAACACCTACTTCAAATGATTTATCAGAAGGGAATTGGTGAGAAGCACCACCAGTAGAACCAATAGACATTAAGCTATATCCTGTACTAGCTGTTTTAGATGCTGTAAATAATGAAGATGTATAAGAACCTAAAATTTCTTGTGTAGTATAGTATCCATCAGGAGTACCATCTCCATTTTTATCATACCAATCTTTAAACCATTGTACCATTGATCTATTCTTTTCATTATCAAATAAGAAGTGATCTCCTGATGCAGATGTATATTCAGAATTTGTTTGTTCTGTTAATGTAATAAATAAATTTGATTCACTATCGATTCCAAGAGGAATTGATTTTGGATATTTTTCTTTAATGATTTCAGTCATTGTTTTCATTTCTTGCCAAGTTGTTGGTACTGTCCAACCATTGTTATCAAATTCTGTTTTATTATAATATAAAACTTCTGTAGATTTTGAGAATGGTAATGTATACATATATTCATCACCAAATTGTTTACCTTCTTCATAATAACCAGGAACAAAATCTGCTACTTGTTCTTTAGTAAATCCAAATTTTTCATTTTCAATTAATGAATCTAATTGAACAACAGCATTAGCTTTATTATATAATGCAACATGGTCTGGATAACAATATGCAATATGTGGTTCATTTCCATTAGGAATTTGAGTAACGATTTGTTCTCTTACATCGTCATATCCACCAACTTGTGTAGATTCAATTGTTACATTAGGATATTTAGCTTGGAATCCATCAATTGCAGATTGTAACACTTGTTGTAAGCTATCTCCCATTGTATGATAAAATCTAATAGTCATTTGTTGTGTAGTATCAAATTCTTCTGGTGCTACATAATTAGCGGAACGACCACTTCCTCCACAACTTGCTACGGTTAAGGCAACACCTGCTGTTAACCCAGCTAATAAAAACTTTCTTGCTTTCATCTCTTACTTTTCTCCTTTTTTCTTTTAAAGCCTGAAATTTATATATTAAAGGTTATTTTAACCCTTAATACCACTCTTAGATACACCCTTCATAATATATTTTCTGAAGAATATAAAGATAATAATTAATGGCAATGATACCATAACAACACCCGCCATTTTCATAGGGTAATTAGTCATATTTAGTTCTTGATCAACAAAACTATTAGTTAACCAGTTAGAAATTAATTGGAATTTCTTATCATCATTAACTAATCTTGGCCAAATATATGAGTTCCAAGCACCCATTACTTTTAAAATAGCAATAGATGTAATTGTTGGACTTGCAAGAGGTATCATAACCTTCATCAAATATTTCATATCACTAGTTCCATCAACTTTAGCAGCATAATATAAAGAATCTGGAATTTGTTTAAATGCATTTCTAAGTAGATAAATATAGAATACAGAAACTAAGAATGGAACAATTAATACTGTATATGAATTTGTCCATTTCAAAGATGATACTGTAGCATAATTTGAAATTGTAAATAATTCGCCAGGAACCATCATTGTAGCAAGTAATATAGTAAACACTAAATCCTTACCCTTAAATTCAAGTCTTGCAAAAGCAAAAGCTGCAAGAATTATAATAACCATTGATAATCCTGTAGAAACAATTGCTACTATAACAGTATTTAACATATTTCTAGCAAAATTATTAACTGCAGCAGCATTTATATAGTTATCCCAAATAAATTCTTTTGGAAAATATGTTGGTGTTAACAACATATATTCATCCATTGATTTAAAAGATGTATTTAACATCCAATAAAATGGAAATAATGTTGAAAATGCTACTAATACTAAGAAAATATAAATAAATACTTTAAATACAATTTTAAGTCTGTTTTGACGCTTAATTGCTAGTTGTACCTTTTCATCAGAGTCAAACATTTGTTTTTCTAAAGTGTTTTCCATCGCTCTGCCCCCTAACTAAAAGTGTACTCTCTTTTTATTAATACGGAATTGTACTAATGTTAATAATAATATGATAACAAATAATACTAAAGCCATTGCAGAAGCTCTACCATAATCCGCTTTTTCAATAAAATCATAAATTCTTGCAACAACAGTATTCATACGACCCTTATCTCCTGCTGGACCCATATCTGTACCAAATACACCAACTACAGAAGAATATTCTTTAAATGCACCAATAAATCCTGTTACAGCTAAATAAGAAATCATTGGTGAAAGTAAAGGAACTGTTATTTTTGTTAAAACTCTCCATTTAGGTGTTCCATCAACTTTTGCTGCATCATAGTACTGTTTATTAACAGATTGTAATGCACCAGATAAAATTAAAATCTTAAATGGCAATGCATTCCAAACAATATAAATAACTAATACTGCAATATTTGCTATATAAGATGAACCAACACCAATCCAGTTTACAGGAGCTATTCCAAACCAACCTAATGCTGTATTAATTATACCTTGTGCCGTGTTTGCACCTTCAGCAGAAGATTGGAACATTAATGCAAATACTGAACCAATTGCTAAAGAGTTAGTTACATAAGGTAAGAAATAAATAGTTTGGAAAGCCTTTTGTAATGGCTTAATACTATTTAATGCAACTGCAATTAATAAAGCAATAACAATAGAAAGTGGAACAGTAAATATTACTAAAATAGTAGTATTACCTAAAGCTGATAAGAATTTTTTACAAGAAGCACCACCATCAAATAGTTTCTTGTAATTTTCAATACCAACTTGAAAGTGAACACCTGATACTGCATCTAATCCGTTATAATCATTAATAAATGAATAAACAATAGTAGAAATTAGCGGATAAAATGTAAAAATCACCATAAGAACTAATGTAGGTGCTAAAAATGCCCAGGCTTTTTTGGTATTTAAACCTTCCATTTAACCCACCTCTTATTCTTCAACTGAGGTTTCAACAACAACCTCTTCTACTTCTTCTTCATTTTGTTTTACAAAAGGCTCTTTACCCAATCTTATCTCAGTTTCACGATTAAATAAGAATACCTTATTTGGTTTTAAATTAAATTTGATTTCGCCAGAATCAGGAATAGAAGTATTAACTTCTACAATTGCACGAAGTGTTGGTTTTTCACAAGCACTATGTGTTGCAACAACAGAAATATCTCTACCCATAACTTCTAATTGTTCAACATGACATGTAAATACACCATCTTCATCTACAATAAATCCTTCAGGTCTAATACCTACATATACTTCTTGATCTTCATATTCAGTATCCATGATAGCTTCTTCGCCAATGTATACTTTATGATCTTTAATTTCTCCTAAGAAAGTATTAATTGGAGGAGTTCCTAAGAATTTAGCAACAAATAGATTTACCGGATCATCGTAAACAGTTTGTGGAATGTCTACTTGTTGTACAACTCCTTCCTTCATAACAACGATAAAATCAGAAATACTCATAGCTTCTTCTTGGTCGTGTGTTACGAAAATTGTAGTTACTCCAGTTTCTCTTTGGATTCTTTTTATTTCTTCTCTAGTTTGTAATCTTAAACGAGCATCAAGATTTGATAGTGGCTCATCTAATAAAAGAACATTTGGATTTTTAACAAGAGCTCTTGCTATCGCAACTCTTTGTTGTTGACCACCTGATAATTCTGATGGTTTTCTGTCTAATAATTGATCAATTTGAACAAGTTTTGCAACTTCAATTGCTCTTTCATTAGCAGCATTCTTACTAACTTTTTGATTAGTTAGTGGGAAAGTAATGTTCTTTAATACTGTCATATGAGGATATAATGCATAGTTTTGGAATACTAAACCAATACCTCTTTTTTCAGCAGCTAAATGTGTAACCTCAGCATCACCAAAGAATATTTGTCCAGAAGTAGGAACTTGTAAACCACTAATCATAAATAAAGTAGTAGATTTACCACATCCAGATGGACCAAGTAAACCAACTAATTTTCCGTCTGGAATTTCAATATCTAGATTATCAACAGCTCTAACCTCTGATTGTGTCTTCTTATTTACAAAGACTTTAGTTAAATTCTTAAGTACAATCTTCATTTTTAAACCCCTTATTAATTTTTTTCTTAAAAAGAATTTTAAATTTAAAAAGTTTTTTTACACCACTAAAAGTAAATAAAAACAAAAAATTCTCTTTATATAATTGTACCATATGAAGTCAAAAAAGAAAATAGAAAAAAGTATTTTTAAGAGGTATTTTTTTTAAAAATAAAAAAAATTGGTTTTTTTGTTTAACATACTTTACAATAAAAAATATATATTCATTTATTATTTTATAAAAAAACTCAACAATGTTGAGTTTTTATACTTATTTTATGAAAATAATTAAAAATCACAATTTTTAGGTGTTCTAGGAAATGGTAATACATCTCTAATATTGTCA
>CAZQOM010000037.1:0-11771 GCA_964595145.1 uncultured Anaeroplasmataceae bacterium | reverse complement strand
AAAGCAGGTGGAAAAATATATGAGTATAAAAAAGGATTTAATCACGCTAAAAATATAATTGTAGATAACAAGTATGCATTTATTGGAACAATTAATATGGATTATAGAAGTTTATTTTTGCACTATGAATGTGGAGCATTAGTATTATTAGATGATGAAATTAATAATATGCAACAAGACTTTATTAATGCTTGTAATGAATCCAGCCAAATAACTTATGATAAATGGAAAAAAAGGTCTTTATGGCAAAAACTTATTGCTTATATATTGTATCTTTTTGAACCATTATTTTAATATATAAAAAAGACTTTTAAGCTAGCTAAATAAAATCAAAGTTAGCTTAAAAGTCTTTTTTTATTAATACCAATCTACTTTAATATTGTCTACAGTAAATGTTCTTTCATTTTTTTCTGAGGTCATAAATCTTATACCAGTTATTTTATATATACAGGAATAATCTGCTATAATAACCTCTAAATCATTTATTTTAATAGTTGCAACATTATTATCATAATCAATTAAAAGAGTAATTGTATAAACGCTATTAGCTTTTAAAATAGAAGAATCAATTTTTGTTACAGTAGTATTATCAAAAGAATATCCAAGATATTTGTTTTCATCAGTTCTTATATAAATATTTTTTTCGCTACCGATAAATGCAATAGGACTCCACTTACCATTTGAAGTTTGAGGAATAAAATCTATTGATATTTTAAGTTTACCTGTAGTATTTTTTATTTCATCAAACATATAATATCCATATGTAGTTTTATCACTTTTATCAAAAATTGTTAAAGCATTATTTTCAATTTTTAAATAATTATTATTATCTAAAGAATCAGTATAATAATAAATACCTGCTTGATTAACACTATTTTGTGTAAGTTTAGTTATTGTTTTGTTGATACTAAAATCTTCATTTATTTTATTAACCCAATCTGTTGAACTATTTGGAATATCAGGAGTAGGGGTAGTAGAAGTATTATCATCTTTATAATCATTTGTTTTATTATTGCTTAAAATTCCTGAATATTTTTGACAATATGATTTCACATCATTTGTTTCTAACAAATTAGTGACATTAGATTTTTTGTTAGTTTTATCATAATAAAATAAATTTTCATTCATATCAAAATTAGTATAATTTGTGCTGCCATCAGGTTTACATTCGCCTTGTAATGTATCTGTTCTAGAAGATATGGTTGCTTGAGATTTATTATTACAAGATTCATATTTGTCATCTACAGATTTTATAATAGTATTTTTATATGCATCAGTAGTTGTTATTTTTTGAGGATATGAACATTTATAGAAATAGTTCTTTTCACTTAATACAAAAGCATTAGCTCTTATATCCTGACATGTTCCACAATTATCATAATAGTTATTATATATATGCATATTGGCTTGTCTACCTAGTGGAAGTCTTGATTCAACTTTATAATAATAATTATGATGGAAAGTTATATTCATTGTTAGATTAGAATCATTACCGCCAACTAAACCGGTTTTCTTACAGTTATTAAATTTATTATAAGATAATGTAACATTATGAACTTGTTTTAAATCGCATCCACCATCGCCAGCATACTTATCTCTTTCGCCAGAAACATCCCAATTATTTTTGCCACGATTGAATGTATTATTATGTATCCAATAATTACCATATGACTTAACATTTGATCCTTCGAAGCTACAAGCATCTTCAGTGTAATCAGTAAATGTTAAATTTTTAATTTCAATTGAATTACAATCTTTCCAAGTAAAACCCCATTGGAATAATTCAGCAGTAGTTCCTATTCCTTGAATTGTGATATTACTTTGTCCTGTCACATCAAGCATATTAAAATAGGAATCATCATCATATACTTTAAGTCCATATAAATTTTTATATTCAGAACCTTTATAGGTAGTTTCTTTAAAAGAAGATTTACCTGTTCCATTTTCTTTTAGACCAGTTTCAGTTGTAAGAAATTTATATGATTTTTCTTCTTTTTTATCCATATACTGAACAGTCAAACCAACCAAATTATCACCATATTTTGTTTCTAAAGTATTAACGAAAAAATTGCTACTTAAATTACTATTATTAGTTAATCTTGGTTCATTTGATTTAACATTATATTGATTTGTTGTAATTTTACCAATAATTCTTATATCTAAAGGTTTGCCAATTTTAGTTTGATTTTGAATAATATTAACTAACCCTGTATAAGTTTTATTATTTATTTTTATAGATACATTATTTTTATTTTCATTTGTAACATAAACAATTATTGCATCATTTTTAATACTACCATCATCTTTATAGGCTCCAATTCCACTACTATAATTAAAATGAGCATAACCTGAACGATCTGTATTTGACACACTACATTTAATAATACTTGATTTATTATTTAATGTAATTTTAACATCATAATTTCCTTTTGTAAGACCAATTACATCACATCTTATTTTATTATTTTCAATTCTAATTAGCTCTTCATCTACATCTAACCAATTATTAGAAGAAGATAGTTTATATGAAACGGTATAATCAGATGGATTGTTGTTATTAATATCAGCTTCGAAATATAAGCCCTCTTCATAGCCGCCATAACTAGATAAGGATATTTGTGATTCACTAAATCTTGCGATTAGTTCGATATTTTCTTCTATAATAGTATTAAAATTAAATAATGAATCATCTAAATACCATCCTAAAAATGTATATCCATTTTTATAGGGTGTTTCAGGCTCTATTACTTTATTACCATTTATTACATTTTGTTGTGTTTTTGTTCCGTCAACATTAAATGTAACAACATAAGTAATAATTTTCTCATAAAAAGCATATAAAGATAAATTATCATTAATATTAGTATTGAAATTAAAAGAATTATAATTATCTTTATTAGTAGACCAGCCAATAAAAGTATATCCATCTTTTGTTGGAGAAGTAATAGGAGATATTGTGCCATTTTCATTTACAACTTTAGAATCCAATAAAGAATCATTATCATAAAATTTTACAACATAAGTAATAATTTTCTCATAAAAAGCATATAAAGATAAATTATCATTAATATTAGTATTGAAATTAAAAGAATTATAATTATCTTTATTAGTAGACCAGCCAATAAAAGTATATCCATCTTTTGTTGGAGAAGTAATAGGAGATATTGTGCCATTTTCATTTACAACTTTAGAATCCAATAAAGAATCATTATCATAAAATTTTACAACATAAGTAATAATTTTCTCATAAAAAGCATATAAAGATAAATTATCATTAATATTAGTATTGAAATTAAAAGAATTATAATTATCTTTATTAGTAGACCAGCCAATAAAAGTATATCCATCTTTTGTTGGAGAAGTAATAGGAGATATTGTGCCATTTTCATTTACAACTTTAGAATCTAATAAAGAATCATTATCATTAAATTTTACAACATAAGTATTATCCTCTTTATAAAAAGCATATAAAGATAAATCACCATTGATAATATTATTAAAATCAAAAGGAACATAATTATCTTTATCAGTAGACCAACCAATAAAATTATCATTTGAAATTTCATAATTAGAAATAATTTGTCCTTCTTTTACAGATGTTTGTTGAATAATATTATCATTATCGATAAAAGTAATTTTGCATATTTTTAACCATTTTGAATAAAGGTCAACATCATCTTTAATTTCATATGGAAAATTAACTTTTTTTGATAAGGACTTATCAAAATACCAACCATCAAACTCAAAGTTTGTCCTTGTGAATATTTTTGGCTCATCATATATCATATTTTCATTATATTTTTTTTCAATAACATTTCCATTTTCAATTTGTTCATGAAATGTTACAGTAAATGTTTTGTTGCCAGTCTTACAGCTACAAAAAATAAATGAAAATAAAATTATTATAAATAAAACTCTTTTTTTCATAATTAAGTTCCTCGTTTCGTATAATTAAACTTTATCATAAAATGATAATTCTTTCAAGAAATATAAGTTGAAATATGTCTAATTATTGTTTTATAATATATATGAGGAGTTGATTTCCTATGAAAAAAATATTATTTGTTGTCATATCATTAATATTATTTTTATCGTGCTCATGTACTAATTCTATATCTAAAAAGAATTATACGTTTTATGCAATGGATACAGTTATTAGTATAACATTTTATAATACAAAAGATAGTGATATTTTGGCAAAAGAAGTTGAAAATATATATTTAAAGTATGATAGTGTTGCTGATGATTTTAGTGAAAGTAGTGTAATTAATGTATAGAAACTAAACGAATTAAGAGAGGCTAATTTAAACAGTGAACTAATCGAATTGCTAGAATTTAGTGTTTTAATGTATAATAAAACAAATGGATATTATAATCCTTTTATTGGTAGGTTATCTCATAAATGGAAAAAAGCCTTAGCTAATAAAGAAATATTAGATTCTAATATAATAAAAGAAGAATTAGAAATCATGAATAATACATCTTTATTAATTGACGGGTTAAATGTTAGGATTATTGGTGATGGGAATATAGATTTAGGTGGAGTTGCTAAAGGATTTGCAACATCTAAAGCTAAAGAATATTTAGATTCTACGGGTGTAAAATATTATTTATTAAATGCAGGTTCATCAAATATAGTATTAGGCAGTAAGGTAGAAGATAATTTTATTGTTGGTCTTTCTAAATCAACAGATAATGGTTATTATTATAAATTAAATATTAAAAATAAAGCAATTTCTACATCTGCAATAAAAGAACAATATGAAATAATAAATAATAATATATATTCACATTTATTAAATCCGATGACAGGTTGCCCTAGTAATCTTTATGATTCAGTATCTATTATTGGTGATGATTCTAAATATTTAGATGCTTATACAACTGCTTGTTTTTCGATGGAATTAGAAGATTTGAAATTATTTTTAGATAATAATAATTTAGATTATATTATTTCTAAAGAAAATAATGTTTTATATAAAAGTGATGGTGTAAAAGCTTATGAATAAGGTGAAAAATGATATTATTTTAATTGGTAGTATATTATTAGTTGCTATAATAGGACTATTAATATATTTAGGGTTAACTCCTAAAAATAATTTATGTGTATATATTTATAACGATAAAGAATTAATTGAAATAATAGATATAAACGAAAATAAAGAATTAACTATAAATGAAGTAATAGTTATTATTGATAATAAAGAAGTATATGTTAAATTGTCGCCTTGTAGTGATCAAGTATGTATTCATCAAGGGAAAATAAAAAATGCAGGACAAACTATAACATGCCTACCTCAAAGAGTATTTATTCAAATAGAAGGAAATGGGGTTGATGTTGGTATATGAAAAGTGTAAAAAGAATATGTATTATATCTATGCTTTTAGCAATGGCTATTGTATTAAATATATTAGAATCATTTATTCCTGTTTTTATTCCAGGAGTTAAATTAGGTCTTGCTAATATTATCATTTTAATAATGCTTTATGAATTTAAAGCATATGAAGCTTTTATATGTGATATTTTAAGAATTGTATTAGTAGGTTTATTAAGAGGAAGTTTTCTTTCACCTACATTTTTAATGTCATTAAGTGGCGGTTTATTATCTTTTTTAGTTATGTTTTTATTTTCACGTTTAAAGTTTTTTTCTGTTATTGGTGTTTCTGTTTTAGGAGCTGTTTTTCACGCTACTGGCCAAATTGTTGTTGCAATTATTATACTTGGTAGTAAAGCCGTTGTTTATTATTTACCTTTTATTGCTATACTATCTGTTTTAAGTGGTGTAATAACAAAAATATATTTAAAAAATAGTGTAACAAAGAAATTCATTTTAAATCATTAAAAGATAATATATTTCATATTATTTATTAGGTGGTAATATGAAATATAATAAAGAAGATATAAAAAAGATATGTAAAGAAGAAAATATAAAATATATTAGGATGCAGTTTTCTGATATTATGGGTATGCTTAAAAATGTTGAAATACCTATAACAAGATTAGATGATGCTTTAGATAATTCTATAATGTTTGATGGCTCATCAATAGAAGGATTTGTAAGAATTTGTGAAGCTGACATGTTTTTACATCCAGATTTAGATACTTTTTTAATACTTTCTTGGGAAGATAATTCATATGGTAAGGTTGCAAGATTTATTTGTGATGTTTATCAAATGGTTGACGGTAAACATATTCCATTTGAAGGTGATCCAAGAGGTGTTTTAAAAAGGAATTTACTTAAGATGAAAGAATTAGGTTTTAAAGATTTTAATGTTGGAGTTGAACCGGAATTCTTTTTATTTAAGCTTGATAATAATAATCCGACACTAGAATTTAATGATACTGGTGGTTATTTTGATATTTCTCCAATTGATTCTGCAGAGGATTGTAGAAGAGATATTGTTTTAGCTTTACAAAATATTGGTTTTGTTGTTGAAGCTGCTCATCATGAGGTTGCGAACGGGCAGCATGAGATTAATTTTAAATTTGATTCAGCATTAGAAGCATGTGATAATGTTCAAACTTTCAAACTTGTTGTTAAAAACATCGCAAGAAGACACAATCTACATGCTACATTTATGCCAAAGCCAATTGAAGGTATAAATGGTAGTGGAATGCATATAAATTGTTCTTTAGTAGATTTAGATGATAATAATGCATTTTATGATGAGACTACTGCTAATAAACTTTCAAATACTGCCTTAAAGTGGATATCTGGAATTATAGCTCATGCTAAAGGTTTTTGTTTAATAACTAATCCCATAGTAAATTCGTATAAAAGATTAGTCTTTGGATATGAAGCACCTTGTTATATATCTTGGTCTGATTCTAATCGTTCAACCATGATTAGAATACCTGCCGCAAGAGGTGAAAAAACAAGAACAGAGGTAAGAAGTGTTGATGCTTCATCTAATCCATATTTAGCTATAAGTGTTATTTTAGCTTCTGGGCTTGATGGTATAAAAGGTAATTGTCCTAGTGTTAAGCCAGTACATGACAATTTATTTGCCTATACAAAAGAAAAACAAGAAAAAAATAAAATTGAATTGTTACCATCTAATCTAGAAATAGCTATTAATGAATTTAGGAAAGATGAACTTATAAAAAAAGCAATAGGAGATCATATAACTAAAAAGATGGTAGAAGCAAAACTATTAGAGTGGGATAGTTATAAGAAAAATATTACTAAATGGGAAATAGATAAATATCTTAATAAGTATTAATTTAATTTTTTAAAGCATTAATGAAGGTTTGGTAAGTATGATTTAAACCTTCATTTTTTCTTTTTATAATTCCTAGACTTGTTTCTAAATTAGGATTATCAATAATAGCATAATCAAGATTTAAATGTTCGAATGTTTGATAAGCACTTTTAGGAACTAATGCTATTCCTAATCCAGTAGATGCAAGAAGAATTGCGGTTTTTGCATCATCTACTTCAGCAATTGTATTAAATTCGATATTATTTTCTTTAAATAATTGATTTAATATTTCCTTAAATCTTCTATATATAATAAGTGGTTTATTATCCAAATAATTGATTTTAATTTTTTCTTTGTTAATTAATTTTTTTGAAAGCATAATCATAGGTTCTTTATTAAAAAATTCAACATTAAAATTAGATGAATCAAATGGTGAACGAACTATTGCTAGGTCTATTATCTTTTGATTTAATAGTTCAATTAATTGATAAGTATTTGCTTCTTGAATATTAAATCTAACGTTTGGATTTTCATTGTGAAATTTTTGAATTGTGTGATGATATAAAAGATTTGTTGAAGAAGAAACGATTCCTAAATTTAAGGTTATTTCATTTTTAATTTCTAAATTATTAATTTCTTTTAAAGTATTATTTCTTAATTCTAGAATAGAACAGGCTTTTTCATATAATAATTTACCGGTTTCAGTTAAAATAATGCTTTTACCTCTAATAAATAATATGGTATTTAATTGTTCTTCAAGTTGTCTCATCATCCTTGATAGCGGTGGTTGACTTATATTTAATTTTGTTGAGGCCTTAAGAATTGAACCTTGTTCAACTACTGTTTTAAAGCATTCTAATTGTTTAATATCCATATATACCTCCAAAGTATACTTATACACAAAAAATATATATTTAGTATACCATTATTTGTGATATAATACAAAGGAAAAGGGTGGTTTTATGCTTAAATTATATAAAAAATATTTAAAAAAATATAAAAAACATGTAATATTAGGTCCAATATTTAAATTAGTAGAAGCTATATTTGAATTATTAGTTCCTTTAGTTATTGCAAGAATGATTAATGAAGGATTGAAAAATGATTTATTAACATATAGTGAGAAAATAACATTTATTTTAAAAAATGGTGGTCTATTATTTTTGTTTGCAGTAATAGGACTTTCCTCAACACTTGTTTGTCAATTTTTTGCATCTCGTGCATCTCAAGGTTTTGGTACTGCCTTAAGAGATGATTTATATTCTCATATTAACTCTTTATCATTTAAAGAATTAGATCAATTTGGTGCCTCATCATTACTAACAAGAATGAATTCTGATATAAACAATTTACAACAAAGTGTAGCTATGTTAATTAGACTAGTAGTAAGAGCACCATTTTTAGTTATAGGTGCAACTATATTATCATTTATGCTTTCTTTTAAAGCAGGATTAATATTTTTAGTAACAGGTATATTACTATTTATAATTATTTTTTTAATTATGTTTTATACTATTCCTAAAAATAAAAAGGCTTTAAATAAATTAGATGATGTTACAAATATAACAAAAGAAAATTTAAGTGGTAATAGAGTAGTAAGAGCATTTTCTAAACAAAAATATGAGTTTCAAAGATTTGTTGATGAAAATATTAACTTAAAAAAAATATTAACAAATGTAGGTAAAATAAATGCTTTATTAAATCCAATGACATTTGTTGTTACAAATTTAGCTATTGTTGCGGTGCTATATGTATCAGGTTTTGAATTTAAAATAGGTAATTTAAATCAAGGTAACATTACATCTTTATATAATTATTTATTGCAAATTCAATTAGCTATTATGGTTGTTGCAAATCTTGTTGTTATATTTACTAAAGCAGTTTCTTCGGCAACAAGAATTAATGAGGTTTTTGATACTAAAAGTTCTATTAAAGAAGGTATATATGAAACTAAATTAAATGATATACCATTTATATTTAATAATGTTTCATTTAATTATAATTTGAATTCTAAAGAAGCTGTAAAAAATATTTCTTTTAAAATAGAAGAAAATATGACTGTAGGTATTATTGGAGGTACTGGTAGTGGTAAATCTACTATCGTTTCTTTAATGAATCGTTTTTATGATGCTACTAGTGGGGATATTATTTTTTATGGTAGAAATATTAAGGAGTATAAAACAAATTTTATTAATAAAAATATAGCAACAGTGTTACAAAAGGCTATATTATTTAGTGGTACAATTAAAGATAATTTATCGTGGGGTAAAAATGATTTAACTGATGAAGATATCAACTCTTCTTTAAAAAATTCTATGAGTTATGAATTCGTATCAAAATTAGAAAATAAAGAAAATACTTATTTATATCAAGGAGCTTCTAATTTGAGTGGTGGTCAAAAACAAAGATTATCTATCGCTAGAGCTTTAATTAAGGATAGCCCTATATTGATTTTAGATGATTCTACTAGTGCGTTAGATTTTAATACTGAACTTAAATTAAGAAATGCTATTAAGACATTAAATAAAACAACTATAATTATTTCTCAAAGAGCTTCAACTATAATGCATGCTGATTTAATATTAGTTTTAGATGCTGGTAAATTAGTTGGCTTAGGTAAACATAGTGAATTGATAAATAATTGTGAAGTATATAAAGAAATATGTGATTCACAAGATATGGGAGGTAAAAGCAATGAATAATAAATCATTATTTAAGCGTATTTTAAAATATGCTAGTAAATATAAAATTTCATTAATTATATCTTTTTTATCAGCGGTATTTTATGTTTCTGCAACACTTTATGCTCCAAAGCTTGTTGGTAATGCAATAGATAAATTTATTGATAATAAAACATTTATTATAAACGATATATATTCAATTATTTTTGTTTTATTAATAATTGTTTTACTAGGTGGATTTTTTGGTTGGCTTATGAATGCATTACTTAATAAAATAACATATTCTATAATTAAAGATTTAAGAATAGATGCTTTTAAGAAAATATTAAATGTAGAAGTTTCATATTTAGATAGTAATTTAAGTGGTGACATTTTAACAAGGATAATATCAGATACTGATCAAGTATCAGAAGGACTCTTACAAGGATTTAACCAAGCTTTAACTGGAATTATAACTATAGTTGTTACAATAGTTATGATGTTATCTATTAAATGGGAAATTGCGTTAGTTGTTATTATATTAACACCTTTATCACTTTTTGTTGCGGCATTTATATCAAAAAGAAGCTATAAAACATTTAAAGAACAAGCTCATATTAAAGGAGAAATGGGTGGTTTTTTAAATGAAATGATTACTAATCAAAAAGTTGTTTTAGCCTATCAAAGACAAAATGACAATATTTTAAAATTTAAAAGTATGGATAAGGATTTATATGAGGTTGGTATTAGAGCACAATTTAATTCATCATTAACTAATCCTTCAACAAGATTTGTTAATTCAATTGTTTATGCTTGTGTGGCTACAATAGGATCTATATTAATTATAACTTCTAAAAATGTGGTTTTTGGTGTAGGAGGATTAACGGCATTTTTAACCTATGCAAGCCAGTATACAAAACCGTTTAATGAAATAAGTGGTGTTGCAACAGAATTATCTAATTCGTTTGCAAGTTTAAGACGTGTATTTGAATTAATTGATGAATCAGAATTAACAAATGAAAATGATAATAAATTAGATATTAAAAATGGCAATATAATATTTGATAATGTATCATTTAGATATAAAGAGGATAATCCATTAATTGAAAATCTTAATTTAGATATTAAGGCAGGTATGAAAGTTGCTATAGTAGGACCAACAGGGTGTGGGAAAACAACAATAATTAATTTATTAATGCGTTATTATGAGCTTAATAATGGAAGAATTTTAATTGATGGTCATGATATTAAGGAATATAGTAGAGATTCTTTAAGAGAAAAAATTGGACTTGTTTTACAAGATACTTGGTTATTTAAAGGAACAGTTTATGAAAATATAGCTTATGCAAAAAATAATGCTACATTAGAAGAAGTAAAAATAGCTTGTAAAAAAGCATATGCTTTTGATTTTATCGAAAAATTACCTGATGGCTTTAATACAATTATTTCAGATGAAAAAGGAGTATCTGTTGGACAAAAACAATTATTATGTATTGCAAGATTAATGCTAAGATCACCTGAAATATTAATATTAGATGAAGCAACATCAAATATTGATACAAGAACAGAGGTAATGATTCAAAAAGCTTTTAATAAGATGATGGAAAATAGAACTTCATTTATTATTGCCCATAGATTGTCTACTATAAGAAATGCAGATCTTATTTTAGTAATGAATAGTGGTAATATTGTAGAAAAGGGTACGCATGAAGAATTGTTAGAATTAAATGGTTTTTATAAAAAATTATATGAATCACAATTTAAATAATTTATAAAGCTTTTGACTATTATTTAATTTTCGTATATACTTAAATAAATGAAATAAGGTGTAGTATAATGTTTGGAAAACTAAAAAAATATTTTATTGATGGGAAAATCTTTTTTACTGAAAATTTACTTCCAAAAAAA
>CAZQOM010000036.1:9935-12188 GCA_964595145.1 uncultured Anaeroplasmataceae bacterium | reverse complement strand
AGCTATATAGCTTCTGAAGCTGGATTTGAAGTTCCTGCAAATACTGTAATATTATGTGTTCCATGTAAGAGTGTTGGTGTAGAAGAACCTTTAACTCGTGAAAAACTTTCTCCTGTTTTAGCAGTATTAAAATCTAAATCAACAGATGAAGGTATTTTATTTTCAAAACAAATGGTAGAATTTAATGGTTTAGGTCATTCAGCTGCTATCCATACTGCTGATGAGGCTTTAACTAAAAAGTTTGGTGATATAATCCCTGCTATTCGTATCATTGCTAATTCTCCATCTACTTTCGGTGGTATTGGTAATGTTTATAATTCATTTATTCCATCATTAACTTTAGGTTGTGGTTCTTATGGTCATAACTCAGTAGCTGGAAATGTATCAGCTGTTAATTTATTAAATGTTAAGAAAGTAGGTCAAAGAAGAAATAATATGCAATGGTTTAAGATTCCTGCTAAGATTTATTTTGAAAGAAATTCAATTGAGTATTTACACCAAATGAAAGAAATGAGCAGAATTATTATTGTTACTGACCGTTCTATGGTTGATTTAGGATATGTTAATCGTGTAACAGATCAATTAAAACTTAGAAGTCCTGAAGTTCAATATCAATTATTCTGCGATGTTGAACCAGATCCATCAATTCAAACAGTATTAAAAGGTGTTCAATTAATGCGTTCATTTGAACCAGATACTATTATTGCCTTAGGTGGAGGTTCATCTATGGATGCTGCAAAAGGTATGTGGTTATTCTATGAACATCCAGAAGTTAACTTTAATGACTTAAAACAAAAATTTATGGATATTCGTAAACGTGCATTCCAATATCCTGAATTAGGTAAAAAAGCAAATTTAATTTGTATACCTACAACTTCAGGTACTGGTTCTGAGGTTACTCCATTTGCTGTTATTACTGATAAGGTTGAACATAAAAAATATCCTTTAACAGATTATTCTTTAACTCCAACAGTAGCAATTATTGACCCAGCTTTAACAATGACTTTACCTAAGTCTATTACTGCTGATACTGGTATGGATGTTTTAACTCATGCTACAGAAGCTTTCGTTTCTACTCTTGCATCTGATTATACAGATGGTTTAGCTATTCAAGCTATTAAGATGGTATTTAAATATTTAGAACGTTCATATAAGAATGGTGCTAATGATCCAGAAGCACGTGAAAAAATGCATAATGCTTCAGCTTTAGCTGGTATGGCATTTGCTAACGCATTCTTAGGTATGAATCACTCAATGGCTCATAAGATTGGTGGAGAATTCCATGTACCACATGGTCGTGCTAACGCTATTTTACTTCCATTTACTATTCGTTATAATGGTACTAAACCTCAAAAATTATCTACATGGCCTAAATATAACTATTATAAAGCAGATGAAAAATATGCTGAACTTGCAAGAATTTTAGGCTTACCTGCTTCAACTGTTGAAGAAGGTGTTGAATCATATGCTAAGGCTTGTGGTGAATTAGCTATGAAGTGTGGTATTAAGATGAATTTCAAGAGTCAAGGTCTTGATGAACAAGAATATTTAAATCAAATTGAAAAATTATCATATTTAGCTTATGAGGATCAATGTTCTCCAGCTAATCCAAGAGTTCCAATGGTAGAAGATATGCAAAAGATTTTAAAGGATGCATATTATACTGAAGAATTCTTTGAGAAAGCAGAATAATTATGCTAACTCCTAAACAAAAAGCATATTTAAAAAGTTTAGCTCATCCTTTAAAACCTTGTTTTCAAATTGGTAAAGAAGGTTTGAGTGAAAATTTAAGATGCGATTTAGTTAATTATTTAAAAAAACATGAATTAATGAAGGTAAGTATATTAAATAATTCAACTGTAACAGTTGCTGAAATAGAAGAATATTTAAGCGTTGTTGATATTGAAGTTGTTCAAAAAATAGGTCATACAGTTGTACTATATATGCAATCAGATGATGCAAAGAATCCTATTAAATTACCTATAAAAAAATAAAAAAATAAAATTACAGGCATTTTTAGCCTGTAATTTCTTTTTTAACTGTATTTTTATTGTATTTATATGTTATAATTATATATTGAAAGAAAGGTGAATAAAATGAGAAAAAATAAAATTTATATATATTTTATTTTTATTTGTTTATTATTTATTGGTACACTATCTATTTGTTCATGTTCTACTAAAATTCCTGATTCGGGAAATAATGGTGGAAACAATAATAATGGTGGAAACAATAATAATGGTGGAAACAATA
>CAZQOM010000036.1:0-9835 GCA_964595145.1 uncultured Anaeroplasmataceae bacterium | reverse complement strand
ATGGTGGAAACAATAATAATGGTGGAAACAATAATAATGGTGGAAACAATAATAACGGTGGAAACAATAATAACGGTGGAAACAATAATAATGGTGGAAACAATAATAATGGTGGAAACAATAATAATGGTGGAAACAATAATAACGGTGGAAACAATAATAACGGTGGAAACAATAATAATGATTCTAATAAAATTTTTATTAGTGATTATCAAACTGTTACTATGGTTGGATATGAAACTGAATTATTAGGTTCTATTGGAAGAAAAATTCCAAAAGAAGAATATAATGAAGGATTATCTAAATATCCAACATATGGTACTGAATTGAAAAATTTAACAATTGATGAAAAAATAGCTATTATTAGTGAGTCTAGTTATTTAACTTCAACTGATACTAGTGGCGCTGGTGGTGGCGGTTATAACAGAATGGATAAGGATGGTTATTTATATAAAGATGATAATCCTGTTTTAGATAAAAATGGTAAAACAAGAAAACTTTATAAGCATACTGCATCTATTGGCATGTTTGAAGGTGAAATTTCAGATGATGAAAAGGCAGTTATAAAGAAAATAACTATGACACCAAGAAGTTATACAAGAGGTTATGGTGTAACAGGATTATATGCTGCCCCTGGTGAGGTTATAAAAATTGAAATTTCAAAACAGGATATGGAAAGCACTGATGGTATTGAATTTCATATAGGACAAGCTTTATATAATGGTCAAGCTAATAATATTTGGGAAGAAAGAGAATTTGTTCGTATGCCTCATATATTAAATACTATGAAGGTAAATAAAGATTTAGCTACATATGATGAAAAAACTTTAACCTATACAGCTTATATTGGTTCATTTTTAGGAGGGCCTATATATATTAGAAATGAAAATGTTAAATTTAGTGTTACTATTTCAGGTGCCTTAGAATATTCTCATTTTATTTTAGGATATACAACAAAAGAGGAATTTAATAAAAGAGCAAATTCAACAGTACCTTATTTTGATTTAGAAGTATGGGATTCTGGAGTACTACATTCTGGTCCTAAAAAATATGCTGATAAATTTTCTTATGATGATTTATATAATGCTGCAGTTTTATGGGATAAGATATCTTTAACATCAACACAGGTTAATAATCAAGGTATAGTATTTTTATATGAACCATTTATAGCTGCAGGATCTGCAGTTGCATTTCCTGGTAGAGGTTCTGTAAACTGTCCTCGTGACTGGATGACAAGCTCACTTGATTATGATTCATTTATTCAAAATGGTTCATGGGGAAATATTCATGAATATAATCATAATTTCCAAGGCTGGGGATTAGGTGAAGGAGGAGAGGTAACTAATAATGCATTAAGTTTAGTTTCTTATGGCTTATATACTAATATATCTTCTAAAAGAAAATTAGGTGATTTTTATGAAGGTATGGGCAGCGATTGGGTAAAATATACTAATCCATCTTGGGTTTTAAGAGATATTACATCAGGTAAATTTGAAAATGGTAAAAAAGGTTTATCAGTTTATGCAAATTATTATCATAGCTTTGGTGCTGATGTAATGTTAGAGGCTATTAAAAATTCTAATGGTGAAGGTGTTGATAAATGGTTTAAATCAACTATGGATGCCTCAGGCTATAATATGACATATTATTATAGAGATTTAATTGGTCTTGGTGTATCTAATGATATGTTGTTAGAAGCAAGTAGTAAAAATTATCCAATGTATGTTCCAGTTTCATCTATATATCAAACAGGTATGAATTTTGTTAAAGATGGTAAAAAGATTTCTAGTAATACTACAAGACCTTATCAAATTGAGGATGGAAAAGAATTTACAATAGATTTAGGCAAATATACAATGAATAGCAATAATGAATATATAAGCGGTAGTATTGTTATTCCTGATGGTTTTAGCTATAAGGTTAAGAGTGTATCTAATCCTACTAATGGTAAAATAAGTAAGGTTTCTGATACTATATATAAATATATTCCTAATGATAAGGTTGATTCAGGTAAAATATATGTTACTTTAGAAATAACTAAAGATGATAAAGCTTTTAAAGTAGATGATGTTGAACTTGTATTTGAGTTTCAAAATAATAAAAATACTTTAGATAGAACTATTTATACTTTTGAGGATAAGAATATTTATAATAATTCTGCTAAGGAAGCATATGAAAATAATTATAAAGGATATATAAATAAAGAAACTGTAAGTAATATAAATCCAACTCAAAATTGTAATGCAGAGATATGGTTTAATAAAACACCTAATGCTTGTCAAGTTTTAGAATTAAATGGTAAATATTATATTAAAGATACTGGTAAATATCGCCTAGCCTTAAGAGGTAGATTTTCTTGTGCATTATATGCTTCAACTGATGGTAAAAATTATAGTTTAGCTGGAGAATATTATAATTATGAAACTGATAAAAACATTAGTGATTTTACATTAAAGACTGGTACATATACAGATTATGAATTAAAAGAAGAAAGTTTTTTATATTTTAAAGCAATATTAAAATGTTGGGATACTGGTGGACATAATTCTTTTGTTGGTGTAGGTCTTGGTAAATTTGATGATAACGGTAATGTAAATATTAATAAGGTTAATGCCTATAATGTAAATAGTAATTATGATCCTAAGGATGATTATATATCAGAATATTATTATACAAGAGACTATAAATATAACTATAAAGATAATCAAGAATATGAAGCTCTAGGTAATATTATTTCTTATGAAAATTATTCTCCTTGGGATGCAAAAAGAGATGATATTAATAATATGCTTGATGGAAATAAAGATACATATTTACATACTAATTATGAAGCAAGTCCTAATAAGCCTTTAATTATTACAGTTGATTGTGGTAAAGAAGTTTTGGTTAATAGACTTACATTATTTACACAAAATAGAAGTGATTATCACTGTCCAATTTCTTTTAAATTAGAAGGTAGTAAGGATAATATTAATTGGTCTATATTAGGCGAATATAATGATTTAACTGTTAAGGATAATTCAGTTGTAGCAAATTTTGATGATACAAATATAAGATATTATCGTTTAAGTATTACTAAATCATCTAAACAATATATTATTATTACTGAAGCTTTATTAGCAAGAGTATTTGAATTAAATAATGGTAAGCACATATCATTAGATGCAAGTGAAGTTATAATGAAAGGTAGTTTTGAATCTACTAATATTTTATCTAGTTTTGGTCATAGCTATAATGGTATAAAAGACTCATCAATAGAATTTGAATTTAATGGTAATCGTTTTGGAATATTATCAAATAATAAGATTGAAGCAAATTTTGAAGTTTATATTGATAATAAGAAAGTAACATCTATTGATTTAAAGAATGATAGTGGAGTTATTATGTCATTTATTAGTGAAGAGTTGAAAAAAGGTAAGCATATTGTTAAAATTGTATGTTTAGGTAATACTAATATTGATTCACTTGTTTATTGGTAGATTAAAATAGAGGATTTTAAATAATCCTCTTTTTAATTTTTTAATTTTTTGTTATAATATTAAAAGATTAGGTTGGTGATTAGATGAAAAGAATGATTTTAGTTGATGGTAATTCTTTAATGTATAGAGCATATTATGGAATGGCTGCAGTTGGTAATGTTACTCAAAATTCTAAGGGATTATATACAAATGCAATATTTGCATTTGTAAGAATGATGAATCATTTAATAAATAGCGATTATGATGCAATACTTGTTGCTTTTGATGCTGGGAAAAAGACATTAAGACATGAACTTATGGCAGACTATAAGGCAGGACGTCCTCCTATGCCAGATGAATTTAGAATGCAGATAGCTTATATTAAGCAATTTTTAGAAATAATGCGTATTAAACAATATGAACAAAGTCTATATGAAGCTGATGATATTATTGGTACAATGGCAAAAAAAGCAGAAGAAGCAGGATTTCATGTTGATATTTATTCATCTGATAAGGATTTATTACAATTAATTAGTCCTAATACAACTGTACATCTAACTAAAAAGGGTATGACAGAATTAGAAGATTATACTCCTGAAACATTTTTTAATAGATATCAAATAAATTATAATCAATTTGTTGATTTAAAGGCTATGATGGGAGATAAAAGTGATAATTTATCAGGTATTCCTGGTATTGGCGAAAAAAAGGCTGTTAAATATTTACAACAATATGGCACACTAGATGAAATTATAAAAAATGTTGATAGTATTAAAGGTGCTGATAGTATTAAAATTAAAGAAAATTATGAACAAGCCTTATTATGTCGTAAAATGGCTACAATCATTCGTGATTTTGATATGAATGTTACTTTAGAAGATACTTATAAAAAAGAATATGATAGAGATAAACTTATTTCTTTTTATCAAGAATTAGAATTTAAATCACTTTTAAAAGATGTATCTTATGGTAGTGGTGAATTTTCTAAAGAAACTAAACAAACAACTTATGAACTTATTACAGATGTATTAAGATTAAAAGAAATATTATTGCCATATTCAGCATTAATATTTGAAACATTTGAATATAATTATCATAAATATCCTTTAATAGCTATTGGTATTAAAAATAAATTAGGTACTTTTATTATTAAACAAGATATGTTATATTCAAGTATTGATTTTCAACTTTTCTTAGAAGAGGATAATCATAAATCAATTTATGATTATAAACGTGCTTATGTACTTTTAAAACGTCTAGGTTTTGAATTAAAGGGAATAGATTTTGATTTACTTTTAGCTTCATATGTTTTAAATCCAACACTTGGTAAAGAAGAATTTAAAATTATTAGTGAATATTTTAATTATTCTGATGTATTATATGAAGAACAAGTATATGGTAAAGGTGCTAAAAAGGCTATTCCAAATGATGAAAATTTAATATTTCAACATATAGCTAAAAAAGTTAATTGTATATATTTTTTAAAGAATGATTGTTTAACAAAATTAAAAGAAAGTAATCAGTTATCTCTATTAACTGATATCGAAATACCTTTATCTAGAGTTTTAGGGAAAATGGAATTTGAAGGTATTAAAGTAGATTTAGTTGAATTAGAAAGACAAAAAAGTATTTTAGAAGTTGATATAGATAATCTTACAAATAAAATATATGAATTTACTGGTGAAATATTTAACATTTCTTCTCCAAAACAATTAGGAGTTATTTTGTTTGAAAAATTAGAAATACCATATCCTAAAAAGAAAACAACATCATATTCTACAGATATAGAAATATTACAATCAATTAGATTATATCATCCTATTGTTGATTTAATAATAGAATATCGTGCTAAAACTAAATTATATTCTACATATATTATTGGATTAAAAGAACAAATTTTTCCAGATCAAAAGGTTCATACTATTTTCGAACAGGCTTTGACAACAACAGGAAGATTATCTAGTGTTGATCCTAATTTACAAAATATTCCAATAAGAACAAAAGAAGGACATTTGATTAGAAAAATGTTTATTCCAACAAATCCTAATAATATTTTATATTCTGCTGATTATTCACAAGTTGAATTAAGAGTTTTAGCATCAATGGCTAATGTAAAAAAATTAAAAGAAGCTTTTCTTTTAGGTGAAGATATTCATTCTAAAACTGCAAAAGAGGTTTTTATGAAAGATGAAATAACACCAGAAGATAGACGAAAAGCTAAGGCTGTTAATTTTGGTATTGTATATGGCATTTCTGCTTATGGATTAGCTACGGATTTAGGTATAAGTAATGTAGAAGCTTCTAATTTTATTAAAAGATATTATGAAGTATATCCAGAAATAAAAGTATTTATGGATGAAACAATTGATTTTTGTCAAAAAAACGGTTATGTTAAAACACTTAAAAATCGAATTCGTAAGATACCTGAAATTAATTCTAATATTTATATGCAAAGAGAATTTGGTAAAAGAATGGCGATGAATGCACCTATTCAAGGAACTGCAGCAGATATTATAAAAATTGCAATGATAAATATTGATAATGAATTAGAGGTTCGTAAATTAAAAAGTAAAATGCTTATTCAGGTTCATGATGAATTAGTATTTGAAGTTGAACAAGGTGAAGAAGATATAATACTTGAATTAGTTAGAAGAAATATGCAAAATGCTTTAGAACTTGATGTTCCTTTAGTTGTAGGTGATTCTTTTGGTAAGAATTGGTATGAGGTAAAATAATGGAAAATGTTTTAAAAAGAAGAAGTGTTAGAAATTTTGATTTATCTAAAAAGATTGATTATAATACATTAAAATTGTTATGTGAAGCAGCAGAAGAAGCTCCTTCAGCAAGAAATCAAAAAAGTAGAAGTTATATAATTATTGATGATGAAAATATAATTAAAGAACTCTCATATGCTTCAAATGGTGCTAAAGTTTTAGCTAATTGTAATACTTGTATTGCAGTCATTGGTAATAATAGTAATAATCTTATTACACCACATATGCAAAATCAAGATTTAGCTTGCGCAACAGAAAATATTTTAATTGCAGCTACATCTTTAAATATTGGTAGTTGTTATATTGGTATTTATCCTTTAGAAGATAGAATTAATCACTGTAATAAGGTATTAAATATAGGTTCTAATAACTTTATTTTCTCAATAATTGCGTTAGGGTATCCACTAGAGGATAACGTATTTTATAAAAAAAATAAATTAAGTGAAGATTTAATTCACTATAATAGGTGGTAATTATGCCAGAACTTGCTGAAGTTGAAGTAGTAAGAGATACTTTAAATAAACAAATTAGCGGCTGTAAGATAATTAAAATTGAATGTTTTTATAAGCCAATAATTATAGACTTTGATAATTTTATAAATAAAGTATTAAATAAAAAAATAATAGAAATAAAAAGATATGCTAAATATTTAATATTTATTTTAGAAGATGGTTCTTTTTTGTCACATCTTAGAATGGAAGGTAAATATTTTTATGTATTAAATGATTACCAAATAAAGCCTCATCAACATATTGTATTTTATTTAGATAATGGCTATAAGCTTATATATCAAGATGTTAGAAAATTTGGAAGAATTGAATATAAAAATATAAAAGATATTTATAATACTCCACCATTATCATTACTTGGTGTTGAGGCTAATAGTAATAGCTATGATTTAGATTATCTTTATAATAAATTAATAAAGAAGAATATAGCTATTAAGACTATTTTGTTAGATCAAACATATATTTCAGGTTTAGGTAATATTTATGTAGATGAATTATTATTTAAATCTAAAATTAATCCTTTAACTAAGGGGAAAAATATTTCTTTAAAACAATTAAGTGATATATTAATTAATAGTAAAAAAATATTAGATAAAGCAATCATTAATAATGGTACTACTATTAGATCTTATACATCATCTTTAGGTGTTATCGGTAATTATCAAAATTTTTTAATGGTTCATAAAAAAAATTATTGTAGTATTTGTAATAGTGAAATTAAGAAAATTAAAATAGGTGGAAGAACTACTTACTATTGTAATAAATGTCAGGGTGAAGTATAATGAGTATGGTAATAGGAATAACTGGTGGTATAGCAAGTGGAAAAAGTTTTGTTTGTAATTATTTAATTAATTTAGGTTATGAGGTTATAGATTCTGATAATATTTCTAAAAACTTAAGTGAAATTAATAAACCTATATATAATGCAATTGTTAAATAATTTGGAAAAGATTATCTTAATTCTGATAAAACGTTAAATCGTAAAAAACTTGGCAATTTAGTTTTCAATGATTCTATTAGTTTAAAAAAATTAAATAATATTACCCATCCTTTAATTATTAATGAAATAAAAAAAAGAATTAAAGAATCTAAATGTAATTTAATTTTTTTAGACATACCTTTACTTTTTGAAGCTAATTTAGAATATTTATGTGATAAAATAGTTTGTGTATATGTAGATGAACAAATTCAAATTAAAAGATTAATGAATAGGGATAAAATAGATTTAGAATATGCACTTAAAAAGATTAATTCACAAATTCCTTTAAAAGAAAAAATAAAGATGGCAGATTATATTATTTATTCTTTAGAGGATTTTAATTTAACAAAGATTAATATAGAAAAAATGTTAACATATTTGAAAGGAAATTAATTATGGCAAAAGTAATTGAAACAAATGAAAAAGAAAATATTGATTTATATAAAACACACTATTATAAAACATCATATGATAAATTAAAAGAATCTTACATTTCTTTTTTAAATAAAGAAGATTATGAAATTGTATCTATTGATGACAATTATTTTGAAATATATGCAGAAATACCTCATTTTTCTGTTCAAGCAAAAATTATTGAACAATCACCTGTTGAAACTTCAATTGATTTTTATATATCTAGTGAATTTATATTTGGTAATAATGGAAAAATAAATAAATTTTTAAATAATATTTATTCATTTTTAGAAAAACAATATGAACTTAAAGGATTAAGCTTACATAAGTAAAGGAGTTATTATGGAAACATTAGCACAAAAAAAAGTAAATATATATTCAAGTTTTAGTTTATCAAGTGATGATGTTTCTACATTATCACTACTTTATGCCCCACTAATTGGTGGTGAGGCAGTAATGTTATATTTTAGCTTATCATCTTTATTAGAAAGAAATAATTTAAAAAGTGAAAGCTATATACATCATGAACTATTTGATATATTTAGTTTAAATGAAAAGAAATTTTTAAAAGCTAGATATCAATTAGAAGGTATTGGTTTATTAAATTCATATGAATCTTTAGATGAAATGACATATGTATTATGTGCACCACTTTCACCTAAAAATTTTATTAAAGATGCAACTTTAGGATTATATTTATATTCAAAAATTGGTAAGGATTTATTTGATCGTGTTTATGCTCATTTTAAAATTGAAAGAATAGATAAATCAAAATTTAAAAATGTTACAAAAAGCTTTGAAGAAGTATATACATCTGTTTTAAATGAAGATGTTGGTTTTTCTAAATTTCAATATTTATTAGGTAGAAAACCAGTTAATAATATTAAGATAAATAATAATAAATTTAATTTTGAATTATTTACTAAACAAATTAATTTAGATTTTTTAGAAACTGGTATTACAAAACAGTTTAAAGAACAAATAATTAATTTAGCATTTGTATATGCATTTGATGAAATGCAAATGGTAGAATTATATAATGAATCAATTAATAAAATGGGTTTATTTGAATATAAATTATTGAAGAAAAAAGCTAATATTTTATATAGATATTTACATCATATGGATGCACCTAAATTATTAACTAAGGAAGAAGAAAATATTGAAAGTGTTGATTTAATAGAATATTTAGAAAAAACATCCCCTTCAGATATTTTAAGCAATATTATGCCTAATTTTCCACCTAAATATTTAAATACTATTGAAGATATTTATGCAAATATAGATTTACCTAGAGGTGTCTTAAATTGTATGATTATAAAAGTATTAAAAGAAAAAAGTGGCGAAATGCCTACTATTACATATTTTAAAAAGGTAAGTGAAACATGGATTAGTCATAATATTTTCACTACAAGTGATGCGATAAAATATTCAACAACATTTGAAACTAAACAGAAGAAATCAAGTAGTGATCAAAAATATAAAACAGGAGGTTTTGATACTCTATGAAAAAAATAAATATTGAATCTAATGATAAAGAAGTAATTGATTTTATTGAAGAATTAAAAAAAGATCCTTTTTTATGTGACTATAACATTAATCAATTTAATGCAAATGATTTTTATATGTTAAGAGAAGAACATAATAATTGTATAAAATGTATGGGATTACATGGATGTAAGAATACAAATACTGGTTATT
>CAZQOM010000035.1:0-12360 GCA_964595145.1 uncultured Anaeroplasmataceae bacterium | reverse complement strand
ATTATAAGTCATATTCTTCTCCTTCATTTCCATCATATATTTTTTCAAATTCATCTTTGAAACGTTCAAAACGTTCAAATACATTTCTATCAAAGTAAACATTAAAATGTTCACTTAAATACTGCATTGTAATCTTATGGCTATAAGCCTTTTTATAAGATTTAACACCACGCATAGTTACATATAGTTCACAAATTAAAATAATTTGTGCTTCTATATCATTTTGGATAGAATTCATTCTATTAATAAATTCTTCTGTATCAGAACCCTCAAAAGTAGAACGAATTATATCTTCACACTTTCTTTCAAGTTGTAATCTTGAAATTATAATACTACCTAAATTAGTTTGTTCTCTAAGAAGTGCATATTTATCGTCTTCATTCATATCATCACTAGGTGAAAAACGAACAGTTTGTTCAATATGTATCTTTGATTTTATAATTACATCTTTTATTTGTTCATCACCTAAACTTAATAATTCAGCTAATTTCCTTGACATATTAGAAATAATATAAATATTTTGTTTATCTTCTTCACTTCTTGAAGAATTATCAAGTGTAACTTCAAAGATTTTTGTTACTACATTAGTAAAATCTTCTTGAACTTCTCTTCTTTTCATTAATTCTTTTTTTCTTTCATCTTGCATATATCCGCTCATTGTAACAATACAATATAATACAAGCATAAATATACAGAGCAATAATGTTCTTAAAAATATATCTCTAAATATATCACTAATAAAGAATTCAGTAATAAATTTATATATATCTTTAGCCATATCAGATTCAATAACTTGATATGTTACTGAAAAATGAAGGATCGTTACGATTATAAGTGTCCATAAAAAAACTGTTTTTAATAATTTTTTATCCTGATAAAAAGAACACACTGCAAGTGAATAATATATTAAAATATATCCACATTCTTTCAAATAATCAATTTCACCAAATTTCAATTTAATATAAATGACTATAGCTAAAGCTAACATATAAAAACACGATAGATAACTAGCTATTTCCTGTGAGGTATAATTATTAGGGTCTTTATTTATACTACGCTTTAAATAAATATTTAATACAAAAGTAACAATACCAAGTAATGCAGCTAATACTAAGTTACTACTTTCACCAAATGATAATAAAGTAAATATTAATGTGAAAACTAGATTTGATAAAAATATTATATTTTTTATAACAATATTTTTTCTATATAAAACTTGTGTTTCATTTGCAATATCAATACCACTTTCAAAACCAAAATTATTGCTGAAAAACTTGTTTTTCTTAATTTTATTTTTAAGCGACAATATTCCACCCCCTCACTTGATAGTATTATATCATATTTGACATTAAATGACATCAAACTCTTTTAAAATTTTTTGACCATTAACAAAATCTCTAGCAGAAATCATTTTTTTACCAGGAACTAATATTAAATCTAGGCTTACAGCATTATCTAAAGTTTTAATTAATACTTGTTTTTTTAAAGACAAAACTGTACCTGGTTTATAGTCTGTATTATCTAGTACTACTTTAGCATCAAAAACTTTAATTTTAATATCATTAAAAATAATTGTAGCCCCTGGATTATTAGCTAAGCCTTTTATTTGACAAACCACTTCAAAAGCAGGCTTATTAAAAGATACTATTTCCTCTTCTGGTAGTAAATTTGGAGCATAAGTTACTTCATCTTCATTTTGAGGTTCTCCTTTTAATTTACCTAAATAAATATCATCAATTACTTCTAATAATAAATCTCTTCCTATTATAGATAATTTTTCAAATAATATAGATGAATTATCTGTATCTAATATTGGACATTCCCTTTTAGCATACATTACTCCAGCATCTAATTTTTTAGCCATTTCTATTATAGTTATACCTGTTATTTTATCACCATTCATTATTGAACGTTGAATAGGAGCTCCTCCACGATATTTAGGTAATAAAGAACCATGTACATTCATAGTTTTTTTAAATAAATTTAAAATTTTTGTAGGAATATACTGTCCAAATGCCGCAGTAACTAAAATATCAGCATTAAAGGATTTTATATATTCTAATCCATCACCTATTTTTTCTGGTTGATATAAATTCAAATTTAATGATTTAGCTAAACTAGCAACAGGTGTATCTAATAATACACCTTTTTTCTTAATCTTGTTAGGCTGACTGATAACTAATACAACTTCATATTTTTCATTTAAAGCTTTTAAAATTGGAACTGCAAAATCTGGTGTTCCCATAAATACTATTTTCATTTAATCACATCCTTGTAATTTTAATATTAACATCTTTATTTTTTTGATACATTGGATATATTTCATTTATTTTATTCATAACAGCATCTTCTACTATTTTTAACTGAATTGTATACCTATATGTATCATTTAGTTTAAAAGGTAGTGCTGTTGCAGGACCTAATATAACACTATTAATAGCTACATTTCTTAATGCATAAATAACATTATTAGCCTCTTTTATAGCTAAATTATAATCCTTTGATTCTACCATTATCTCTATAGCCAGAGAAAATGGTGGCATACCCATTATTTTTCTATTTTGAATTTCTCTTTTGAAAAATCCATCATAATCATTATTTACTGCTGAGGTTATAACAAAATGATCTGGTTGATAAGTTTGAATAATAACCTCACCCTGTTTAGAAGCTCTACCAGCTCTACCTGATACTTGTTCAATTAAATTATAAGCAACCATATTTGCATCATAGCTAGGGTAATGTAGAGCTAAATCAGCATTTACAATACCAACTAATGTGACATCAGCAAAATCAAGCCCTTTGGCAATCATTTGTGTACCAACCATTATATCTGCTTCATGATTTTTAAATTTTTCAAATGCCGTTTCATAATCAACTATTTTTGAAGTTGTATCTAGATCAACTCTTAAAACTCTAGCTTCGGGAATTAATTTATTAATTTCTTCCATTACTTTTTCAGTACCACTACCAACAAATCTTATTTTTGAACTATTACACGAAGGACATTTTTCAACATTCATTTGTTTATAACCACAATGATGACAAACTAAAGTATTATTACTTGCATGATATGTTAATGAAACATCACAGTGAGGACACTGTATAACACCTCCACAACCTCTACACATTACAAATGATGAGTGACCTCTTCTATTTAAAAATAAAATCGATTGTTCATTTTTCTTATAAACATCTACAAGTTTTTCTTTTAATTTTTTAGAAAAAACTGATTTATTACCAGATTTTAATTCTTCACGCATATCTACAATAGTTTTACTTGGAAGTGGCCTATTATTAGCTCTAACTGGTATAGATAATAATTCATATTCATTTTCTATAGCTTTATAATAATCACAAATATTAGGAGTTGCGCTACCTAAAACTAAAGGACAGTTGTGCTTCTTACTTCTTAACTTAGCTATTTCAATTGCATTATATTTAGGATTATTTTCTTGAATATAAGACTTCTCATGTTCTTCATCAATTATTATTATTCCTAAATTATCAAGTGGCGCAAATATAGCTGATCTAGCTCCTATAACTATATTTACTTGATGAGTTAATATCTTCTTCCAAGCAGT
This sequence comes from uncultured Anaeroplasmataceae bacterium, assembly GCA_964595145.1. GTDB lineage: Bacteria > Bacillota_I > Bacilli_A > Acholeplasmatales > Anaeroplasmataceae > Pelethenecus. The sequence continues at coordinate 8,779 of CAZQOM010000035.1, read as the reverse complement.
ATATCTTTCAAATACAGATAATCTTGAATGAATAATAGCTACATCATTTCCAAAATGTTTTTTAAATATTGATGTAATTTGAGGAGTCAATGATATTTCAGGAACAAGTAATAGTGCTTGTTTATTTTCATTTAATATATCTTTAATCCATTTAATATATAATATAGTTTTACCACTACCAGTAATACCATTTAATAAATAGGTTTTTGATTTATTAAATTCTAATGACTTATAAGCTTTCATTTGATAATCATTTAAATTATAATCAAAACTTTCACATGAAACATTTTCTTCTATATTTAAATTTTCCTTGCTAAAAGATGCTATAGCTCCTATTTTCTTTAAAGTATCAATAACAGATTTAGAATAATTAGTTTCTTCTAAAACAATTGAAAGAGGAACTGCTTCATTTATTTCTTTTAAATAATCTAATAACTTTTGTCCTTGTCTACTTGTAGCTTTAACTTCTTCATCTAATAAATAAATATATTCAATCTTTTTTTCTTTTCTATTTTGTTTAAATTTAGTATCTAAATCAATAAAACCTAATTTATGCCATTCATAAATGACTTTTAATTCATCTGGAGTTCTATTATCCAAAATAATTTCTTTTTTACCTTTAAAAATAGAATCTAATTTAGAATCATCTATTTTTTTTATTGCAATTTTTTGATATTTAATCTTTAAAGCAGATGGAATCATTGTTTGTAAAGCAACTGCATAATATGAAAAATTATTTTCAGTTATATAAATAGCTAAATTAATAAATTCTTCATTTAATACAGGATATACATCAACTATGTCTGATATTTCTCTTAAAGTCTTACGATATGAAGTTTCATTTTTAAGTTCTACAACAAATCCTAAAACAGTTCTTCTTCCGAATAATACTCTGACTCTATAACCAACTTTAATAATAGACTCCAAATATGATGGAACTAAATAATCAAAAGTTTGATTAACCTGTTTATTAATAACATCAACAACAATACTTGCTATCATTCCATCACATCCTTTTCATAATAAAAACCATCATAATGATGGCTTTAATTTAATATTTAAACCATCATACAAGCATTAGCACCTTGCCTAAGCAGGTTGCTGAAGAGTCACAGAGCTTGCCTCTCATCTTCTCTTTATGGACATAAATAATTATACACTTTTTTATTTAATATTACAATATAAGCCATAAAACTATTTAACATTTTTAGTTGTTGTAGTCTTTTTAGCTGTAGTTGTTTTTTTAGTAGTCGTAGTTGTTTTAGGTTTTGATGTTGTAGTTTTTTTGACTGTTGTTTTAGGTTCTAAATCATTTGTTTTTTTAGTAGTTGTTTTAGGTTTAGAAACAACTGTAGATTTAACAACATTATTATCTACCTTTTTAACCTTAATAACTTTCTTTTCTTTTTCTATTTTCTTTAATTGTTCTAAATCAAATTCTTTTTTAGTAATTAATGATTTACCCTTTGGAGTTGATATTAAACCTTTATTTATTAATGATTTTTGTTTTAATTCAACTATTGATGATTCAAATCTAGTTGTTACACCAACTTGTAAAACCTCAACTCCTCTAGCAAAAATTTTCTTAAATATTTTAAAAATAACAGGTCTACTTGAAAACATTTCAAATTCAAGTTGTTGAATATAATAATAAATTCTTGCAAGTCTTTCAACAGTATCATCACCATCAGCAAAATAATTATCAATATCTGCAGCAAGTTTTGAACAATCCTTAATACATTCTTTACAACTACTTAAATCTTTAATTATCGGACTAATAAGTGGATAAAATCCAATTAATAAAATTAAATATTGTTCTGTTTCAGTTTTTAAAAATATAGCTCCTACAAATGCTACAACAATAGCAATTAAAACAAATATATAAATATAAACCATTCTACTTAATAAATATTTGTTAGTAGCAGCATTAATTCTGCATATATATAAATAGCTATAATCATCAGAAATATCCTGTGGTACATCAACAGTATGTAATTCATCTTGTTTTTGCATTGCAGGAATACCTCTTCTAATAGCTAATTCATTTAATTCATTAGTTAATTCTCTATCATATTCAACTTTAGAATATGTAGATGCAGTAATTCCTGTTTCATATAATTGTAATGAACAAATTGCACTATCTTTATGTGAACTTGTAAAAGAACTCATAGCTTCATTTATTAAAGTTATACTAAAAGAAACTATAGTACAAATAACATTTGAAACTGGATTTGTTTTAATTTGTGGTAATGCAGTTATTAAAACTGGTACCACTGCTAAAAAGTATAATATAATCTTAATTATTTTTAATTCAAAAAATAATCGATTAGAAGCATAATAGAATTTAGCATTTTTTTCAATAAGACAACGTTCTTTAACTCTATTCATGGATATCACTCCTTTTTAATCCCTAAGTTTTATTATAAAAGTAATTTATTTTTTTGTCAATAGATGTGAAAATTTGTTTAATTTTTTTTAAATAATTTTATTATAAAATATATTATAAAAATAATGATATGAATAAAAACGCAAAAATATATATACCTAAATTTAAACAAAATTTAAAAAATATATTATAGATATCATTTAAAATAAAATACAAAAATAAATCAATTATTAATACTATAATTAAAATGTATGGAATTGCGATTAAACTTCCTTTAACATCAGCACCACTTAAATTCATATGCAAACATATAAAAGATGATAATATTAAAAACACATATAATTTCCAATCTGTAAAATCGTTAAATATTGTTTTAATAGTTGAAAGAAAATAATTTAATATATTTTTATAATCTCCTATAATAATACTTTCATAAAGATTTAAATTATTATTAATAATTATAATACAGTTATCAGGCATAAAAAGATATAATAATAAATAAATTACTGCAGTACCTCCTAATATAGGTGCTATACCGATAAAAAAATTACCAATCTTTTGATATATATTTTTTTTGTTATAACTATGAGATACATATCCTAATGTACCATCATCAGATGGTGAAAATAGTTTTATATCAGTTATTTTGTGAAAAAATAACAAGCACATTAAAGCGTGACTTGCCTCATGAATAACTGTTCCTACAACACCTGTATAAATATATAATTTATAATTAAACCCTAATTTAATTAAAGCTTTGTTAATTAAAAATATCAAATATCCAAAAATATAAATAATACCTATAAATATAAATATTTGAATTAAATAATTAACTATTAATTCTAAAACCATAAACTATCACCATCATTATTATACAATAAAAAAGAAAAAACCTAAAGGATTATAAAATCCTAAAGGTTAATTCTTTTTTTATTAAAGAGATGTATTACCTACATAATATATGCTATCTGTAACTGATAAAATAATCTTATATGTATGATAATCATAATAATTATAAACATTTTTATATTCATATCTTATTTCAAATGAAATACAATCACCTAACATTTGATTACTTTCAAGATCAAATTCATCAACTAAAATAGTTTCCATTAATTTATTATTATAATATCTTTGAACATAATTACCAGTAACTTTAAATTCTAAATCTCTAAATTTATTCATTTCTTCTGTGATTTCATCTCTATTTGCACCTTCTAAAACCATATTTTCAATATAATATTCAATATAGTCTTCGCTAACAGTATATGTTACAGTTTCTTCAGTAGTTGTTAATTCATATGGCACTAATGTTTTATCAACAATTTTAAATAATTTATTATTAAAATTATTTCGTAAATAAATTATATTATTTGTTTTATCAGCATAACCCCATCTATAAGTACCATAAAGAATAATATCATCTATAATGAAATTAGTTGTTTCTGTAGAAGGATAAGTTTCATATGTAACAGTTGCAATATTATTTGAAGATAAATTTACAATCGCATCACAATCATCACAAGCTAATGTATATTCGTTTTTAACTTCTATTACTCTTAATAAAGAAACATCAGCAATTTGAACATTATTATCTAAAAGTAACCATGAATCTTCTTGAACAGATTCAGTTTGTTTCTTTTTATATTGCCATACATAATTATCATTTTTAAAATATGAAATATCTGTTAAATATTCATATAAATTTTCAGTATCACAAACTATAATATTTGAAACATTATTTGTACCTACACAAATATATTTTTCAGAATCAATAGCATTATTAAAGTTTGTAACAGGAATACTTACAAATGTTAATTTAACTTCTTGTTCTGTTTCAGTTGCAGGAGTAATAACTACATCTCCAGCACTTGTTTGGAAATAAGTTTTTCCATTTTTAACATATCTTGCGGCTAAATTAGGATATGAAATTAAATCAATTCCTTTAACTTCAAAACCAGCTACATCATATGCATAACTATATAAATTTATACCAGATGTATCAATTTTTTTACTACTTAGAATTCTTATATCTGATGGTAAATATTTATAGAATACATCGCGTACATTATTTGTTGTTTCAATATATACTTCTTCTAAATTAGATGATGATAATTCATAATAAGTTCCAGAAACTGTATTGCGTTCATATCCATAACTATTTTTATTTTTTAATCTAATTTCTTTTTCTAAATTATTTATACTATCACTAAAATTAATTCTTGTTTTAACATAAGCATAACTATATTGACTTTCAGCTACTAATTCAACATTATCAATAACCTTTTCTTCATTAACAATATAAGTGATTTCTTTAACAGGACCATTAACAACATAACCATTACCTATTGTATTAATAGCGATTAAATATTTACCTTCTTCTAATGATGATAAATAATAATAGTTATTATTTACAACTTCATTTTTAACTTCCATATATTTTTGGGAAATCTCATCATATTTTTTAACTGATATTTTATAAGATCCTGTATAATTAGCTACTTCTGATTTGAATTTAAGAGTATTTGTAGCTTTTTGATAATCATTTTCAACTATAACTCTTGGAGAAGTTTCAAAATGAATTGAACCATTAATTACTTTATTTTTTCTTTCAATGGATAATGTGTCATTAACGAATCCATATAAATAAACTGCACTCTCATTTTCTTTATTATAATATTCTACTAAATCAAATTTTGAATCAGCAAAATATTTTGAATAAGAATAATCAATGTAATCACTAATATCTAAACCATCTATTTCTAAATATCTTGCATCTGTAATACTATAGTTGAAATTAGAAATCTTTTCAAATTCAAATGTACTTATTTTACTATTCAAAGATAAAACACCATCTCCTAAAAAATAAGCTTCTACCTTTCTTGCTCCAATTAAACTTAAAATATTAGAATCTTGTGAATTAGATGTACTTCCTCCTTCATAATACACAACAATATATAAATCATCATTATATGTATTTATTGTATTTTTTTGATTATTTATACTTAATGAAGTAGGAGCATAGTATCTTTTGAATTTAACAGTATCAGATTTTGATTCTTCTATCGTTTTATTATCTACAACTGCTCTAACTGTTATTTCTAAATCACCAGATAATTCAATATTATTAATATCAAAAGCATGACTATTTGATACATATTTTTTAACAACATCACCAGATTTAACCTCTACTTCAAATTCATTTGCAAGTGAATCCCATGTTAATGTAGAACCATTTCTTGCAAGTAAATTTGAAACCTTATATTGAGTCTTTGATGAAATTAAATGTTTGATAGTTTTAGTTCTAGTAAATTCACCACATATAAAATTAATTCTTATTTCAACACTTTCTGCTTCATCACTATAATTAACTACACCTAATACGTTTTTGGCATTAGAAGTTAAAACATCTACTCCTGTATAAGAAGTTCCATTTTCTTTTATTTCATAAGCACTAAATGATAATAAATTTAAATATAATTCATCTATCTCTGTTATTGATTTAATTTTTATTAAATTTTCATTTGCTACACTTGTTACATCAATATATTGAAGCATATAGTTAAATAATGATTCTAAATCAGTTTCAAGTTTATAATTAATTTCTTCAGAATATTCAGACTCTAAATAATGTCTTTCATCAAAATTAACTTTTATAGATACCTTTACTTCTTTAGATTCAACTAAATAATCTTTTGCATCTAATTGATTTGTTTCTATTAATATTTCTAAAATATCAACAACATCAAGTTGAGTTAAATCATATGGAGAAAGCATATCAAAATCTATTATATATTCTATTCCATCAACCTTAGCAGTTATAGTAGGACTATATAATTTTTCTTCGAAAACAAATGTATTTTCATCAACTAATGGTTTTTCATTTGCTACATAATAGCCCTTATTATATCTATAAGCAATTGGTTTTGAAACCTCACTAAATACTCCATCTTTTGCAACTTTAACAGAAACAACATATGTTTTCCCATCTTCAAGTTTATCTTTAAGATTTAATTGTTCTAATGTAGGATAGAAGTTGCTTGTTAATTCAAGATCAAATTCTTTTGTAATACCATTACCAAAATCATATAACACTTTATCAAAATATGTGTCTGAATTAACACTTAAATTGCTTGAAAGTGTAGGTCTTGAAACAACAGTTGTTTTATCCTCTACATAAAAATCAAATGAATCTGTCCACTCAGAAAATGTTTCATCATCTTTATAGGCAGCAAATGAAATAGTATGTTTACCAACTGTTAAAGAATCAGTGCTTTGTACATAATAACAATAAACACCATCTACGGTTTCTATCAAAGTATTACCGATACCAAATGGTTCACCATTATCAAGCTTAGCTACATAACCCTTAGCATTAACTACTGGTGCCCAAGTAAATGAAGTTCCATTACTTGAAACAACCATAGGTTTTGCTAAAGTCACATCATAAATACTAGGAGTCTCAACTACTTCTTTATTATTAGAACAAGCAGTCATACATAATGCTAAAGACAATCCTAATATCCCAAATAAAATGCCTTTTTTCTTCATATAAATTCCTCCTTTAAGGCAAAAAAACCTGGTATTTGTGATTTAAAATCAATACCAAGTAGATTAAAGAAAATACAACTAAAACACACAGCAAACCAAAATCTATTTGGTACATCTAATAAAATAGTATTATTGTTATATTATATTAAATTTTTAAAACTCTAAATCAAAATTAAATTATCCCCCCCCCCCACATATTTTTGTCAATATTTTCAAACAAAAAAATTCATTTTATTTTATGAAAAATAAAAGTTTAAAAATACCACCCAATCACAATTTTTAATTATTTATATGCAAACTACAAAAACTTACTAACTTTTTACTTGTAGTAGTTATAATTAAATATAAAATAAAAAAAGCTGTGATAAATCACAACTTCATATATTATTTAATGATATCTTTAATTTTAGCAGCAAGTATTTCTAAGGCAACATCATGTTTTGTATCATTAGGTATTATTATATCAGCATACCTTTTTGTTGGTGCTATATATTCATCATACATAGGTTTTACTGTAGATAGATATTGATATATTACACTATCTAAATCTCTTCCTCTTTCATTAATATCTCTTTTAAGTCTTCTAATAAAACGAATATCAGGATCAGATTCTACATATATTAAAATATCGCTTAAGTCTCTTATTCTAGCATCATATAATGCTAAAATACCTTCTAAAATAATAACTTTCTTACTACTAAGATCTAAAAATTCATTTTTCTTACGATTATGTTCCTTAAAATCATAAACTGGACATTTAATATTTTTACCATTTATTAAATCCTTTAAATGATCATAAAGTAAATCAAGATCAAAAGAATTAGGATGATCATAATTAGTTTGTCTTCTTTGTTCTATAGTCATATTATCTTGAGACTTGTAATAATTATCCTGGCATATTACTTCAACATCCTCAGATTTAAAATGATCTATTATTTCATCAACTACTGTTGTTTTACCACTAGCTGTACCTCCAGCTATTGCAATTAAAATAGGTTTCATATATAACTCCTCCACAACTATAATCTTATTATATAATAAAATATGCCTAAAATCGATAAATTAATTTTTTTTAAGTAATTCTAATAACGTATCTATAACAAATTTTACAGATTCACATCTTACATTTGTTCTTCCAATATTGCCAAAATGAGAAGTATATGAATATATATTACCATTAATATAAAAACCAAAACAAACCATTCCAATTGGTTTTGAAGGTGTATCACCAGTAGGACCAGCAATACCAGATATTCCTACACCAACATTCGCTTTCGCCTTTAATGCACATCCCTTTGCCATTTGTTTTGCTACATCCTCACTAACTACACCATATTTATTAATTGTTTCTTCTAATACACCTAATAATTCAATTTTAGCACTATTTGCATAAGTGACAAATGACATATCAATTACCTTTGATGAACCAGCTACATCTACAATAGATGAAGCTAAAAGACCACCTGTACAGCTTTCAGCACAAGTAATTTTATAACATTTTTTTATTAATTCTTCTACTAATTCTTTATTTTTCAAAAAACATCACCTCATATCTATTATTATTTATAATATTTTTAGAAATATTCTTTATAAAATCACTATCTATAAATATATTTTAAAACTATTTTTAAATAATTACAATAATATAATTTCTATTATATCATAAAAAAAGAATTGTGTTTTATTAATACACAATTCTATTAATTATTATTCTTGTTCTAAAGCTAAAGTAACAGTTGTTAAATCACAAACATCACTTGGACCATAATATTGAATAGCACCAGGATATAAATATGCTGTTTCAACAGCCCATTTATCTCTATTTGCTTCAAAATATTTAAA
>CAZQOM010000034.1:582-12422 GCA_964595145.1 uncultured Anaeroplasmataceae bacterium | reverse complement strand
AATTAATTTAATTTCAGAATTTAGTTTACTAACTGGGTTTGTGAAAGCTAAAGAATATAATTCTTCACTTTTTTGTTTATTTAAAGTATTATCTTCTATTATTGAATATAAAGATAAAATACCACTATCAAAATTTGGATAAAATGTTTCTTTTATCTCAATATATTTATCATTTTTTTTATACCTATATTCAATACTTTGATTATTATTTAAAGATTTATATATTTCTTCAACTAATTTATTATAAGCTGGTAAATCTGATGAATGAATATGATTTTTAAATTCGTTTTCAGTAATATCTTCTAAACAGCCAAAAATAGTTTTAGCTTGCTTAGATAAATGGATATTACCATTCATAACCTCTTTTATACCAGATGATGTATGTTCATATATGAAAAACATCTTTTTATTTGAAGTTCTGATTTCATTTTGTGATATTTCTACATTTAAATCTCGACTAAGCATTTGACTTATTATTTTTAAAGTTTCATAAGACATATCTTCATCTATAAATTCTTCTTCAGAAAAAAAGGCAATAGATGCATAACATATATCTTCTTTAAAAAGAGGAATTGATATAGCATATGGAATAACAGTATAATTGTCATATGTAATTATATTTTTTAAACCTTCTGTTGAATTATTATCTAAATAAATTTCTTGTTCTTGTTCTATAGACATCATATTAATTGTATCAGATATATTATCATACTCTAATTTTTTATCATAAGCTCTTTCTTTTTTATAATAAAGCCCATAATATCCTTTATTATAATATAATAGATAGGCTTCTTTAAAATTAACTATTTTAGATAATTCAATCAAAGTTGTTCTAAATATTTCTCTAAATTTTACATTAGAATCTAAATTATTTAATATTTGAAATATTTTTTCTAATTTAATATAATTATTAGAAACATATAAACTTCTAACATCTTTAGTAAGTTCATGAATACTAGGTTTAATTAATGTTTCATTTTCTTCCTTTAAATTTTTTTCTTTAATTTTAGGTATAACAATATTATCCTTAACTAATTTTAATTTCGATTTATTTTTTTTCTTTATTTGACTATATTCATTTACTAAATCTTGATAATGTTTCATTGCAATTAAAGAATTTGTTTGAGTATATAAAGATAAACATATTTTAGAAAAAGCTAATGCTGTTTCGTTTGAAACTTTAGATAAATACTCTTCATAATTACTTTCAATTATAGAAGCTTTTCTAAAATCTTTACTATAAATATAGGAATTTAATAATAATATTACTGTTTTCATTAATATTTCAGCATCTAAATCAAATTCATTAATAAATCTATTCGCATCACATATAACTTTTATATAATTTCCTTCATTAAAAGAAATATTTAATTTATTATAACCAATTTCTATTAATTTATTTGTATTTAAATTATCTTGATATATTTTTTCTAATTTAGAAGCCACATCCAAATATTCTTTATCATTATGGACTATAAGATAAATTTGTGATAAATTTTCATATGACCAAGTTAATTCCTCAATAGATAACATTTCATTAATATAGCTTTTAAGATAAGATATAGCTCTATTATAATCTTGTTTTTTTATAGATAATCTTATTTCATCTTTAATATTTAAATAATTATTAGATATTTTTAAATGTTTTTTCTTTTCATCAATAAATTTTCTTGTTTGATCATATTTATTTATATCTAATGTAATATCAATTATTGCATCACATATGAAAATAATTTCTATATCACCTAATTTATCAAATTCAGATACAAAGCTATATAATAATTTTAAAGCATCATTTGTTTTATTTAATTTATGTAAAATAAGACACTTATATGAAATAGCCTTGTAATAATCTATACTTTTTTTATTACAGCTAGCTAAAAATAAATCGATTTTCTTTATAGTTGAAGATGTCATATCAAGCTGTAATATTTCATTTATATACATAAATTCACCACCTATAATTAATATGTTTATCTATATAATTATTATGCAAAATAATATCATCATCTATTATTTCTACATAACAATTAGGAAAATTACCAGGATTAATAAATAATATATTTTCTTCTTTAAAAATAATTTGTTTATGAGTATGACCGAAAAATACAACATCAGCATTTAATTCTAATGCTCTATAAATAATTCTTTCATAGTCATATTTAACGTTATAATTATTACCATGATTAATATAAATTTTTTTATCATTAATATTAATAATCAATTCATCATTACCTATATTATCACAATTACCTTTTACATATAATACATTATTATTTATCAATGTCTTTAAACTATTTCCATAATCTCCACAATGTATAATATAATCATATGATTTAAAATTAATACAATTTAAACAGTTATTATGTGAATCGCTAATTATTAAAATTTTCATCTATAATACCTTTTAATTTATTAATTGCTTTAAAACGATGTGATATACTATTTTTTTCATCTATAGTTAACTCAGCCATTGTTTTGTTGAATTCTGGTACAAAAAAATATGGATCATATCCAAAGCCATTAAAACCTCTAGGTTCTTTAGTAATTTCTCCACTACATATACCTTTAGAAATATAATAATTACCATCAGGGAAATATATACATATAACACAAATAAATTGAGCTCTTCTATCTTCTTTTAATTCCATATTTTTAATTAATAATTCATTATTTTTTAAATCATTATGATCTTCTGCATATCTTGCAGAATATATTCCTGGCATCTTATTAAGTGCAAAAACTTCTAAACCAGAATCATCTGCAATAACTATTTGATTAGTAGCTAGTGATACTGTTTTTGCTTTTATAATTGCATTTTCTTCAAAAGTATTACCATTTTCTATTATTTCTTCATTATAATTTATATCTTTTAATGACAATATATTATAATCTTTAAATATTTTTTTAAATTCTTTAATTTTACCTTGATTATTAGTAGCTATAACTATATTTTTCATAAAAACCTCATATTTAAATTCATATATTATAATTTTACCACAAAACACATATATTATAGTCAATAAAAATAAAATATTTTGTCAAAATTTCTATATTATCAAATTATTATTATAAAAAAAATAAATTTCATCATATCCATATTCATTTAATGATAATTTAAAAACATTATATAAGTTATTTATATCACTTTCTAAAATAAATTCATTTACGTAAGAATTAATTATATTATTATTGACAGTATAATTTAACAGTATTAAATTAGGATGTGCAGGTGAATGATATTTAATTGGAATATAGTTTTGATGTGATGTATAAATATTAAAAACATCTATTTCATTTTTTATTATATAATCTATTTCGATTTTTTTAATTATATTGTCTTCATTAAATACATATATATAATTATTTTCTATTATATTATAACTTTTCTCTATATTTTTTTTGCAAGATGATAAAAATATAATAAAAACAAATAATAAATATATTTTTTTCATAATCATAATCACCAAAATAATTATATGTTATAAATAAGAAAATATTGCTTTCAAGAAGATATTATGATATATTTATTTTATAGAAAGAAAGTGAATTAAATATGAGTAATGCAGTATATCCAGGTTCATTTGATATTTTGTCTAATGGTCATTTAGACATTATTGATAGAGCAAGTAAAATGTTTGATAAACTATATATATTAGTTTCATATAATATAAATAAAAATAATATTTTCAGTAAAAATGAACGTATAGAATTAATAAAAAAATGTACTAATAAATATCCTAATATTATTATTGATTCATATGATGGATTAGTTGTTGATTATTGTAAAATAAATAATATAAATATAATCATTAGAGGAATAAGAAATTATAATGATTTTGATAATGAATATAATTTGAATATTTTCAACAAAAATATCAGTAATGATATTGAAACAATTATTCTTTTTTCTAAAAATGAATATAGATATATTTCATCTTCTTCAATAAAAGAATTAATAAAATTTAATTGTGATATATCAAAATATGTGCCTGAAATCATAATAAATGATATTAAAAATAAATTTATAAATAAAAATTAAGGGATAATTTACTAATATTATCCCTTTTTGTTATACTATTTTTTTAATAATTTAAATAAATCTGGTGTAATACCTTTATCCTTTAAAAGTTTTACTATTTTATCTTCTTGTTCTTTTGATAAAGTTTTATTTGCAAGACCACAACCTTTTCTAATTACCAATCTCAAATTATCTTCATCATTTAAATCTAGGCTTGATGCTTCATTAACAAGTTCATACATAGCCTCTTGATTAATATTAGACTTTAATATTAAATCTATTATATTCTTAAAATCCATTAAAAAATCCTCCCAAAATTAATATATGAGAGGACATTTATTTAGTTTACTATAATTACTTCTTCTTTTAAACTTCTACTTAAAAGTTTAGTTAAAGCTTCTTTTGCATTTAATTTATTATGAATAACTTCATAAGCTGCATATATAATAGGTAATTCTAAATTATATTTTTTACCTATTTGATAAGCTGCTTCAATTGTTTTTATTCCTTCAACAGTTTGTTGCATCGAAGATAAAGCAACATCAACAGACATACCTTGACCTATTTTTAAACCACACTGAAAATTTCTAGAATTCATTGAAGAAGCAGTTACAATTAAATCACCTATACCAGATAGTCCATATGCAGTTTCAGTTTTGCCTCCTAATGCTGATACAATTAATACGATTTCTCTTACTCCACGACTTATTAGAAAAGCTCTTGCATTTTCTCCTAATCCCATACCATATGCAGCACCAGAAACTATAGCTATTGCATTTTTTATAGCTCCAGATGTTTCTACACCTATTACATCACTTGATGTATATACACGTAAATATCTATCATTTGAAAATAGGTTTTGAACGAATTTAGCATCTTCTTCTTTAGTTGAGGCAGAAACTAAAGATGTTAATTTTCTTAAAATTAATTCTTCAGCATGTGAAGGACCTGATAAATTAACATATCCTTTTAAATTATCTTTAGAAATTTCTTCTTCAACAATTTGACTAACACAGTATAATGTATTAGGTTCAATACCCTTACTTACATTTATAAATAAAGTTGGTCTAGTTAATAATTGATTAATTTCTTTTAATACACTTCTTGTAAATTTTGTAGGAACACATAATAAAACAATATCAGAAAAATCAATAGCTTCTTTTAAACTAAGAGTAGCTTTAATACTTTCAGGTAAAGTTGAATCAAAAAAAGGATGTGTATGAAAATTATTAATTCTTTTTACAAATTCTTCATTTATTTCACGAATTAAAACTTTATGATGATTATCAGATAAAACTTGAGCTAAAGTAGTTCCCCAAGCTCCTCCACCTATACATGATATATTCATATTAATCCCTCTTTCTAAATTCTAATTTAATTGGTGTTCCAAAAAAATCAAAATTTTTTCTAATTTGATTTTCTAAATATCTTTGATATGAGAAATGTAAATATCTTGGTTCATTTACAAAAAATGCAAATGTAGGTGGATTAACACCAACTTGAGATGAATAATAGAATTTAATTTTTCCACCATTAAATTCACTTGGAGGAAACATTGCAACAGCATCATTTATAACATCATTAAAAACTGAAGTTGAAATTCTTCTGTTATTTGCTTCATATGCTTGTTCTATAGCAGGAAATAAAGTATGAACACGCTTATTATCTAAAGCAGATAAAAAAACTATTGGAGCATAATCTAAATATTTAAATTCTTTTCTTACCTCATCAGTAAATTTTTGCATAGTCTTAGAATCTTTATCAACTAAATCCCATTTATTAACAACAATAATACAAGGTCTATTATATTCCTCAATATACTGTCCAACATGAGTATCTTGATCTAAAATTCCAGTATCAGCATCAAGTACAAGTAAAACAATATCACTTCTACCAATAGCATCAATACTTCTTATAACAGAATATTTTTCAATATTTTCATACACTTTTCCTCGTTTTTTTAATCCGGCTGTATCAATAACTACATATTCCTTATTATAAGCTTTAAAACGAGTGTCAATACTATCTCTTGTTGTACCAGCAACAGGTGATACAATTACTCTATTGTCACTTAACAAACAATTTGTTAAACTAGATTTACCAACATTTGGTCTACCTATTAATGAAAAATGAATTGCATCATCAACATAATTTTCAACTTTTTGAGGTAAATTTTCAATTATTTTATCTAATAGATTACCTGTTCCAATACCATGTGATGATGAAACAGGGATTGGATCACCAAAACCTAGAGAATAAAATTCATAAATATTATCTTTAAATTTTTGATCATCAACTTTATTAATAGCTAAAATAATAGGTTTTTTAGTTTTATATAATAATTTAGCAATATAAGTATCGTCGTTGGTTACTCCACTACGACAATCAGCTAAAAAAACTATAACATCAGCTTCATCCATTGCAACCTCTGCTTGCATTTTAATTTCTTGCAAAAAAGGGGCATCTCCTAATTCGATTCCACCAGTATCAATAAGGAAAAATTCCTTAGATAACCAGCTGCCTTTAGCATAAATTCTATCACGAGTTACCCCTGGTTGGTCATCAGTAATGGATAGTCTTTCGCCAATAATTCTATTAAATAACGTTGATTTACCAACATTCGGTCTTCCAACGATTGCAACTTTTGGCAACATATTCATTCACCACCAAATAATTATTTTTCTAATGCTTCTTTTAATACATCTCCAAGTGACATAGATGCATCTTCAGCTTCAAGATATTTTTCAAAAGATTTACGTTCTTCTTTAATAGCTAATTTACGAATAGATAATTTTAATCTCCACTCAGATACTTTAATATCAATAATTTCAGCTTTTAAAGTATCACCTACATTAAAATAATCCTTTAAATTACCATTTTGTGAATCAGTTAAAGCTTCACTTGCAGGAACGAATCCATCAACACCTAAAGTTTCAACCTTAAGTCCATTTTCTAAAACCTCTTCAACTTTTATATCTACAACATCATTTACTTTTGCATCTACTCTAGTCCAAGGATTATCCATTAATGCTTTTCTAGATAATGAAATCTTTTCTTTTGAAGCATCAAATGATAAAACAGCACATGTAACTTCATCACCTATAACAACATAAGAATTATAGTTATCATTAGGATTATGAGAATATTCAGATTGATGTAATAATCCTTTAACGTTAGGTGCAAGTTCAATTAATAATCCAAAAGGCATTTTATTTACTACTTTACCTTTAACTGTTTGTCCAACTGTAATAGTTTTACAATAAGCTTCATATGGTGTATCAAGTAATGCTTTACGAGATAAAACAAGTTTACCATTTTCTTTAGATAATACTTTAACTTCTAATTCATCCCCAACATTTACTAAACTTGAAATATCAGATGTAAATGTATGTGAGAATTGATTTAAACGTAATAATCCTTGATTATATTTAAAACGAATAAATAATCCAAATTTTTCAATTTTTACAATTGTACCTGTTAAAACATCACCGACATTAATAGAATTAAATTCATCTTCTTTAGCTTTAGAATATTCTTCTTTTTCAATTATTTTATAAGATACAACAGCATTTTTTCTTTCTTCATTAACATCTATAACACGTACATTTATTTTATCCTTAATTTTAACATCACTTGGTGCTTGACTTAAAGGCATAAATAATACATTACCCTCAAATGAAACATTATATCCTTTATTAGGTATAAGTTTATTTACAACAACTGTAATTTGTTCATTATTATTATGAGCATCAATAACCTTACTAAAAGCTATTTTAGCTAATTCATTTAGACGTGATAAATAAATATTATCTTCTGTAATTCTTGCAACTTCGCAAGCTATTTCATCACCAATTTTAACTAATCCTTTAAAGCTATCAACACTTTTATCCTTAGTATAATGATCTAAATGCATTGTTCCTTCTGTAAATTGATGAATATCAAGATAAATAGTTTTATCAGATATTGAAACAACTGTTCCAACTAACTTTTCACCAATTCTTAATCTTTTAGGTAAATTTAAATCTTCCATTTTTATGTTTTCCATACTTTTTAACTCCTCATTTATTAAATTTATTACTTTATCAACTACTTCATCCATGTTTAAATTAGTAGTATCAATCTCAATTGCATCATCTGCTTTTTTCAGTGGTGCTATATCTCTATGAGAATCTTTATAATCTCTAGCGATAATTTCTTCTAAAACAACATCATATGAAGCATCTATTCCTTTAGATATAATTTCTTCATATCTTCTT
Source organism: uncultured Anaeroplasmataceae bacterium (assembly GCA_964595145.1). Taxonomy (GTDB): domain Bacteria; phylum Bacillota_I; class Bacilli_A; order Acholeplasmatales; family Anaeroplasmataceae; genus Pelethenecus. The sequence continues at coordinate 4,145 of CAZQOM010000034.1, read as the reverse complement.
TTTGCACGAACCTCAGCAGTTGCAGTTAAGAATATTTTCAAATCAGCATTAGGTAAAACTACAGTTCCTATATCTCTACCATCCATTAAAACTAAACCTTCTTGTGCAGATGCTCTTTGATAATCTAGCATTATATTTCTAACATATGCAAATTTGCAACATGTCGAAACATTATTAGTAACTTCACTACTTCTTATTTCATCTCTAACATCAATTCCATTTAAATAAATAGTATTATTTTTATAAACAATAGATGTGTCTAATAAGAAACTATATTGAGATTCATCTTCTATATTAATTTTTCTTCTTAAAGCCTCTAATGTTACTGCACGATACATTGCGCCTGTATCAATATGTGTAAAACCTAATTTCTTAGCAACTAATTTAGAAATAGATGATTTTCCACTTCCTGCAGGACCATCTAAAGCTACAACAAAATTCTTCATCAACAATCCCTCTTAAAATATCTTAGATATTATAACATAATTTTTATTTTTTTTCAATTATTATAAACTATATAAAACTTTTATTTCATGTGGTTTTAAAACTCTTAAATCTCCTTTTGCTAAACCATCAAGATTAACTCCACCAAAAGAGAGTCTTTTTAATTTTTTAACAGGAAATCCAACAGCTTCACACATACGTCTTACTTGACGATTTCTACCCTCTGTTATTGTTAGGTTAAGTAATGTAGAATCATTTTTTTTATCTAACGAAATAACTTCAACAGTTGAACGCTTAGTCATTTTATTATCAATCATCACACCACGTATAAGTTTCGAAACAGCATCTTGAGTTAACAATCCTTTAACACGTACTTGATAAGTTTTTTCTATTTCTTTAGCAGAACGAGTCAATCTATTTGCAAGTTCTCCGTCATTAGTTATTAATAAAACACCAGAAGTATCATAATCTAATCTACCAATTGGAAATAATCTATTTTTTTTCTTTAAATCATCTGGAATTAAATCCATTACTGTTCTTCTGCCTAACTTATCACTTACAGCAGTAATATAGCCAGTAGGCTTATACATAACATAATAAACTAATTCTTCTTTTTGTAATAGTTTACCATTTACTTCTATCATATCCTTAAAAGATACTTTAGTTCCAAGTTCTGTTGTTTTAACTCCGTTTACTTTAACACAACCACTTAATATTAATTCTTCACATTTTCTTCTAGATGCAACTCCACAAGAAGCCATCACTTTTTGTAGTCTTTCTTTATTATCATTCACAGGAAATCACCTTTATTGATTTTACCAAAAAACAAGACAAAATACAACAAAGAATAATATATTTTTTAAATTCCTAATTAATGAAATATAAGAAAAGTATTAAACATAATAAAAAACAAAGACAATCACTAATCAAGCCTATAGTATAGGCATGTCGTGTTTTTTTTATACCTATAGAACCAAAATAAAGTCCCATTACATATAATGTAGTATCACTTCCACCTTGTAATATTGATGATACCATACCAATTTTACTATCTGGACCATTTTCTTTAAAAATTTGAAGCATAATAGATAAACTAGCATGAGATGATATAGGTCTAAATACTCCTTGAGCAAATAAATCATTAGGAATAGTTGATAATTTTATTAAATCATTTAATATTCCACTTGCTTTAAAAACATTAACAGCAACAAACATACATAATAAATAAGGAAAGATACTTATACCATCTTTCATTTGATAAAATGCACCATCAATAAAAGAATCATATACATTTATTTTTTTAAAAATTGCATATATTAATATTAATAAAATAAAGACAATTATAAAATAATAACTAATGTTTTCCAATTTTTCTTACCACCATATCCATAAATAATGAAAAAAAAGTTGTAATAGATGAAACAATTAAAACATAAGGAATAATACTTACAGGATTAATACTTCCATATTGCTTACGGATAGATATCAAGACAGTTGGAATTAAACATAATCCAGATGTATTAATTAATAAAAATGTAATCATTTCTTCTGAAGCTTCTTCTTTTTTACCATTTAATTCATCTAATGATTTCATAGCTTTTAATCCAAATGGTGTTGCTGCAGAACCCATTGATAATAAATTAGCAACAATGTTTAAACTAATATATTGCATCGCATCTGATTTTCTATCAAGTTTCTTAAAAAAAGGATGTAATACAAAAGAAACATAATTACTAATAACTTCTAAAAGACCACTATTTTTACATATTTCAAGCATGCCACCCCAAAAAATTAACAGTGAATATATATCTCCAAATAAAATCAAAGCTTCTTTTGGTGTATTTAACATAGCTTCAATAACTAAACTAACTCTATTAGTAAAACAACCATAAATTAATCCTAATAAAAAAATAAAAATAAAGATTATATTTATCATTTTAATCCACCTAAAAAAACATATGAATTATTTATTAAATATAGAATATAAAATACTATTTTAAAATATACTTTTATATTTTTCTATTTTATGATAAAATAATTAATAAAAAAAGGAGGATATATTTATGTATCAAGAATATGCATGGAAAAAATATGATGACAAATCATTAAATGAATTAAATACATTATCTGATAATTATAAAAAATTCATTAGTGAATGTAAAACTGAAAGACTTTGTGTAAAAAAAAGTATAGAATTATGTCAAAAAGCAGGTTTTGTTGATATAACTACTGTTAAAACACTTAAAAGCGGAGATAAGGTATATGCAGTAAATAAAAATAAAAATATTGCTGCATTTGTTATTGGTGATGAACCATTAACAAATGGATTAAATATATTAGGAGCTCATATTGATTCACCTAGAATTGATTTGAAACAAAATCCAATATATGAAAATGATACTTTAGCTTATTTTGACACTCATTATTATGGTGGAATAATTAAATACCAATGGGTTACAATCCCACTAGCTTTATATGGAGTAGTTTGTAAAAAAGATGGTACTACTGTTTCTATTTCAATAGGAGATGATGAAGGGGATCCTGTTGTTGGTATTACAGATTTATTACCTCATCTTGCAGCTGAAAAAATGTCTAAATCTGCTGCAAAAGTTATTGAAGGTGAATCATTAGATATATTAATTGGTTCAAAACCATTAGCTGAAGAGGAAAAAGATCCAACTAAAGCTGCTATATTAAAATTATTAAATGATAAATACGATATTTCTATAGAAGATTTTGTATCTGCTGAAATTGAAGTTGTTCCTGCTGGTGCTGCTAGAGATTTTGGTTTAGATCGTTCTATGATTGCTGGATATGGACATGATGATAGAGTATGTGCGTATACTTCTTTAATGGCCTTAATAGATACAAATAAATGTAAAAAAACTACTTGTGCTGTATTAGTAGATAAAGAAGAGGTAGGTTCTATTGGTGCAACTGGTGCTTCTTCTGTTTGGTTTGAAAATACTATTGCTGAATTAATAAATTTAACTGAAGAATATTCTGATTTAAAATTAAGAAAAGCTTTAACTAATTCTTCTATGTTATCAAGCGATGTATCTGCAGGACTTGATCCACTTTATTCATCAGTTATGGAAAGAAAAAATGCAGCATTTTTA
>CAZQOM010000034.1:0-572 GCA_964595145.1 uncultured Anaeroplasmataceae bacterium | reverse complement strand
TATGTTTTAATAAATATACTGGTTCAAGAGGAAAAAGCGGATGTAATGATGCACAACCTGAATTTATTGCTAAATTAAGAGATGTTATGGATAATAATAACATATATTATCAAACATCAGAACTAGGTAAAGTTGATCAAGGTGGCGGTGGCACAATTGCCTACATTTTAGCTAATTACAATATGAACGTAATTGATGCAGGTGTTCCAGTATTATCTATGCACGCTCCTATGGAAATTGTTTCTAAAGCTGATGTTTATGAGGCTTATTTAGCATATAAGGCATTCTTAAAAAATATATAAAAAAAATTATGTTCATTTGAATAGTCCCCCAAGTCAAAGACACAAATAAAAAAGGTGTATTATTTAATTGAAGTATTCAATCCCCTAGAGGATTCGATTAAAACTTAATTATAATGAAGCTGATTGTACAGTTGTACTTTCAGCTTTTATTATTTTATTTAGTAAAGGTTGCCAACCCTCAAGAAGATATATTCTATATTCAATTGGAGTCATTTTATTTAAATCTTTTAATAATTTTTGATATGCTATAGCAGTATAGTGACATCCTTG
>CAZQOM010000033.1:0-12508 GCA_964595145.1 uncultured Anaeroplasmataceae bacterium | reverse complement strand
CAGGAGGAGTACCTATTATTGATAATGTTTATTCTCTAGTAGATATATTGGAGGATGTAAAGTGAAAACAGTAATAGATGAAGATTTTTCCGATTTAGAATTAAATGAATTTCCTTATGATAAATTTCATACAGCATTAGGTGAATATCATTATATTAAACAAGATGGGATTTATGGTAACTGGTATGATCCTATATGTCTTCATCAATGGCGTAGTCTAGATGGTAGTTGGCTTGTAACATCTGACGGTAGTAGTAGATATATGGAACAAAATAGAGGACATCAATCAAAAGGAGCATTTGAAAATGTTTTTTGTTGTTTAACTCATAAACAAAAATTATATGCAAATTATACATTAGAATTCGATTTACGATTATTTGAAGTAAAAAATTATTGTGGTGTTGCGTTTAATTATATAACATCAAGAAAATATGATTTCATTGGAATAAAGAAAAATGAAATAGTGGCATATAATAGATGTGAAGAAGAATTTAAAATATATGTCCAAAAAGATTTTATTTTAGATGATTTAAAAACATATCATTTTAAAATAATTGTAGATAATAATATAAAACTATATATTGATGATAATGTTATATTTGAATTTAATATGTGTTTAATAGAAGGTAGTTTAATAAGTCTAGTTGCTAAATCATCTTGTAGATATAGTAATATAAGGGTTTTAATGACAAATAATGATTATAATAAGCATGCGTTAAAAGAACAAAATGAATTAAAAAGATTAGATGAAAAAATGTCATCATATCCTAAATTAAAATGTATTCATAAAATTAATTTGAAAAATTTTGGTAGTGGAAGGCAATTAAGAATAAGATTAATAGATGGTAAACCTATATTTTTGATTGCTCAACATCAAAAAAGAATGATTAGAGATTCGTTTGCTAGACTTTCTTGTTTAACTTGTTTTGATATAAACGGAAATATATTGTGGCAAAAAGGTGAACCAAATAATTGTAAGGATAATACGCTTATATCTTGTGATTTACCATTTCAAATTGCAGATATAAATAATGATGGTAAATATGAGGTTATTTATTCAATGGATTTTATGGTTTATATATGTGATTTATTAACAGGAAATGTAATAAAACAAATGCCTACGCCTATAATTGAAGATGATCCTCTTGTTTTAAATGAACCATATTATAGATTAAATGTTGATGCTATTAGGGTTGCCGATTTTGAAAATTTAGGTTATAAGGGAGACTTTATTTTAAAAGATAGATATCAAAATGTTTGGGCATATGATAAAAATATGGAATTAATGTGGAGATATCATCATAAAAATACAGGACATTTCCCCTATATTTATGATTTTAATAATGATGGTAATGATGAAATGTTTGTCGGATATGATTTAGTTGATAGTAAAGGTAATATTATATTTTCTTTACCGATGAATAGTGATCATACTGATGAAATCATTTATGCTAGATTAAATATTGATGAACCAAAAAGATTAATACTTGCATCAGGTAATGAAGGCTTTAATATAGTGAATTTAGATGGCTCAATATATAAGCATAACGAAGTAGGACACGCTCAAAGAATAAGTATAGCAAATTATATGAATAATAATAGTTTACAAATACTTGTTACATCATTTTGGGGAAGTGATGGAATAATTAATTTTTTTGATTCTAATGGTGATTTATTAAAGACTAAAGAATTTCCATTTAATGGAAATATAATTACTCCTGTTAATTATGATGGTAAGCATATACTTTCTTTACTAAATGCTAGTAAAGAAGGTGGCTTAATAGATGATGATTTAGATATTGTTGTTAAATTCCCTGATGATTTACATCCTATAACTTCTATAGAAGTTTATGATATAGATTCTGATGGAATAGATGAAATAATTTGTTTTGACAATAATAGTATGTGGATTTATAAAGCTGAAAGCTATGTATTAAATAATAAGAAATATATCAAATATAGTGATGATGCTTTTTCTAATTATAGAGGAGAATTTTTGATTCCGGAAGAATATGAGGTATAATTATGGAAGAAACTGTTCATAAAAGAAGAAAGAGATATAGTGGTACACACCCTAAAAAATATGAAGAAAAATATAAAGAACTTAATCCTGAAAAGTATAAAGATACAGTAAAAAAAGTTATATCAAAGGGAAATACGCCTGCAGGTATGCATATATCTATTATGGTTAAAGAAATATTAGATGTTTTAGATATCAAGCCTGGAGAAATAGGAATGGATTGTACACTTGGTTATGGTGGTCATACAAAAGCAATGCTAGAAAAACTTGAGGGCAAAGGGCATATGTATTGTTTGGATATTGATCCTATTGAAATAGTTAATACAAAAAATAGACTTAATAAACTTGGTTACAATGAAGATATATTAACAATTAAACACATTAATTTTAGAAATATAGATAAGGTGATAGAAGATGGAAGCAAGGTAGATTTTTTACTTGCAGATTTAGGCGTTTCTTCTATGCAAATAGATAATCCTACAAGAGGTTTTTCATTTAAAAATGATGGACCACTAGATTTAAGATTAAATCCTAATGAGGGTGTGGCAGCAAGTGTAAGGCTAATGGAATTAACAAAAGATGAAATAGAAGGTATGCTTGTCGAAAATTCTGATGAACCATATGCTAGTAAAATAGCTTTAGAAATTGTGAAAAATAAATCTAAAGGTCCAATTGATACAACTAAAAAGCTTTATAATATTATTGTTGATGCTTTAAGTTTTTTACCAGAAAATAAAGAAAAAAAAGATATTATTAAAAAAACTTGTCAACGTGTTTTTCAAGCATTAAGAATAGATGTTAATCAAGAATTTGAAGTATTGTATGAATTTTTAGAAAAATTGCCTTCTATACTAGCTCCAAACGCAAGAGTTGCAATATTAACATTTCATTCTGGTGAAGATAGACTTGTGAAAAAGGCATTTAAAAATTATTATAATAATGGGATATTTAAAGAAATATCTAAAGAAGTTTTAAGACCTACAAGTGAAGAATGCTTTAATAATCCTCGTGCTAAATCTACAAAACTTAGATATGCAATTATGAAATAAATTATAATTAATAGAAACTACTTATTTACAAAAAAACATTGCTAAAATGTGCTTTTTCAGTTATAATACTTTCTAGAGTATTTATTTATGGAGGAAAAAATGAAAAGATTTTTAAAATTAACAAGTTTAATGTCAGTTTTATTATTAATGATTATCGTTATGACTGGCTGTTCAAAATATAATTTTTATAACGATTTTAAGGGTGCTGGTGCTGAAATCGAAAAAGAAAATATTTTTGAAGTAATCACATTAGAAGAAATTCAAACAAAAAAAGAAGCAGGAGAAACATTTGTAGTTTTATATGGAGCTAGTACTAATACTAAATGTGTTAATGTAGTTACTAGTTTACAAACTCAAGCTGAATATTTAGGTAATGAAGATGCTACTATTTATTTTTTGAATTCTAAAGAATATAATACTACATCAAAAGTACGCGAAGTTAAAGAAGCTATTAAAATGCATAATCCATCAAAAGATGGAAGTCCAATTATTATTACTTTTAAAGCTAAAGCAGTAGATATTGATACTTCAAACACTGATAAAGTTAAGACTAAAGAATTCATCGTTAATGGTGAAATTCAATATGCAAGTCTTGCTTCTGAAATATTTAAAAATATTTTAAATTAATTGACCTAGTTTTAGGTCTTTTTTTTATAAAATAAAAATGCCAAAAAATGGCATTTAAATTTCTTTTGTATATTGTAGTAACCAGTTTTTTTCTTTGTCATCTAGATAAGGACTTAATAATTCATAAACATTTTTATGATATTCGTTAAGCCAGTTTTTTTCATCTTTTGTTAGTAAATCTATTTCAATAGCATCTAAATCAATAGGAGCATATGTTATTGTTTCAAATCCTAGAAATTCACCAAATTCATTTTTTTCTTTATTAACGCATAACATTTCATTTTCAATTCTAATACCATATTTATTTTCTAAATAGATACCTGGTTCATTTGTTGTAATCATTCCTGCACTAAGTTCTATTGAATCATTTCTTTCAGGTACTATTTGCCATCTAAATCCATTTGGTGCTTCATGAACTGAAAGAAGGTATCCAACTCCATGTCCTGTACCGCATTTATAATCTATTAATTGTTTCCAAATAGGGCCTCTTGCTAAAATATCTAAATTATATCCCTTACATCCTTTTAAGAATATAGCTTGAGAAAGAGCTATAACTGATTTTAATACAGTAGTAAAATGTAATTTTTGTATATCTGTTATTTTACCTAATGCTATTGTTCTTGTAATATCTGTCGTTCCGTCTAAATAGTGTCCACCTGAATCTATTAATAATAAATCTTGTGGTTCTAATTTGTAATTAGTCTCATTTGTTGCAGAGTAATGCATCATTGCTGCATGTTCTTTATATGCACATATTGTATCAAAAGAAATATCAACAAAACTTTGTTGTTGTTGTCTTAATTTTTTTAAATAATTAGCTACTGATATTTCTGTTAATGAATTATCATCATTAATATTAGTTTTAAGATAATACATTAATTTAGTAAATGCAACACCATCTTTTATGTGTGCATATTTAATATTTTCTATTTCTATATCATTTTTTATAGATTTCATTAAAAGTGTAGGATCAGTTTTATTTATTAATTTATTATTGTTTTTTATTGACTCATATGTTGAATAATTTGTTTTTGATAAATCAATTAATATATTTTTATTTTCAATTTCTTTAATAAAATCATAAAAATCATTATATGGATGAATTATTATTTCGTTATCTTTTAAATATTTATCAATTAATTTATCAATCTTTCTTTCATCAATAAATAAATGACATTCATCAAAAGTTATATATGTAAATGCTAAAAAAACAGGAGTATGGCTTATATCATTGGCTCTTAAATTATAAAGCCAAGCTTGATCTTCTAAGCTTGATAAAATATGACAATTAGCACCATCTAAAGACATTTTATTTCTTACATCACTTATTTTTTCTTTAAAAGTTTTACCAGAATAGAATTCTTCTAATTTATATAGAAATGAAAAAGGTAGAGGTGGTCTATCCTCCCATATTTCATCTATGATATTAAAATTAGAAATGATATTTAATGAAGGCTTTTTTTCTAGTATTTTCAAAATAAGATTAGAAGGCATTGAAAAACCATCAAACGCAATACTGTAGCCATCATTTAAATTTGAAGTTATGTATTCTTCAACACTTAATACACCTGGTTGACCTTGTTTCATAAGTGTTATATTTTTTCCTTCAATTTGTTTTGATGCTTGGATATAATATCTTCCATCTGTCCATAATAAAACAGATTTAGGCGTAATTACTAGTGTACCAGCAGAACCAGTAAATCCAGATAAATAAGCTCTTATTTTATAATAATCACTTAGATATTCACTATTATGTTCATCTGATGTAGGAATTATATAAGCTGCAATTTGATTTTCAACCAATTTCTTTTGTATATATTTTATATTGTCCATAATATCACCACATATATTATAACTTTTTTTTATAAGAAATTAAATAGCTGATTTTTTATTAAACTTGAAAATAATTAAATGATGATGTATACTATTTACATAAAAAGGGTGTGATATAGTGGATTTTAAATTTTTTGGTATTATTGACATTGTCTTAATTTTAATAATGATTATTAGTTTAATATTAGGGTTTAAAAAAGGTTTTGTTAAAAAAGCTATTGGAATTGTTGGCGTACTAGTAGCGCTTGTTGTGGCTGCAGTATTTTATGACAAATTATCATTATATTTACAAGAGGAAAAAGTTTTTTATTCTATTTATTCAAATGTCGAGAATAACATTATTGATGCTATAATAGAAAATGGGTTATCAAATGATGCAAAAGCTGCATTAATTCATGTAGGCGTTCCTGATTTTTTGGCAGGATTTTTAGCTGATAAAATAACAAAAAGTATTGCACCATTTGAACTGGCATCTAATGTGGCTTCATTTTTCTACGACATTGTGATGAATGTTATTAGTTTTGTAATATTATTTATTGGTGTATTTTTAGTTACAATAATACTTAAAATAGTATCAAATATATTAAGAGCTAACGCAATTATTCGTTTTGTTGATGGTTTATTAGGAATGGTTTTATATTTTTGTTTGACTATGCTTGTTGTATATGTTATTTTTGCAATAGTTGGCTTATTATATAATCAATCTTTCTTTATTTCTGCAAAAGAATTTTTAGATGTTGATATGAAATTAAATGAAGATACATTTAGATTATCTAAATTCTTTTACAACAAGAACATTATTACTGATTTTTTTAAGATGTTTTTACCAAAATAAACTGTAGAAATACAGTTTTTTCTTTTAAACTTAAAGACACTATGATATAATATTTTATATGTATTTAGAAAGGAAATAATAATTATGAGAATTAATCCAAAATTATTTTCAATAGCTGATGGGATTGAAGCTGTTGACATTCAAGAGTTTGATGGAAGAAAAATAGAAGTGTTTATGATGGAACCTTTTCCACAGGTTAAAGAAGAGTTTATAAATAAAGGTAAGTTTGCTGTATGGTCTTCAATTGATGGTACAAATTATCGTCTTTTTGTTGAAGATGGCTATTATAATGAATTAAAACCATTATATGAAGCTAACGTAAATAAAATATGGGTAGATTTTTGGGATTCATGTGAAGGCATATCTAAGAAAATGTCAAGATGTGTTATTTTACCAGTAACAGTTTTAGCTGTTGTTTTATGTATTGGTTTTTCATTCTTACCACAAGGTTCATTTTATGCAATGCTTGCAGTAGTAGTTGTAGCTTTTGTTGCAATGCTTTTCTGTAATAGATTAACACGTAAAAAAATTGCAGATGTTAATGCCTCAAGTGTTGAATTAATAAAGAAAACAGTTGGTGGTAAAAAAGAATTTGATGAATTATTAGAACGTCAAAAAGACTATATGGATCAATATTATGACAATTTATATCCAGAAGAAGATGAAGAAGATGTTGAAGATAATTCATTAGAAGAAAACGAAAGTGAAATTACTGATGATAAAGCAGATATAATTGAGGAGAATAGTGATAATGAATAATTATATTGATAATGAATGTATAAAAACTTTACGTGTAATAGGTTCTGAAATGATCACTAAGGCAAAAAGTGGACATCCTGGAATTGTTTTAGGCGCTGCCCCTATTATACATACTCTTTTTACACGTCATTTAAATATAGATTCTAATGATGAAAAATGGTTTGATCGTGATAGATTTATTTTATCTGCAGGACATGGGTCTGCGTTACTTTATTTAATGCTTTATTTTGCAGGATTTAATATTCCGATGAAGGAATTAATGAATTTTAGACAAAAAGGAAGCTTGACTCCAGGACATCCTGAATATGGACATACACCAGGGGTTGAAATGACTACAGGTCCTTTAGGACAAGGTATTTCTACTGCGGTTGGTTTTGCTATAGCTGAAGCTCATTTAGCAGCAAAATTTAATAAACAACATTGTGATATTATTAATCATAACACGTATGTTTTATGTGGTGATGGTGATTTACAAGAGGGTGTTACAATGGAAGCTATGTCTCTTGCAGGTCATTTAGGGTTAAATAAATTAATTGTTTTATATGATTCAAATGATATTCAATTAGATGGTACTGTTAGTTTAACAACTTCTGATTTAATTGAAAATAAAGTTAAAGCTATGAATTGGAATTATATAAGAGTAGAAGATGGAAATGATGTAGATTTAATTGATGAAGCTATTAAAGATGCAAAAACTTCTTTAAAACCTACTTTAATTGAAATTAAAACAGAAATTGGTTATGGTGCTCCTAATAGTGGTGAATCATCTGTTCATGGTAAACCTTTATCAGAAGATGAAATAGTTCAATTAAAGGAAAATCTTGATTCTAAACAAATGGCTTTTACTGCAAAAGAAGAAGTAGTTTCTTATTATAAGAAAACAATTGTTGAACGTGGTAGTCAAGCAAATTCAAGTTGGAATTATTTGATGAGTGAATATGCTAAAAAATATAGCGAAGATTATAAATTATTAAATGATTACATGTTTGATGATATTAGTCTTGACAACTATGATGGAATGCCTGAATTTGAAGTAGGAAGTAGTGTTTCAACACGTGTTGTAATGGGTAAGGTTTTAGACTGGTTATCATCAAAACTTCCATGTTTAGTTGGTGGGTCTGCTGATTTAACTCCTTCAACAATGGTTAAAGGTGCTGATGGTATTTTTAGTAAAGTAAATCCGACTGGTAGAAATATTAAATTTGGTGTTAGAGAACATGCTATGGCGGCGATTACAAATGGAATTACATTACATGGTGGGTTAAGAGGTTTTTGTGCAGGATTTTTTGTATTTAGTGATTATATGAAACCTGCAATACGTTTAGCTGCAATAATGAATTTACCTTCTTTATTCTTCTTTTCGCATGATTCAGTTTGTGTGGGAGAAGATGGGCCGACACATCAACCGATAGAACAATTAACAATGTTTAGAAGTACACCTAATACAAATGTATTTAGACCAGCTGATGCTAAAGAAATGGCTTCTGCTTTAATTCTTTCTGTTGATAATAAAACTAATCCAACAGTTATTGTATCTTCAAGACAAAATCTAGAAGTGCTAGATTGTACAGATTTTGATGGTGTTTCTAAAGGTGCTTATATTGCATTTGAACCAAAAGGTACTCCTGGTGCGTTATTTGTAACATGTGGTTCTGAGTTATCTTTATGTATTAAAGTAGCTAAAAAGTTAGAGGCTATTGATAAATATGTTAGAGTAGTTTCTATGCCATCAATGTATTTATTTGAAAAACAATCAGATGAATATAAGAATCAAATTTTACCAAAAAGAATTACTAAACGTATGGCTGTTGAAATGGGATCTAGTATGCCTTGGTATAAATATGCATCAAATGTACATGGCATTGATGAATTTGGACAATCTATGCCTTTAAAATACATTAATGAAGAATATGGATTTACAGAAGAAGTATTATTTAATGAATTTTTAGAAATATTAAAGGATTAATTTGAAGCTGTCTTTTTAAGGCAGCTTTCATAATGTAAAACGATTTCTCTATTATTTTGTTTCATTTTATTTGGCGTTATGCTATAATGCTTTAAAAGAAAAGGAAGTGATAATGTGATTCCTAAACATTTAGAAAAGAATGATAAAGTTGCTATTGTATCATTATCAAGTGGTATTTTAGGAGAAAACTTTATAAAGCATGAATTAGATTTAGGTATTAAAAGATTAAAGGAGTTTGGATTAGAACCTGTTTTTATGCCTAATTCAACAAAAGGTATTGTTTATATTAAAGAACATCCTGAAGCTAGAGCTGAGGATTTGAAAAATGCATTTTTAGATAAAAGTATAAAAGCAATTATTTGTGCTATTGGTGGAGATGATACATATAGAACATTACCATTTTTATTAGAAGATAATGAATTTAAAGAAGCAGTTAAAAATAATCCTAAAATATTTTTAGGTTTTTCTGATTCTACTATTAATCATTTTATGTTTTACAAATTAGGTTTACCTACTTTTTATGGTCAAGCATTTTTACCTGATTTAGCAGAATTAGATAAAAAAATGTTGCCATATTCTAAAGATGCATTTTTAAATCTTTTTAATAAAAAATTTAATAAAATAATATCAAGTAAAGTATGGTATTTAGAGCGTCATGATTTTAGTCCAACTGCTGTTGGAACTAAAAGAGATGAAATGATAGAAAATAAAGGCTTTGAGAATATTCAATCAAATGGTACTGTTGAAGGTATTCTATTTGGTGGTTGTCTTGAAAGTATGTATGATATAATTTCTGGCAAAAGATATAATGATCAATTAGATATTTTTAATAAATATAATTTATTTTTATCAAAAGAAGAATGGTCTGATAAAATATTATTACTTGAAACGTCTGAAGAACAACCAACTGTAGAGGAATATAAAACGATGTTAGAGGCATTTAAAAATAAAGGTGTATTTGAAAGTGTTAAAGCTATAATTGTTGGTAAACCTATGGACGAAAAGTATTATGAGGAATATAAAACAGCTTTGATTGATGTTATTAATAATCCTAATTTACCTATTTTATATAATATTAATATAGGACATTCTACACCTAGATGTATTTTACCTTTACAGTCTAAAATAACTGTTGATTTAGATAAGAAAGAATTAAGATTTGATAATGATGTATTATCTTAAATAATTTAGCTAATTTTAACTATAAAAAATTAGTTATTATAATAAGATAATTTAATTTACTGCAAGAAATTGTAAGTATTTATCATTTATGTTATAATTTCAATGTTTTTATTATAATAAGGGGGAGATTTGTATGCAAGAACATGAAATAATAGATGATTATGATAATGGTGATCGTATATTAGGAAAAACAAAAAAAAGAATTCGTAGAAATAAAGAATATGCTAGAAAAACAAGAAAATTATTTTTAAAAAAATCTTTAATTCTTTTATTTGCATCACTTTTGATTTTATCAATACCTATAACATATGCTTGTATTAACCCGAATAATAATTGGCATTTTTTATCAGATGGTATAAATACTAATTATAATAATTTATCAAAAGAATCAATTGATTCAATATCTGACTTTAATAAAGATAATGATTATATAATTCATTATTTTCGTGATGCAATAAAAAAAGATAGTTATTTATTAAAATTTAATGATAAAAATGCATTGTTAGAAGAACATTATATATATGACGGTATTGAAATAAGTTTATATATAACGCATAAAAATTCAAATGTATTTATCAATGATTTTATAAATAAATATAAAAATAATCTGTCATTATCTAATTATAAAATTAAATATTATCATTTTGAAGAAAATTATTATTTAGAAACAATAAGCGGATATAAATATCAAATCAAAATTCATACTTCAGATTTTAAAATTGTTAAAAAATTAATTAATAATTTTAAATAATTTAATTTAAAGCTATAGTGAATGTTTTCATTATGGCTTTTTTTATAAAAAAATTAAATTTTTTAAAAAAAGTGAAAAAAAACTGAAGTTTTTTACGTATATATAATTGAAAGGAGGAAAAAAAGATGAAAAAGATATTAATTGTATTATTGGTAGGGGTTATTTTTATTAGTATTAATTTTACGAGCACAAAAGTACAAGCTAGTGAAAAAACGTTAAAATCTTCATGTGAAAAAATGGTAAATTTTATTGAAGATAATTTAATGACATTTAGAAATGAATATAATAAAATAAATGAAGATACATTTAAAGCGAATTTCATTGAAGGTTATAGTATTGTATATGTTATAGATGAAAATAAATATGGAGTATATCTAGACTTTAATGATGATAATGGTTATTTAGTCAGTTCTTTTACTTTTGATTTATATCATATGGAAGTAGATGGAGATTTAGATTATCTAAAAGATGTTAAATTCACATATTATAGTTCAGCTGATGGATTTTTAAAATATAATGGAAAAAAATATGAAAAGTATGATGAAGAACCAATTAGTGATACTATTTATGGATATAATGGTCAAGATGAACCAGGTGATGCATATATTTATGATATAGATGCTTATATGGCTGATAGATATCCATCTTATAATCTTGTTGAAACACATGAAGTTGCATATGATAATTATCTACCAATGGAAATGTTTAAGACAACAAGATTCATTAAAAGAATATCAAAAGATGGTGGGAATAACTATTATTATTATGAAACTGAATCTAATTGTGCTTTAAACGCTTGTTTTAATGTATTTAATAGTTGGCAATATATGGGATTTTATTCAGGAATGCCTACTCCAGAAGATCAAATTGATATTAGTGAATCAATTAAAGAAGATCCTAACTATGAACAATATGGAACTGGACAAGGTGGAATTGGAATTGAATCATACTGGACAACTCAAAATGATTTAGAACATGTATATGAGCTTTATGAAAAAATATGTTATTATGCAACAAAATATAGAGATTATACACCAGTTAGTGGATTTTCTACAGCGAACACAAAAGATTTAATTTATTTTATTACATCTTATTATGGCGGTGGTACAGTAACTCCAAAAACATCAACTAATGTATCAGATATATTAGGTCATTTAGATATAGGAAGAGCTGTATTCATGGGAGTTCGTAATAGTAAAACATTCGTTTTAAATCATGCGGTTGCTTGTATTGGATATCGTATATATACATATAAATCAGGAGTATGGATTTTCAGTTCAACTAAGAAAGCATATTTTTACATGATTGATGATGGACATACAGGTGGTGTATCTTATATTGATCCTAACTGTAATTCAAAATTGAATTTCGAATTTATTTATGCTAGTTAAACATTATTATATTTAGAGTAAATTGGGAGATAAATTTAAAAAAAATAGTGTGACCACAAAACCTCTTCTGCTATAGCTTAGGCTATAGTTTTTTT
>CAZQOM010000032.1:0-12535 GCA_964595145.1 uncultured Anaeroplasmataceae bacterium | reverse complement strand
AATGTAAAAATACTCTAGTAGAGTACATTGTACATAATTGAATTTTTTAAGACAAATTCTAAAAACTCTTTTTCTGCAAGTAATTTAATTGATTATTTTAAGGATATTAATAAAGCAACAATTTATCGTAAACTTACTACACTTGAAAAAGAAAAAATAATTCATAAAGGTTATAACCCTAATACTAAAAGATATGAATATAGATATGCTAGTAATTGTTATAATCATTTACATTTAATATGTAATAAGTGTGGAAATGTTACTCATTTAGAATGTATTAAAGCTAATAACTTTTTAAAACATATTTCTTTGGATCATAATTTTGATATTATAGAAGGAGAAACTATGTTGTTAGGAATATGTAAGGAGTGTGCGAAAAATGATTGATGTTTTTTTAGATTCATTAATTGATAGTTTAAAAGTATTTGGGATTTCATTTATATTATATTTTATATTTTCATTTGTTCATGAAAAGGTAAATAAAATATTTTTGAAACATAAAGAAATATCACCTTTAATAGGTGCTAGTTGTGGTTTAATACCTGAATGTGGCATTTCAGTAGTTGGTGCTGATATGTATCAAAAAAGACAAATAAGTATGGGTACTATACTTGCAATATTTTTTGCTTGTTCTGATGAAGCTATATTTGTTTTATGTAGTGATTATAAAAAAATTATATATGTTATTCCATTATTGTTGATTAAGTGGATTCTTGGTATGACATTAGGATATGTAGTTGATTTATTTATTAGAAAAAAAGAAGAATTGAAGCCAAATGATTTACATGTAGATTGCTGTGAACATCATCACCATCATCATAGTGAAGTAAAAGAAACATTTGTTTTTACACATATATTACACCCTTTATTTCATTGTTTTAAAATATTTTTATATGTATTTGTTGTAAACGTATTTTTTGGTATTTTAGTTTATTTAATAGGTGAAGATAGAATTATCTCTTTCTTAGGAACAAATGAGTTTTTAGGCCCTATTTTTGCATCTATAATAGGTCTAATACCTAATTGTGCAGCCAGTGTTTTAATGACTGAATTATTTTTAATGAATGGTTTATCTTTTGGAGCACTTGTAACAGGACTAAGTGTAAATGCTGGTGTTGGTTTATTTTATTTAATGAAATTTAAGGAAACTAGAAAAAATAGTTTAATAATGCTATTAATTTTATTTTTATATTCTTTAACTATTGGATATATAGTATTTGGTTTAATGAAGGTTATACTTTAAATGAAAGAAAAATATATTAAGGCAAAAAAATATTATGATAATAAAGATTATGTTAATGCTTTAAAAATTTTTTCTTTAATAGATTATAATGATAGTAAAACATTAGAAAATGATTGTATAGATAGATTAGAAGATTTAATTTTTTATTCACCTAAAAAACAAGCATTAAAATACCTAGAAGATTTAAAATTTTATTCTTATTATAATTATTTTATAGATTCGTATAAAAGAAGAAAAGTTGATAAGCTTGCTAAGGCATTGATGATTATTCCTGCCTTAGTAGGCACAATTTTATTAATTATTATAATGTTATTTTAAAATCTACTTTGAAGTAGATTTTTTTTATAAAAAAAAGCTATTCCATAATGGAATAGCGTTATCTTTAAATGGTGACCTGTACGGGGTTCGAACCCATAAATGCATGCGTGAAAGGCATGTGTGTTAACCGTTTCACCAACAGGCCATTTAAGTTTGCTCGTTTATTATACCACAAAATAAAATCGTGTCAACACTTTTTTTACATTTTTTTTAAAAAAATTAATTTTTTTTATTTTTTTGAAAAAAAATATTATGAAAACACTTACAATTTAAATATAATAATGATATAATATAATTAAGGAAAGCCAAAGGAGGAATTTAATATGAAATTCGTTATTACAATTAGTCGTGAATACGGAAGTGGTGGACGTTTTATTGGTAAATTAGTAGCTGAAAAGTTAGGTATATCTTTTTATGATTCAGAATTGTTAACAAAAGCATCTGATTTATCAGGTATTTCTAAATCTTGCTTAGAAAATTATGATGAAACAAAAGAAAGTGCATTTTCTTATGCACAAGGACTTTATGGTATGGATATGTCTTTAGGACAAAAAGTATTTTTAGCACAATTTGAAACTATTAAAAAAATTGCAAATCAAGAATCTTGCGTTATTGTTGGTAGATGTGCAGATTATGTTTTAAAAGAAAATCCTAATGTTGTTAAAGTTTTTATTTGTGCTCCAATGGAAGATAAAATAGAACGTGCTATAAATTATTATAATATCAATCCTAATAAGGCTCAAAGTATTATTTCTAAAAAGAATAAGAAAAGACGTTCTTATTATAATTTCTACACAGATAAAGAATGGGGAAAACCAGATTCATATGATCTATGTATAAATTCTAAAAATGGTATTGAAACTGCAGTTGAAGCCATTTGTGCATACACTAAAAGAAGATTTAATATGGAATAATACTCGCTATTCGCGAGTATTTATTTTAAAAAAATGTACACTATAGATTTACATTTGAAAAATGAGACAAAAGATACTGCTTTATATAATATGAAACAAGCAATTTTACTTGCTAGAAAATCAAAAGAACATGTAATTTGCTTTATTGTAGGATATGGCAGTAAAGGTGGAACGCATAAAATTAAAACTGCATGTTTAGAAGAACTAGAACAATTAAAAAATAAAAAACAAATATTAGATTATATTTTATCATCTGAAATTGATATTTTTAATATTAAATATCAAACACTTAATGGTAAAAAATACTTAGATTCATCTTTTTTAAAAAGGAAAAATCCTGGAGAAATTATTGTAATTATTTAATATAAAATCGCTTTAATAGTTTTCTATTAAGGCGATTTATGTTATAATTAGTTGATTATTAAGGAAAGTGATGTTTGTGAAAGAGATTAAACAATTTGATGTGGTAATATTAGGTGGAGGACTTGCAGGTATTTTTGCAGCATTAGCCCTAGATAAAAGTCTTCATGTAGGATTATTTATTAAAGATAATATAAAACGAGGTTCATCAAATTTAGCTCAAGGTGGAATTGCTGCTGAAGTTAAATTTGATGATGCTAAAATTCAAGAACATTATGAAGATACACTAAGAGCTGGAGCTAATTTAAATGATAAAGAAGCTACATATATTTTAGTTAGTGAAGCTGGTAAAAGAATCAATCAACTATTATCATTTGGAGTTAATTTTGATAAAAATGAAGATGGTACTCTTGTTACTACATTAGAAGGTGGACATAGAAGTAGAAGAATATTGCATGCTGGTGGGGATGATACTGGTGCTAAGGTAATGAGTGATTTAAGAAATGAATTAGCTAAAAGATGTAATATTGATGTTTTTGAAAACGAAATGGCTATTGAAATACTTTCAAATGAAAACAAAGCTTTAGGTGTTATAGTTATTAATCCAGATAACGAGGAAGTATATGTTTTAGCTAATAGAATAATACTTGCTACTGGTGGTATTGGTGGTATATATAAGAAATCAACTAATGAAAAAATTGCATGTGGTGATGGTATTGCTATGGCATATCGTGCTGGTGTTGAAATAAAAAATATGGAATTTGTTCAATTTCATCCTACAGGTTTTTATATTGAAGATGAAATTGGTAAAACTTTTTTAATAAGTGAAGCAGTACGCGGTGAAGGAGGTATTTTAAGAAATATTGAGGGTATTCGTTTTATGGAAAAATATGATAAAGAACGAATGGAACTTGCCCCTAGAGATGTTGTTTCTCAAGCGATTCATCGTGAAATGTTTGATACATGGAGTGATCATGTTTATTTAGATATCACCCATAAGGATAAAAAGTATTTGATTAAAAGATTTCCAACAATTTATAAATATTGCTTAGAACATGGTATTGATATGTCTAAAGATTATATTCCTGTTGCACCTGTAGAACATTTTTTATGTGGTGGTATAAATACAGATACATATGGTAGAACAAGTATGAAAAATTTATATGCAGTTGGTGAATGTGCAAATACTGGTGTTCATGGTGCAAATAGACTTGCATCTAATTCACTTTTAGAATGTATTGTTTTTTCAGGTAGAGTTGCAGATGAAATTAATAATGATAAATCAAGTTTTGGTAAAATTGATGTTGTTTTACCAGATATGGTATTTACTCATAAAAAATTTAATTTCAAAGATATTAGAGTTGAAATAAGAGATGTTATGAGTAAATATGTTTTCATAGTTAGAACTGAAGAAAATCTATTACTTGCTAAAAAATTATTAACAAAACATTATAATAATTTAAAGAAAATCCAAGTTTTTTCAAGATATTATTATGAAACAATTAACATGGTAACAGTTGCTTTAATAATTATTGAACAAGCTCTTGCTAGAAAGGAGTCAATTGGCTGTCATTGCCGATTAAATTAACATTATGAATGAAGAAATAATTAAAATAATTAAAAATGCTTTAAATGAAGATATGCCAACAGGAGATATTACAACTGATAATTTAATTCCTGATAATCATCAATCAAAAGCTTATTTTATAGCAAAAGAAGATGGAATTATTTCAGGAATTGAAGTTGTTAAAGAAGTATTTAGGATTGTTGGTGGTAATTATGATTTAAAATTTAATGTTAAATCTGGTGATTATGTTTTTAATAAACAAATTATTGGAACTGTTACAGGAGACACTAAAACTATTTTAAAATCTGAAAGAGTTTCTCTAAATTTACTTCAAAGAATGAGTGGTATTGCAACAACAACTAATTTATATGTTAAGCAATTAGTTGGTAATTGTAAAATACTTGATACAAGAAAAACTACACCAAATCTTAGAATATTAGAAAAACAAGCTGTTAGAGATGGTGGAGGAACTAATCATAGATATTGCTTATCAGATATGGTTATGATTAAAGATAATCATATTGATGCAGTTGGGTCTATAAGTGAGGCAGTAAGACTTGCTAGAACAAAAACAAATGGTGTGAAAATAGAAGTAGAAGTTGAAACATATGAACAATTTTTAGAAGCTTTAGCTACTGATTGTGATATTATAATGTTAGATAATATGTCAAATGAATTAATGGAAAAATGTGTTATCGAAAATAATCATTTACATAAATTAGAGGCTTCAGGAAATATGAATTTAAATCGTATAAAAGAGGTTTCTAGTTTAGGAGTTGATTATATTTCTGTTGGAGCTTTAACTCATTCTGTAAAATCACTTGATATATCTTTAAAGTTTCATTAGGAGTATGTTATGAATTTAGTAGAAGAAATAAATAAATTAAAAAAAGAAAAAAATGCTATTATTTTAGCACATTATTATCAAAATAAAGAAATACAGGATATTGCAGACTATTTAGGTGATAGCCTATATTTAGCAGAAATTGCTAAAAAAACTAATGCAAGTATTATCGTTTTTTGTGGTGTTCATTTTATGGCTGAAACAGCTAAAATATTAAATCCTACAAAAAAGGTACTTTTACCTGTATTAAATGCTGGTTGTTTAATGGCAGATATGATTAATGCGAAATCTTTAAAAGAATATAAAGATAATCATCCTGATACTAAGATTATAGCTTACGTTAATACTACAGCTTCAACTAAAGCATTGAGTGATTGTATTTGCACTTCAACTAATGCTTTAAAAATTATAAATCATTATATAAATAATGGTGATAAAATATTATATTGTCCTGATCAAAATTTAGCTAAATATGCTATGAAAGAAGCAAATTTATCATTTGATGTATGGGATGGATGTTGTCCAATTCATCATTATTTAGATAAAAATAAGGTTTTAGAATTAAAAAATAAATACCCTAATGCATTAATTATAGCTCATCCTGAATGTAAACTTGATATTTTAGATATAGCTGATTATGTTGGTTCTACTAAACAAATGCTTGATTTTACTATCAAAGATAATCATAGCGAATATATAGTTTGTACTGAAAAAGGAGTTATTTCTGCGATGGAAAAAGCTAGTCCTAATAAATCTTTTTATTTAGCAAGTCAAACTCTTACTTGTGCTAGTATGAAATATACAACACTTAATGATGTATATAATTGTTTAAAAGAAGAAAAAAATGAAATAATAGTAGATAAATTAGAAGCAAAAGGTGCTTTTCAAGCATTAAATAAAATGCTTGAATTATCATAAGGAGATTTTATGAGTGTATTAAAAGTTAGTGATGTTTCTTTTTCTTTTGGAAATAGATGCATCTTAGAAAATGCCAGCTTTGTTTTACAAAAAGGTGAACATGTTGGATTAATAGGATTAAATGGCGAAGGAAAATCAACATTTATAAAAATGATTACTGGTTCTTTAACACCAGATAGTGGTAAAATTGAATGGTGTAAAAGAATAACAACTGGATATTTAGACCAATATACAACCTTAACTAAAGGAAAAACAATTCGCGAAGTTTTAAGAGAAGCTTTTAAACATATGTATGATTTAGAAGAAGAAATGAATCAAATGTATGAAAAAATGGCTTTCTGTACTCCAGAAGAAATGGAAGAATTATTAGAAGATACAGGTGAAATACAATCTGAACTTGAAGCTTCAGGATTTTATTCTTTAGAAGCTAAAATAGAAGAAGTTGCTAATGGATTAGGCTTAGGAGAAATTGGGTTAGACCGTGATGTTACAGATTTAAGTGGTGGTCAACGTTCTAAAGTTTTACTTACTAAATTACTTTTAGCTCAACCTATGATATTAATTTTAGATGAGCCTACAAACTTTTTAGATGAGGCACAGGTAAACTGGTTAAAAAATTATTTATCTAATTATGAAAATGCATTTATTTTAGTATCGCATGATGTAGCATTTCTAAATAGTGTAATTAATGTTATTTATCATATGGAAGATGGTACATTAACTAGATATACTGGTAATTATGATGGCTTTATGCAAATGTATGAATTAAAGAAAAGACAACAAAATATTGCCTATGAAAAACAACAAAAAGAAATAAAGGATTTAAAGGAATTTATTGCTAAAAATAAAGCTAGAGTTGCTACAACAGATTTAGCAAAATCTCGTCAAAGAAGACTTGATAAAATGGAAATTATAGATAAAGCAAAAGAACAAATCAAACCTAATTTTAAATTTAAGGAATGTGGTGCTTCAGGGAAATTTGTTATAACAGCTAACAATTTAGTCATAGGTTATAATGAACCTTTATCTAAAAAATTAAATTTTGTAATTGAAAGAGGAAAAAAAGTAGTTATAAAAGGAGCTAATGGTATTGGTAAATCTACATTATTAAAAACTTTATTAGGAATAATTCCTCCTCTTGATGGTGAATGTAAACTTGATTATAATATACATTATGGTTATTTTGCTCAAGAAGAATCTAATTCAAAAAATACAGCTTTAGAAGAAATATGGCAGGAATATCCTATAATGACTAATGCTGAAGTAAGAGGTGCTCTTGCTGCATGTGGTTTAAATAAAGATAAAATTGAATCCTTAATGATGGTTTTATCAGGTGGTGAAGCTGCTAAGGTGAGATTATGTAAAATTATGCTTAAAGAATGCAATACACTAATTTTAGATGAACCTACAAATCATTTAGATGTTTTAGCAAAAGAAGCATTAAAAGAAGCTTTAATAGCGTTTAAAGGGACAATAGTTTTGGTTTGTCATGAACCTGAATTCTATAATGGTCTTGTTACAGATGTTTTAGATGCAGAAGCTTGGACTACTAAATTAATTTAGGAGGCTTTATGATAAAAGAATTTAAAAATGTTAAAGTTAATTATGAAGCAGACGCAATAATTAAAATAAATGATAAAGAATATAAAATTCATGATTGTGTAGATGATGAAGATATATTAGTTAATACTGATGGTAAATATCCTACTTTACATAAGGTTATTAAACCTAGTATCCATAGAGTAAATAATGGGTGTCCACATCAAAAAGAATGTGGTGGTTGTCAGTTTATGCATATATCATATGATTATGAAATACAATTAAAGAAAAAGTATTTAAATGAACTATTTAGTCATATTAAAGGTATACCTGAAATAGAAGTTATATCTACATTTGAACCACTTCATTATCGTAATAAAAGTCAAATGACCTATAAATTATCTAAAACTAAAAAAGTCGTTTGTGGATTTTATGAAGAATATTCTCATAGATTAGTTACAGTAGATAATTGCATGCTTCAGGCAAAACAAGCAAACGAAGTTATAAATGAATTAAATAAAATACTTTCTAAACATAAAATTAGACCTTATGATGAAAAAACAAAACAAGGTGTTTTAAGGCATGTTTTTGTTAGATACGCATTTCAAACAAAACAATTAATGTTAATTATTGTTACTAATGGAGAAATGTTTCCAGGAAGAAATAACGTTATAAAAGATCTATTAAAATTAAATTTAAATATTACAACAATTGTTCAAAATTATAATTCTAGAGATACATCAATAGTTTTAGGTGAAAAAAATAAAGTTTTATATGGACCTGGGTTTATATATGAAAATATAGGTAATTATAAATTTAAAATATCTCCTAATAGTTTTTTTCAAATTAATTCATTAGGTATGAAAAAATTATATAATTTAGCATTAAATGATGCAAATATTAAACCAAATGATGTAGTTTTAGATGCATACTGTGGAGTTGGTACTATCTCTATTTTTGCATCTAAGTATGCTAAAGAAGTAATTGGTGTTGAATTAAATAAAAATGCAATAATTGATGCAAATATAAATGTGAAGATAAATAATATTAAAAATGTGTCATTTATATGTGATGATGCAACTAATTATATTACTAATGCTGTTAAAAATAAAATGAAGTATGATATTGTAATATTAGACCCGCCAAGAGATGGATCTACTAAACAATTTATTAATGCTATTGGATATTTAAAACCTAGACAAGTTATATATATATCATGTGATGCAACAACTCTAAAAAGAGATTTATATATGTTTAATGACAATGGCTATATTGTAAAAAAAATAACAGGTATGGATATGTTTTCTAAAACAAAATGTATTGAATGTGTTGCAATTTTAGAAAAAGAAGAATTATAATAAAAAAACTCTAGTTTTATATAATTTTAAATAATAAACTAGAGTTTTTATTTTATTTACAACATGTATCTTCACAAATACATAACTCGCAACCACATTCATTTGCAAGTTTTTTTGCATCTTTTATGCACTTTTCTTTAGAAGAATAATGTTTATTTAAAATATTGCCATTTTGATCTTTTATTTCCCAATTATTTTCTTTACTACAATATTTACAAGTTATTTTTTTCATTTTATCACTTCCTCAACTATATTATGGCTATATAATTTATAATAATAATGGTAAAATTAGGAAAAAATAAAATAATTATAGAATATAATTAATAAATATTGTATAATTAAAAAAGCGAAGTTTATGAAATAAGGTGAATGAAATGATAGATTTATTGGAGATTAAAGATCCATCATTTATAAAAAAATTAAATATTAAAGAATTAAAAGAATTAGCCAATCAAATAAGAGAATTTTTAATAGATAATATATCTAAAACTGGAGGTCATTTAAGTAGTAATTTAGGAGTAGTTGAAATTACTATCGCAATGTATTATGTTTTTGATCCTGAAAAAGATAAATTTTTATTTGATGTAGGACATCAGTCATATGTACATAAAATTCTTACTGGAAGAGCTAAAGAATTTGTTAATTTAAGACAATTTGGTGGATTAAGTGGTTATATAAATAAAGAAGAATCAAAATATGATGTTTGGGAATCTGGACATTCATCTACAACTATATCAGCAATGGCAGGAATGCTTATAGCTAGTGATGATAAAAAACAAAAAGTGATAAGCTTGATAGGAGATTCTTCAATTATGAATGGTGTATCATTAGAAGGTATTAATTTTTTAGGATCTCAAAGAAATCTTTCACCTATTATTATACTTAATGATAATAAAATGGGGATATCAAAATCAGTTGGTGCTTTATCAAATACTTTTTCTAGGCTAAGAGGTACTCGTATTTGGCGTGGAATTAAGAGATTTTTAAATATTATATTTCCAACATTTGTTACAAATTGGTTTCATCAATTAAAAAGAGGAATAAAAGCTTTTATTCATGATAATGTTTTTGAGGATTTAGGCTTAGATTATTATGGACCTATTAAAGGAAATGATTTAAGAGCTTGTATTAAATCATTACAAAGAGTGAAAAATAATAAAGAACCAGTTATATTACATATTTTAACACAAAAAGGTAAAGGATATATTCATTCTGAACTTGATAAGGAAGGTAGTTTTCATGGGGTACCACCATTTGATAAAAAAACTGGTTTACCTTTAAAAAAACCTTTAGCTAATGAACATTCATATTCTGATTTAGTATCTAATTATTTAACAGAAAAAAGAAAAAATAATCAATTTTATGTTGTTACTCCTGCAATGAAAACAGGTTCTAAATTAGATAACTTTGCATCTTTTTATCCTAATGATTTTTATGATGTAGGTATTGCTGAGGAGCATGCTGCTGATATGGCTGCAGGTATTGCGATAAGTAATAAAAGAGTTGTCTTATTATATTATTCCACATTTTCTCAAAGAGCCTTTGATGAAATTTTAAATGATATAGCTAGACAAAATCTACCAGTAATTATTGGAATTGATCGTGCTGGAGTAGTTGGGGAAGATGGTTCAACTCATCAAGGTATTTATGATATAGGGATGTTTAATTTAATGCCAAATATTAAAATTGCTATGCCTAAGGATGCTAAGGAACTTATAGGAATATTTAATTTCGCATTTTTAAATAAATGTCCTTTTGTAATTAGATATCCAAGAGCAAATGTTCATGCTATTTTAGATAATTTAGATTATAATTATGTTGTTGATGAAACATGGGAATATATTAAAGAAGGTAGTGATTCTTGTATAATCACTTATGGTTCTGATGTTGCAAGAATTAATAAAATTATTAATGAAAATAATTTAAATTGTGGTTTAGTTAATGCTAGATTTATTAGACCAATTGATTATACTATGCTTAATGATGTATTAAAGAAATATAAAAAAGTCGTTATAGTTGAACAAACAACTATAAATGGAAGTTTATATAAGGATATAATTGTTTATGCATATAATAATAAATTTAATACTAAAATCGAAAGTATTTCTTTTAGTGAAAATGAAATTATTACTCATGGTAAAATAGAAGATGTATTAAATAATTATGGTATGAGTAAAGAAGATATAATTAAAAAAATTAGAGTGGACTAATCCACTCTTTTTAAATACTCTATAATTTCATTTACAATATATTCTGGTGTAGATGCACCAGATGTAATTGAAATGCTATTTATACTAGTTAAATTAATTTTTTTTAAATCATCTAGATTTTCTATTTGAATAGTATTAATATTATTTTTGATACAAGCAAGTAAAAGTTTTTTAGTATTAGAAGAAGATTTATCTCCAACTACTAAACATAAATCTACATATTCTTGTTTTATACATGCTTCTTGTCTTACTGTTGTTGCATTACATATTTTATTATCAATTGTTGCATCACTATAATTATTTTTTATATAGTTATATAATTCGTTAGTTTCATATATAGATAGTGTTGTTTGATTCGTTACATATATCTTATCATCTTTATTAATATTTTTCAAATCATCTATAGAAGAAATTAAAATTATAGAAGAAGATATTCCTAAAATTGCTTCACATTCAGGATGTCCTTTAGTACCTATATATAAACATTTATAATTTAAATCTAAATATTTTTTTATTTGTTTTTGTACAATTAAAACATTGGGGCAGGTAGTATCAATAATATTTAACCCTTTTTCTTTAGCTTTTTTATAAACGTTAGGTGAAACACCATGTGCAGAAAAAATAACAGTACCATATTCTATTTTATCTATTAAATTTTCTTTAGATAAATTATTATCTTCAATTAATATTGCTCCTAATTTTTTTAAATCCTCAATAACATTTTTATTATGTATAATAGAACCTAATAGATAAATTGGTTTAGGACAATTTTCATCTTTTAAAGTTTTATATGCTATATTTAAAGCATTTTTAACTCCACCACAATATCCTTGTGGTGATAATTTATTTATTTTCATTTAACCCACCAAATCTTCTATTTCTAGATTGAAAGCTTAAAATAGCTTTTTCTAATTCTTTTTCATCAAAATCAGGCCATAATGTATCTGTAAAATATAATTCAGCATAACCTAATTGCCATAATAAAAAATTACTAATTCTAATTTCACCACTTGTTCTAATTAATAAGTCTAATTTTGGATAATTTTTAGTAAATAAATTATTTTCGATTAATTCTTTAGTTATATCATCTATATCTATTTCGTTATTTTTTACCATTAATGCAATCTTTTTAGTTGCAGTAGTAATTTCATCATATGAACCATAATCAACACAAAGACTAATTACTAAACCAGTATGATCTTTAGTTATATCTTCAATCTCATTTATAACATCAAGTAAAGAAGAAGGAATTCTATCCTTTCTA